>VGCJ01000100.1 GCA_016870035.1 Alphaproteobacteria bacterium
TTGCTCAGCTGCCCATGGCTCTGCAAAACGCAAAGAATCCGAATGTCGGTGGTGTCAAGCTTGATCAATTTCATTCGGGGACCGGCTGCAGCGTTTTCCAATGATTTTACAGTTCATGCAAGGTCAATTGCAAGATTGCTTATTCGTGCCGTCCCTCCGTGACTCTTGCCGACGAAAAAATGCTCACCCCACAAACAACATGATTGATGCCGTTGAGGATCAGAGTGGGATCGGAACTGCGGCTTGCAATAGCAGCAAGTTCTTCGCGCCTTGTTTTCAGCGTTTTTTTGCAAAATCAAAATTATTCATCTTTGGTCCCTGCCCCAGTTTAAACGGCAACAAGGATCACTCTAAAGACAAGTCCACGCAGATGATTTGTGTTAGATCAAATCTGTGATACATTTAAAAAGCGGAACGGAAGGCGCCGCCATCAACGAGAAGATTCTGGCCGGTTATATAAGCCGCATGCGCGCTCGCCAAAAAGGCTGCAATTCGACCGAATTCCTCGGCTGTACCGAGACGTTTAGCCGGAATCGAATTCATCCGCTGTGTGCGGATTTGATCTTCGGAGACTGATTGTTGTGCAGCGGCGCGGGCAAAATTGCTCTTGATCCGGTCTGTATCAAACATACCCGGCAGCAACGCATTGATGGTGACATTTGCATTTGCGACGTCGCGCGCAACGCCTGCTAAAAACGCCGTCAACCCCGCACGCGCACCGGACGACAAATCAAGGCCGCTGATCGGTGTTAACACGGAGGCAGATGTAATGTTGATAATGCGTCCAAATTGCCGTGCGACCATGCCATCAATGACGCGTTGAATGAGTTCAATTGGTGTCACCATATTCTGCACGACACCTTCGACAAGCGCAGAACGATCAAGCGCACGGAAATCACGCAAAGGCGGTCCACCATTATTATTGATGAGAATATCCGGTTCAGCGCAGGCCTCTAAAAGGCGGTCTTGCGTCGCGCGCTCGGAAACATCGCCGACAATTTCCGTAACCTTTGCGCTCGTTGCTCTTCTGATTTCCTCTGCAGTCGCCTGAAGGACCACAGCGTTACGACCATTCAAAACGACTTCACAGCCGGCTTCTGCCAAAGCGAAAGCCGTGCCTTTGCCAAGGCCCTTGCTCGATGCACAGATGATGGCTTTGCGCCCTTTAATTCCAAGATCCATCGAAACAGTCCTTCAGTGTGTGAAATTTAAATTGGCCCGAGCGCTTGACGACCCAAACGGTAGGACGCCGCGCGGCGATGACCTTCCATACCTTCTGTCGCGCTTTGTCGCGCAGCTGGCGGAGCAACCGCAGCAACACCTTTTTCATCAAGCCATTGATGGGTGCAGATCTTCAAATATGAACCAACCCATAAACCGCCGGTATAACGTCCTGCTGCCATTGTCGGCAATGTGTGATTAGTTCCGCAACATTTGTCTGAATAAACAACGCTTGCGAGTGTTCCGATAAAGAGAGAGCCGTAATTACGAAGTTTTTTTGCAAGCGCGTGGGCGTCGCGCGTATGAACTTGAAGGTGCTCTGCCGCAATCACATCCGAATAGGCAATCATCGTCTCCTCATCGGGCACCACTGTGATTTCACCATAATCACGCCACGCGGCGCCAGCGACATCAGCGGTTGAAAGATTGACAAGTTGCTGTTCGATTTCTTTGAGTGTTGCCTGGGCCAAAGCGCGATCAATTGTGATGAGACCCACACGCGTGCGCACATCATGTTCGGCTTGCGCGAGAAGATCGACCGCAATCATCTCGGGATTACCGGTCTCATCGGCGAGCGTGAAAATTTCGCTCGGGCCCGCAAGTTGATCAATTCCAACAAGGCCGAATACCTGACGCTTCGCTTCATTCACATAGGCATTGCCTGGTCCAACAATTTTATCAGCGGCCGGAATCGACTCTGTGCCATAAGCCATTGCGGCAATCGCTTGCGCACCACCGACTCGGAAAATTTGATCGGCGCCCGATAAATGACATCCGGCAATCATCGCGGGATGCGCGTTGGGAGGAAGGCACGCAACGATATGGTCGCAACCTGCGACTTTCGCCGGAACAAGTGTCATTACAGGCGCCGACAAAATCGGATAGCGCCCACCAGGTACATAACAACCAACCGTTTCAATCGGTATTACGCGATGACCAAGACGAAGACCGGGCAGCGATTCAATCTCGAGAGGCAAAATCGTTGCCTTCTGCGCTTCCGCAAATTTACGAACATTCTCAATCGCGAATTCTGTGTCTGCTCGCGTTTGCGGATCGAGGGCATCAAGGGCTGATTTCTTCTCGGCTTCACTCACTTCGAACCGTTCAAGCGTCGCGTCATCGAACCGCTCGGAATAATGGCGGACAGCGTCATCACCCCGCTGACGCACATCAGAGAGAATGTCTTTTACAAGTGTTTCGGTGGTCGCGTTATCACTCGCTGCATCACGCTTCGGCGCTTTGATCGAAACGAGGGACAGAGGTTTTTTCACTGCATGGCGCGTCATGACGAAATTTTCCAAACAACAAACTCGGGAACTCTGGAACGCTTCAAGCATTGCGTGATGGGCTTGGCAAGGGAATGTGCCACGGAAAAGCTATGCGCAAAGCGCACAGCATCGGCAGCCCTCTAATCACCCTCGGCGGGCCCATCAGCCGCGTGTCACCCGTTCCACCTCAGCGCTCTTCGTCCAGCTAAAATCAATGTGGACTTCACAAGCCCCGGTCCGTGGCCCTAAACCTAGGTTTGACTGGCCCGCTAAGGTGGCATCAGACTGATCGGGAATCCGGACGCACATAGATTTAAGGGAGCCTGAAACCATGAAAATGACGACCGAAGAAGCCTTCGTCAAAACCCTCCAGATGCATGGCATCGACAATGCCTTTGGCATTATTGGTTCGGCCTTTATGCCGATCTCGGATCTGTTTCCGAAAGCGGGCATTACGTTTTGGGACTGCGCGCATGAAGGCTCGGGCGGCATGATGGCCGATGGCTACACCCGCGCTTCCGGCAAGATGTCGATGATGATCGCGCAGAATGGACCGGGCATCACCAATTTCGTCACCGCCGTCAAAACCGCTTACTGGAACCACACGCCGCTTTTGCTCATCACGCCGCAAGCGGCGAACCGCACCATCGGCCAAGGCGGTTTTCAGGAAACTGAACAGATGGCGCTCTTCAAAGATATGGTCGCCTATCAGGAAGAAGTTCGCGATCCTGTTCGCATCGCGGAAGTTTTGAACCGCGTCATCATGAATGCGAAGCGCCTCTCTGCACCCGCGCAAATCAACATCCCGCGCGATGTGTGGACGCAAGTGGTTGATATTGAATTGCCGGTGCCGGTCGAGTTCGAACGCCCTGCAGGGGGTGCAGACGCCATTGCAGAAGCCGCCAAGCTTCTCTCGGAAGCAAAGTTCCCGGTGATCCTTAATGGCGCGGGCGTTGTCATCGGCGGCGCGATTCCCGCTTCCATGGCGCTCGCTGAAAGACTCGATGCACCGGTTTGCGTGGGCTATCAGCACAATGACGCTTTCCCCGGTTCGCATCGTTTGTTTGCTGGCCCGCTCGGCTACAATGGGTCGAAAGCAGCGATGGAGTTGATTTCGAAAGCGGATGTTGTGCTCGCTCTTGGCACGCGTTTGAACCCGTTCTCGACGCTTCCCGGTTACGGTCTCGATTATTGGCCCAAGCAAGCCAAAATCATTCAGGTCGATATCAACCCGAACCGCATTGGTCTCACAAAGAAAGTGACAATCGGTATCGTTGCCGATGCTAAAAAAGCGGCTGAAAGCATTCTTGCGAAATTATCACCGAATGCCGGCAATGCTGGTCGCGATGAGCGCAAGAATTTGATCTCAACCACCAAGTCGCGTTGGGCGCAGGAACTCTCGTCGATGGATCACGAGGATGATGATCCGGGTACGACATGGAACCAACGCGCACGCGCGTCCAAGCCTGATTGGATGAGCCCGCGCATGGCATGGCGTGCGATTCAATCCGCACTGCCGAAGAATGCGATCATTTCGTCGGACATTGGCAATAATTGCGCGATTGGCAATGCCTACCCGACCTTTGAAGAAGGCCGCAAATATCTCGCTCCGGGTCTCTTTGGTCCATGCGGTTATGGTTTGCCATCTATCATCGGCGCGAAGATTGCGTGTCGCGATGTGCCGGTTGTCGGTTTCGCGGGCGATGGTGCATTTGGCATCGCGGTCACCGAATTGACTGCGATTGGCCGCAAAGAATGGCCGCCCATCACGATAGTTGTGTTCCGCAATTATCAATGGGGTGCGGAGAAGCGCAATTCGACACTTTGGTACAATGACAATTTCGTGGGTACGGAACTTGACCCTGAAGTCTCTTATGCCGATCTTGCAAAAGCCTGCGGTTTGCAAGGTGTGAAAGCGCGCACGCAAGATGAATTGCGCGATGCGCTCGCGAAAGCAGTTGAAGATCAAATGAAACATGGCAAGACCACATTGATCGAAGCCATGATCAATCAGGAACTTGGCGAGCCTTTCCGTCGTGACGCGATGAAAAAGCCGGTTGAAGTGGCGGGTATCAGCGCAAGCGACATGCGTCCGCAACTTCTCGCTTGATCAAAACGAAATTGTCAAAACATATAAACCCCGGATCGCGAGATCTGGGGTTTTTTGTTGGCTTGAACAAAGCCGCCGAAAAGCACTGTCATCAAAACGCAACATGAATCCGCTTTGGCAAGGGCGAAAATTTCAAATCGCGCCCGTTAAAAAGCGAGGCCTCATGCGCGTCCTGATTGTTACCGATGCTTGGCGTCAACCAGTCAATGGTGTCGTGCGCACTCTTAAACGACTAAAACTTGATGCGGCGGACTACGGTGCAACAATCAATTTTATTACACCCTCCAATTATCCTTCAACACCCATGCCCGGCTATCCGGAAATTCATCTCGTACTTACATCACCCCAAGTGGTGAGCGAGGCGATCAAGGAACAAAACCCCGACGCACTTCATATTGCGACCGAAGGTCCACTTGGATGGATGGCGCGTCATGCTGCGTTACGAAGGAAACAACCTTTTATAACCTTTTATCATACGCGTTACCCGCAATATGTGGCGGCGCGTTATCCGATTCCGCCCAGTTTGACCTATAGTGTATTGCATTATTTTCATAATGCAGGCGTCACGACGATGGTCGCGACCAACGCCTTACAAAAAGAATTAATGGATCAAGGTTTTCGATCTTGCTCTTTATGGTCGCGCGGCGTCGATGCCGATTTGTTCCATCCTTTACCGGATGCGCCCAATAATCATCCGCGTCCGATTTTTCTTTGCGTATCTCGTCTCGCCATCGAGAAAAATCTTGATGCGTTTCTTTCGTTAAAATTACCTGGCACAAAAGTCATGGTGGGTGATGGGCCTGACCGTGCGCGCCTTGAATTCACCTATCCGTATGTAATCTTTACAGTGCGCTTTATGGCGAAGCCCTCGCTGCAGCCTATGCCTCTGTCGATGTTTTTGTGTTTCCGAGCCTCACCGAAACTTTCGGCAATGTGCTTCTCGAAGCTCTTGCCTGTGGGACACCGGTCGTAACTTTCCCGACTGCGGGTGTCGTCCCATCAATTCTTGAAGCTCAAGTGGGCGTTGCGCATCAAGATCTTCGAAAAGCTGCAATTACTGCGCTCTCGATTAAGCGCGAGTCTTGCCGAAATTTTGCACTGCTCTATTCGCATGCGGCGGCCACGCAGCAATTTATCGACAATGTAAGCCGCGCAATTAGACCACGCCTGTCCCAAGCGGCCTGACCTATAAAGCGCGTTTTCTACCGTCATCATCCTGTCATGAAAATCATGTGACAGTTTTATTATGGAACACACTCGCTTTTCTTATTCAGAGCCCACGCAACCTCTTCTGCAACAAATTACGATTCGCGCAGTCGAAAAAAATAAACGGCCAACCCGAATTGAAACGGCTTTATGAATTGAACCAAAAAAATCCGATTCAAGGCGAAAGTTTCTGGCAAGCGGCGGTGCGTTCACTCGACTTAAAGATTCCACTCGACGATCATGAATTGAATGCCGTGCTAAAGACAGGTTCCCTGGTTGTTGTCGCTAACCATCCCTATGGCGTGCTCGATGGAATTGCGATTTGCTGGTTGATGGAAAAAATTCGTAAGGATTTTCTTGTTCTCACACATACCGCTTTGTTGAGTGCCCCAGAAGCCAGGCCCTCTCTCTTGCCTGTTGACTTTTCTGGCACCGCTGAAGCGACCGCTTCCAATCTTGAGACACACAAAAAGGCCCGCACGCATCTTTATCAAGGAGGCTCGATTGTTGTCTTTCCCTCGGGCGCGATTTCGACATCACCGGATCGGCTCGGTCAAAAGCCAGCGACGGATTGGCCGTGGCAACCCTTCACCGCGCAACTCATTCAGCGTTCGCGCGCACATGTGGTGCCGGTTTATTTTCACGGGCAAAACAGCCGCCTCTTCCAAATGGCGAGCCATATCAGCTCTACATTGCGCCTCGCTTTGATTTTCAAAGAAGTACGCGACCGTATGGGCTCCACACTTGACATCTCGATTGGCGTGCCTCTATCGCCTGATTTCATCGCAAGCTTTACGAATCGAAGCGCGCTCACGGAATTCTTACGTCAAAGAACTTACGCGCTTGGGTCGGCTACAAAACACGGGCCCGCCCCGATGTCGTGGTCAAATACGACCTCTTGGCCTGAACTTGAATCCGCGCCTGCGACCCGGTGATTATAGTCGGGGGTTTTTTATTGCTGATGATCGGCGCGGCAATTAAGCCTTTGTAGAAAGACTCACCGCGCTTTAGGAGTTGAGTTGTATACACAACTGTCCGTGAGAGCGTTGTCTTTTGGTGTTGCCCCTTCTTGTCAGCCATCCGGTTTTTCACACGCCGCGCCACACGGGGCGTCATCCTCTTGCCATTCGCCGCGTCGGCGCGTTAATTGATGTTCTCCATGCATTGAATTGGTTGCCGCCCGAACAATACCTCGAAGGTGAAGCTGCAACGCGCGAGGCGATGCTGGCTTTTCATGATACGGCCTATCTCGATGCGCTCATCCATGCGAATGAGCCTGACTGCGATCAAACTTTGTTGCGTGAAAAATTCAAAATCGGCACGCTTGATAATCCGATCTATACTGGTCTATTCGAACGAACATCGTTGCTTGTCGGCTGCGCTACGCTTGCTGCTGATCTCGCGCTTCAAAAACGTACCGTATTTTTTGCAGCGGGCGGAACGCATCATGGACGCCCTGATCGCGCAAGCGGCTTTTGTTTTACCAATGATCCTGTTTTTGCGATCAAGCATTGGTTGATCAAAGGCCTTGAGCGCGTGGCCT
>VGCJ01000101.1 GCA_016870035.1 Alphaproteobacteria bacterium
CGACGTCTGCATGCTATTCACGCACCGCGCATTATTACACCGCTTGGTAATGACACAATCATTCGTGATGCTCATGCGGGCATTCGCGTTGAAGCACATGATTGGGGTGCGCGTGTTGAGCTTGGCCCTAACATCGCCGTTCATTTCGAAGAGGCCTATCATTGGTCGGCGCGCGGCATTCGTGATCGTCTGCGTGCACTGTGGACAGCCTTTGTGATCGAGACGCCGGCCGGACGCATCTATCATGTCGGCGACACGGGTTATCATGATGGAAAAATTTTTCCCGCAGCGCGCGAAAAACATGGACGCTTAAAATTAGCGATCCTGCCGATTGGCGCTTATGAACCGCGCTGGTTTATGGCCGAACAACATATGAATCCCGATGAAGCCGTTCGTGCGCTTGTTGCACTTGGCGCCGAACGCGCCGTGGCGCATCATTGGGGCACGTTTCAATTGACGAATGAAGCCGTAACGCGTCCGCCAGAAGATTTAAAAAAAGCTTTGGCCACTCACAAAGTCGATGAAAAGAAATTCATTGTGCTGCGCCCGGGCGAAGTGCTGAACGCCTAGAGCATTTTGCGATTAAGTGGAAGCCGGTTAATCGAAACAAAATGCAATAAAATAAAGGGATAGAGCGCGTTTATTTTTTCGGCTGGACAAGAATATTGATTGTTGTCTCGGGTGAATTGGACTTTTCGCCGAAGGCCAAATATTCTTCAATAAATGCATCTTTCACAATGATATCTTTGGCATCGAGATAGGCGGTGATTTGCTCATACGCGCCGTCGATCTCATCGTAAGACGCAAGATGAACAAAGCGGATCGCTTTGCCGGTCGGCGTTTCACCAAGCTTGATATCACCTGCCAAATCAGGCGGCGGTAGCGAAGCGGCTGCAATCGGTAACATGATATCGTAAGTGAAACCTGAATTATCGGTCTCGATAAAAATTGTCAGCGGATAGCCAACAACAGAGAGCTTTGATTTTTCAGCGGCCGCTTTGAGTTTTGCTACCGCTTCACGAATTTGATCATAGGCTTTTTCCCATTCGCCTTTGCCATGCGAGATCAAAGCCGGGTGTGATTCTAGTGTAAGCCTATCAGGTAAAATCACTTCAGAAGCGGGGGGAGCCACACTTTTGAAAACCGCGGTGGCGCTTGCTGGCGCAGCAGGTTCGCCCGGCGCGGGGGCCGCTGGCGCCTCAAGCGCGCCTTTCGGTGTTTCAATCGGCATGACGACGGGTGGCGGGAGATCCGGCGGCGGCGCCAAGGGGAACGAGTCGATGGTTTGAGCCCTGAGGGGCAAAACACCCATGCCGAGAGCAACGAAAAGTCCAAAAAGGGGGACAAACCGCTTGACCATCCGGGACGCGTCTCCTCTCTCAGGGTTTCCCGCCCTGATTCGCGCTGACGATAAACCAGACAAGGGCAAAGGGTCGAGCCTTGTGAGATAAGGGAACCCCTCGCCTCGCGCCACCAGCCTATGCTATGCCCGCGCGCGTCAGGAGCAGGAAATGATGACAAGTCCCCTTGCCGGTCGGCCTTTCGTGAAAATGAATGGCGCCGGGAACGTGATCACGATTTTAGATCTGCGCGGCACAACGCTCTCGGTGTCAGCCGCAGAAGCACGCGCCATCGCTCATCATCATTCAAGTCATTTTGATCAATTGATGGTGATCTTTGATCCGCGCTCGAAGGACAGTGATGGCTTTATGCGCATCTTCAATACCGATGGTAGCGAATCTTCTGCCTGCGGGAACGGTACGCGCTGTGTGAGCTGGCATATGCTTCGTGATCACAACAAAAATCATCTGGTACTGGAAACCGCTGCAGGGCTTTTAGAGTGTCGTCGCGAGGCAGAATTTGCATTCACGATTGACATGGGTATGCCGCGATTTGAGTGGCAGGATATTCCGCTATCGCGTGCTGTAAAAGAGATCGATCACATCGATTTTTCATACCAAATAACCAATGGCAAAACACTTAATGATCCCGCTTGCGTGAATATGGGCAATCCCCATGCAATCTTTTTTGTCGATGATGTTGAAGCCTATGCGCTTGATGTGAATGGTCCGATTTTAGAACATGATCCGCTGTTTCCCGAGCGCGCCAATATCTCGCTTGTGAAGATTGTGAGCCGTGATCATCTCATTCAAAAAGTGTGGGAACGCGGCGCGGGTCTTACACTCGCCTGTGGCTCTGGTGCTTGTGCGGCCGTTGTCGCGGCCTCACGCCGCGGCTTCACTGAACGCCGCGTGCGTGTCTCTTTACCGGGTGGCGATCTTATAATTGATTATCGGGCATCCGATTTGCATGTGTTGATGACGGGGCCCGTTGAATACGAACATCAGGGTACGCTTGAAGCCTCACTCTTTGCTACGAGTCGCTCATGAGTGTCATACTTGTGACGCTGGGATGCCGCCTCAATCTCGTTGAATCGGAGGCTATGAAAGACGCCGCCACTGCGAGCGGCCTTTCAGAAGTCGTGATCATCAACACTTGTGCGGTGACAGCCGAGGCGGTGAGACAAGCGCGCCAAACAATCCGAAAAATAAAACGCGAGACGCCGGATAAAAAAATCATTGTGACGGGTTGTGCGGCGCAAATTGAACCGGAACGTTTCGCAGCACTTGATGAAGTTTCGCTCGTAATCGGCAATGATACTAAAACAAAGCGCGAAACATGGGCCGCGATCGCTGATACACTTAACACGAATGCTCGACCCTATCCGCGTGTACAAGTTGCGAATATCATGGCGGTGACTGAACACGCAACGCATTTTGTCTCGGCTTTTTCGGAAAACACACGCGCTTTTGTTGAAGTACAAAATGGCTGCGATCATCGCTGCACATTCTGCATTATTCCTTATGGACGAGGCGTTTCACGCTCTGTCCCGATGGGCGATGTTGTCGAGCAAATCGCAAAACTTGTTGATCGAGGCCATAGTGAAGCCGTTCTCACGGGCGTTGATCTCACAAGTTATGGACCCGATTTACCGGGCAAGCCCAAACTCGGGCAACTTGTCAAAGCGATTTTAAAACACGTGCCTGATTTGAAGCGACTACGTTTATCTTCGATTGATTCGGTTGAAGCGGATGAAGATCTTATTGAAGCAATTGCTACTGAAGATCGCCTGATGCCGCATCTTCATCTCTCATTGCAATCAGGCGATGACTTGATTTTGAAAAGAATGAAACGCCGTCATTTGCGTGATGATGCCATTCGAATTTGCAGAGATTTGAAGACTGCGTGTCCTGATCTCGTTTTCGGCGCTGATATCATCGCGGGATTTCCCACAGAAAGCGATGAGGCTTTTGAAAATTCATTACGCCTCGTTGACGAATGCGGGCTTTCCTTTTTACATGTCTTTCCTTATTCTCCGCGACCTGGCACGCCAGCCGCGAAGATGCCACAGGTGAAATCTGATGTCATCAAGAGCCGTGTAAAGCGTTTGCGTGAAAAAGGTGAAGAGGTTTTATCGGATCATCTCGCAAAGCTTGTTGGCACAACCCAAGAAGTCCTTGTCGAGCGTGGCGGACTTGCGCGAACAAAATGTTTCACATCCGTTCATGTCGGAGATCATTTTGAAGCAGGCAGCTTCGCAACAGTCAAAATTGCGGCACATGACGGCAAGAGACTGACGATTTAATTGTACTCGCAATCATTCACGTAAAGCACTTCACGCTTCACGATAGCCACAGGCTTTTAATCGCTCGATCATATGCGGTGGTGGGAGCGCTTCCACGGTAATCGGCGCTTTATTTTTATAAAACGGAATCGTGATGCCGCGCGCATGAAGATGAAGCATTTCGCCTGTTTCTTTGCCGTCACCATAGATAGGATCACCAAGGATCGGCCATCCCATGGCCTGGCAATGAACGCGCAATTGATGTGTCCGTCCGGTTTCGGGTTTTAATTCAAGCCAAGTGAAACCAGCACCACGACCACGAACAATCCAATCCGTTTGCGCAGGCAGGCCTTCCGGATCGGGCTTCATCCACCAGCCCCTGGAGCGATCCATCTTGCCGAGCGGCATATCAATGCGGCCTTGCTCTTCTGCAGGGCCACCTTGCACAATCGCCCAATAGTCTTTCTCCATCTTGCTTTCGCGAAAGAGTTTGGAGAGATCATCAAGCGCCTTTCGATGCCGACCGAGCACGAGACAGCCAGATGTATCCTTATCAAGACGATGCGCGAGCATTGGCGGCTGCGAGAGGCCAAACATCAGATGCGGAAAATATTGCTCCATATGGTTGCCGCGATGTTTTGCATTCGGATGCGCTTCATGCACCGCGATGCCTGCGGGTTTATTGATCACCAGCATCATCGCGTCGCGATAAAGAATACGGCCTTGGATTTCTTCAGGACTCATAAGAGCGCTCTTTAGCTCTTCCGTCCAGGCGAGGAAAGGGTTATCGAGAAGCATGAGTGACGAACCCGAGAAAAAGTCCGGCCTGATCACGCGCCTTTTTGGCGGCGCTCACGAGGCCGCGCCCACGCCACAAAAAGCCAATTGGTGGCAAAGGCTGAAAGCGGGTCTTCAACGCTCTTCCGCCTCCATCGGGCAAAGCATCACGGATCTTTTCACCAAGCGCAAATTGGATGCCGCGACGCTTGAAGAGTTTGAGGATGTTTTGATCCGCGCGGATCTTGGCCTTTCGGTCTCAACACGGATTGTCGAGGCGGTCGGCAAAGGCCGCTATGGCAAAGAGATCAGCGGCGATGAAGTCAAAACCATTCTCGCCGAGGAAGTCACAAAAAGTCTCATGCCGGTCGCTCACCCGCTTATGATTGATCGCGAGAAGAAGCCTTTTATTTTGCTAATGGTTGGCGTGAACGGTGCGGGGAAAACAACAACCATCGGCAAACTCGCGTCAAAATTTTCATCCGAAGGATTAAAGATCACGCTGGCGGCGGGCGATACATTTCGCGCAGCGGCAATTGAGCAGTTGCAAGTGTGGGGACAGCGTGTGGGTGCGCCCGTGATCACACGCCCGCAAGGGGTTGACGCAGCGGGGCTTGTGTTCGACGCGCTTGAAGAAGCAAGTAAAAACAACAGCGATGTCTTGATGATCGATACCGCAGGTCGATTACAAAATCGGACTGAATTGATGGCGGAGCTCGAAAAAGTCATTCGTGTAATCAAAAAGAAAGATGCTTCAGCACCCCACGCGGTGTTGCTCGTCTTAGATGCGACAGTTGGTCAGAACGCTTTATCGCAAGTAGAAATTTTTGGAAAAATAGCGGGCGTTACAGGCCTTATCATGACGAAGCTTGATGGCACCGCGCGCGGCGGCATTCTCGTCGCTCTTGCAGAAAAATTTGGTTTACCGATTCACTTTATCGGTGTGGGCGAAGGCATCGATGATCTTGAACCATTTAATGCCGCAGAATTTGGGCGCGCCATTGCCGGGTTGGAATAGTTAATCCTCACCCGCACCCACCGCATAAACACCGTCAGCGCCGATGCCTTCTTCAAGCATCAATCGCGCACGGGCGCGGAGTTTTTCTGTTTCGCTTTTCAATTGACCACAAGCCGCAAGAATGTCGCGACCACGTGGAGTGCGCACAGGTGAGGCATAGCCCGCACGGAAAACCGCATCAGAAAATTCTTCAATCCGATCCCATGAAGAGCATTTATATTTCGTACCCGGCCAGGGATTGAACGGAATGAGATTGATCTTCGCGGGAATGCCTTTCAACAGACGGATCAATTCACGCGCATCGGATAATGAATCATTCACACCATCAAGCATTACATATTCAAATGTAATGCGTCTCGCATTTGAAAGCCCGGGATAGGCCCTGCACGCGTCAAGCAAATCACGGATCGGATATTTACGATTCAAAGGGACAAGCTCATTGCGGAGATCGTCGCGCACCGCGTGAAGCGAGATCGCAATCATGGAGCCAATCTCATCACCTGCGCGCGGGATCATCGGGACAACACCCGATGTCGAAAGCGTGATGCGACGACGAGAAAGCGATAGTCCATCGCCATCCATCACAGTCGCCATTGCGTAGCGCACGCCATCGAAATTATAAAGCGGCTCACCCATGCCCATGAGCACGATATTCGAAACCGCGCGATCAGCATCTGGTACAAGACCATCGGTCGGTCGCGTTGCGCCCGGCCAATCGCCCAGACGATCTCTTGCGATCATCACTTGCGCGACAATTTCAGCAGCGGTGAGATTGCGAACAAGACGTTGCGTGCCTGTGTGGCAGAACGAACAAGTGAGCGTGCATCCCACTTGCGAGGAAATGCACAAAGTGCCACGATCACTTTCAGGGATGTAAACGGTTTCGATTTCCGCGCCCTTGTCATGCGCGCCCATTGGCGGCATGCGGATCAACCATTTGCGTGTACCGTCTTTTGAAATTTGCTCCGAAACAATCTCGGGCCGATCAAGCGTGAAAGCGTCATCAAGCGTCGCGCGCAAAGTTTTCGATACATTCAACATGGCGTCAAATGACGCTGCACCACGATGATAGATCCAATGCCAAAGCTGATTAACGCGCATATTCTGTTCGCGCGCAGGTACACCGATCTCGGCTAGTTTTTCGTGCAGTGCAGCGCGACCGAATCCGACGAGAGAAAGTTTACCGCCGGTGATCACCGGAGCCGGAGTCAGAATCTCAGCTATCTTTTCGATTCCGTCGTCCGTGCGTACGACGGGGCGCTGGCTCACGGACAGGCCCTTTTCACCTGATTAAGCGCCTGCACTAAACCGGCCATAACGTAAATATCGGTCAAGGCATTGCCGCGCTTGGATGTAACCTTCAATTGAATTTGCGGCAACTTCTTCATGAGCTCGATGGCGGCTGAGTCATCCTTTGGAGTTTTCAACCACGCATTGCCCTGCGCTTTGGTTGAAACAACATAAGTGGTTTTGCCGACCACGAGTTGCGCATCAGCGCCGTCTTTCGGCGGAAAGCCGAGCACAAAACTGATCTCTTCGCGCACATTTTCTTGCGGGCGCGACGATACGAAAAGATAGGCTTGATCACGTATGAGGCCCGCTGGTTGCCGATCCTTCGGCATCGCGAGCGCATAACAGACGCGGCCATTGGCTGTGTCAGAGGCATAAACTGCCCAGCTCCCGAAGCTGCCTAACTGGATCGGCTGCGCGGGTGTCTC
>VGCJ01000102.1 GCA_016870035.1 Alphaproteobacteria bacterium
AAAGTGGGGCAGCGCACAACTCTTGATATTTTGGTCTCGAGCCAGAATCTATTAAGTGCGCAAGTTAATCTTGTGTCCGCAAAACATGACCGTGTTGTGGCATCTTATCAGGTGCTTGCGAGCGTCGGTCGCCTCTCGGCCTCGCGGCTTGGCTTGAAAGTCGCAGCCTATGATCCGAAAAAACATTATGAAGCGAGCAAATCGCGCGCGACCGGAACCGACCTTACTGCCTATTAATTGAGTATAACTCGTCCGAAACCGGTAGATTGGTGCCAAGGATGCCAAGGTTCTGTCTTGCCGTCTGCCCTTCAGGTGTTTTAATGTCCTCTCTCAAAGAGGGACTATGATGTCTGTCGCAACTGCACGTAATCAAGAACCGACCATGGAGGATATTCTCGCCTCCATCCGGAAGATTATTTCAGACGATCTTGAAGGCGGCGTAGCGCGCCCTTCGGATGATGCGTCAGCAAATGGGGCTGATGTCTATGATTTGGCCGATCAGATGGCTTTTCATGCCCAAAAGGAAGCTGCGCTTTTGAGCCCACTCGGGGTGAGCGATGACCGGGCGGAGAGCGTAAAGACGGTGCCTGAGGCGCAACATATAGTGTCAGATCCCGTTGCAGTCGTCACCGAATTGGCCGTGCGGATGCGCAGTGTCGTCGAAGCCGCGCTCCTTGAGCAGCGGACGCGTCCAGCGCCTGCTCCGGCTGAACCACCGGCGGTTCCGGAAAAAAGCCTGTCGCTATCCCCGAATGTTCAAAGCTCTGTAGCTTCGGCGTTGGAAGCATTACGGCAGACACCGGTCGCACCGCCTCAGCCGAAACCTGAAGCGACGGACGCAGTTTTGCGGTCTTTGGTTGAATCCGCGCTTCAGCCGGTTCTTGCAAAATGGCTTGATGCCAATTTGCTAGGCATTGTGGAGCGTTTGGTCAAAGCCGAAATCGAAAAGATTTCCCGCGAGCGCTGAACGCGCATTCCATATTCCGTTTCGCCAAGTTGACAGGGCGCTTAGGCTCCGCTTTCTAGCGCCTTCATTTAGCGCTTTTGGGCCGATTCCGGCCGGGATGATCTTTCATGATGGACAATCGGTTTGATCCAGCGGCAGTTGAAGCCCGCATTCGTGATGTGTGGGAGAAGGAAGGCGCGTTTAAAGCCGGTCGCCCTGAGCGCAAAGCCGCAAAGCCTTACACGATCGTCATCCCGCCACCGAATGTGACGGGCTCGCTCCACATGGGCCATGCGCTCAACAATACGCTGCAGGATATTCTCTGCCGCTTTGAGCGGATGCGCGGCCGCGACGTGCTCTGGCAACCGGGCACCGACCATGCGGGCATTGCGACGCAGATGGTGGTCGAGCGGCAACTCGCCGAACGCAAGGAAACTTCGCGCCGCGATATGGGCCGTGATGCATTTTTGAAACGCGTCTGGTCGTGGAAAGAAGAGTCGGGCGGTCTCATCATCAATCAGTTGAAGCGTCTCGGCGCATCATGTGACTGGTCGCGCGAACGCTTCACCATGGGCAAGAACGGTGCGCCGGACGATCAGATGGTGCGCGCGGTGACGAAGGTCTTCGTCGAACTCTACAACAAAAAGCTCATCTACAAAGACAAGCGCCTTGTGAATTGGGATCCGCATTTTGAATCTGCGATCTCGGATCTCGAAGTGGTGCAGGTTGATAAAAAAGGTTCGTTCAAATTCACGCGTGGGGACGAAGCGCCATTCAATGCAGATGCACTTGCGAAGGCGCTAGCGAAAGATCCGCATGGGCATCTTTATTATTTTGATTATCCGGTTGAAGGCGCGACTTACGATCCGAATGATCCGTCGACATTCGTGCCGATTGCCACAACACGTCCGGAGACGATGCTCGGCGATACCGCGATTGCCATTCATCCCGAGAATAAAAAATTAAAGCACCTAATCGGCAAGCATATCATTCTGCCGCTTGTCGGCCGTCGTGTGCCGGTTGTCGGTGATGAGTATGCCGATCCAGAAAAGGGCACAGGCGCAGTGAAGATCACACCGGCGCATGACTTCAACGATTTTGAAGTCGGCAAGCGGCATGCTATTCCGGCGATCAATGTACTGACCCGTCAAGCTAAGATTTTCATCGAAGGTAATGAGACGTTCACGCCGGATGTTGCAACTTTATCTGCTGATGTGAAAGTACTCGACGGACTTGATCGTTATGAAGCGCGCAAGCGCGTTGTCGCGATGGTGGAAGCTGCGGGTTATCTTGCGAAGGTTGAACCCTATGCGAGTCAAGTGCCGCATGGCGACAGGTCAAATTCAGCGATCGAGCCTTACCTTACAGATCAATGGTATGTGGACGCAAAGACACTTACCAAAGACGCACTTGAAAGTGTCAGGGTAGGGCGGACGAAATTTGTCCCTGAGAATTGGACGAAGACTTATTATCAATGGTTAGAGAATATCGAGTCATGGTGCGTCTCGCGCCAGCTCTGGTGGGGCCATCAGATTCCGGTATGGTATGGACCGGATGGCAAAGTGTTTGTCGCATCAAACGAGAATGATGCGTCGCTTGAGGCCGAAAAACATTACGGCATCAAGACAGACTTGACGCGCGACGAAGACGTGCTCGACACATGGTTCTCGTCCGCGCTCTGGCCGTTTTCGACGCTTGGCTGGCCGGATGAAACGCCGGAAGTCGCACGCTATTATCCGACCGATGTGTTGGTGACGGGCTTCGACATCATCTTCTTCTGGGTCGCGCGCATGATGATGATTGGCGATCACTTCATGAAGACAGAACCGTTCCATACGGTTTATATTCACGCGCTCGTCCGCGACGAGAAGGGCGCGAAAATGTCGAAGTCGAAGGGCAATGTGATTGACCCGCTCGATTTGATCGATACCTATGGCGCGGATGCACTGCGTTTCACATTGTCGGCAATGGCGGCGCAGGGTCGTGACATCAAGCTCTCGACGCAACGCATCGAGGGGTATCGCAATTTCGCAACGAAGCTCTGGAACGCCGCGCGTTTTGCCGAGATGAATGGCTGCGCGCGTGTCGCGGGCTTTGATCCGAAAGCGGTGAAGCTTTCGCTCAACAAATGGGCGATTGGCGAGCTCGCCACGGCAACATCTGACATCACGAAGGCGATTGAGACCTATCGCTTCAATGATGCCGCGAATGCGGCCTATCGCTTCACATGGAATGTGTATTGCGACTGGTATCTCGAACTCGCAAAGCCGGTATTCAACGGTGCGGATGTGGCGGCGAAAGCCGAGACGCGCGCGAGCATCGCGTATGTGCTCGACGGCATTTTGAAGATTCTCCATCCGTTCATGCCGTATCTGACCGAAGAGCTCTGGGCGATTAAGGGGGCTCAAGGTCCGAAGCGCGAAAGCATTTTGGCACTCACGGATTGGCCATCACTTGCAGGACTTGAAGCGCCGGATGCGGAAGCCGAAATTGGTTGGCTTGTTGATCTTGTCACTGAGATCCGCTCGGCGCGTAATGAAATCAACGTGCCCGCAAGCACGCAGACTCCGTTGGTGCTCGTTGGTGCGTCCGCTGCGACGCGGGATCGTGCGACGCGCTGGAATGATATGTTGAAGCGCCTTGCACGCCTCTCCGATATTTCCTTCGCTGATCAACCACCCGCGCAATCGGCGCAGATGGTGATCCGTGGCGAAATTGCAGCATTGCCGCTTGCGGGCATCATCGACATTGCGGCTGAGCAAGCGCGCTTGAAGAAAGAACTTGAGAAGATCGCAAGCGAAATGGCGAAGATCGACGCAAAGCTCAACAATGCGGATTTCATGGCGCGCGCGCCGGAAGAGATTGTCGAAGAGCAACACGAACGCCGCGCGGAATTCGCCGAGCGTCAGGTGAAGCTCTCGGAGGCTCTGTCGCGGTTGGCGTGATTATGTCGTCTTTGCGAGGAGCGCTTTAGCGCGACGTGGCAATCTAGTTTCGTCATTGCGAGCGTGAAGCATATAAACCGTCATTGCGAGCGAACGCGAAGCAATCCAGTTAGAGTCTCAAGAAAAGGCTCTATGTTGTCGTGGCATTTTAAAGCCAATCATCAGCTGGATTGCTTCGCTCACGCTCGCAATGACGGATTGAGGTTTCCGCTCCTCGCAATGACGGACTGAGGTTTGCTCGCATTTATCTCAAATCCTAGCGTTCAAATTCACGTCCATTCATCCTCTCATGCCTAAAGTCGGTAGTCCGCGTGGATCACGTCGGGCTATTAGCGTTTTGGTGTGAGGCTGATAATCTTCTTTTAGGTCATGTATTTCATGACTTGAGGTTTAACATCCTCACCAAGGGCGGCAGGGCATCTGCCGACACCAAAATACCCTAACGTTGCTAAACGTCGGGGTGGCGGCGTTATGTTCAGGTCGCGAGACTAAAAGCGTCGCGGCCAACTCTTGGTGGCATGTTAACACCCCGGCACCAGCGCGCTTTGCGCTGGGGCAATTGTCTCAAAGCGAGAAAGGGGAATGAAAATGCCGCGCTGTGATTTCAAACCGCCCCAATCGCTCACAGAAAGTCTTCAGCGTTTCACGCTTGAATTAAACTGCATGATGGTCTGGCTGCGCAATGAAGCGCGTTATCACGATGCGATGGATCAAACGGTTCTTGATACGGCGTTGCTGATTTCCGATAAGCTTGATGCCTCGCATCGGGAAGCCGAGAAACTTATACCAGAGATTGATCGGCGTGTAGAAGGTGTAGATAGGACCTAAACCATCCCCTCGCTCTTCAAAAGTCTACATCCGGTAATCTTCCATTCACCCGTGCTGTCACGTTCGAGCGTGTAGAGCGCGGACCACATCCGACCTTGCTCATCAGTCAAGCGCACGATTTGAGAATAGCCATTATCAAGCGGCGTCGGATCAACAAAGCTCCAGTCTTTCGCACGATATACGGGCGGATAGCCTGTCTTCACCATC
Source organism: Alphaproteobacteria bacterium (assembly GCA_016870035.1). Classification (GTDB taxonomy): domain Bacteria; phylum Pseudomonadota; class Alphaproteobacteria; order Rhizobiales; family Beijerinckiaceae; genus CAIUPE01. Next base: position 4,927 of record VGCJ01000102.1, read on the forward strand.
TCCATGAAAATCTGCGAAGAGGGAAAAACCTGTTTGATCACATCGGCGGCGTGGGAATAGGCGCGCTGCGTGTCATCTTCATTGAAAGCCTTCAACTGATCGCTGATCACGGATTGAATTTCATTCGCTGCATCAGCGTGCGCGCGCGGCACGAATGTCGTGGCGCTTGCGAACACCAAAAGCGCTAAGACGCAGAGGCGAAACTCAAAACGCGGCATGACCAACTTCCTTCGGGTTCAGACTTTCTCGATGAGAAAAGCAATCACTTGATCTTTACGCGTCTCTTCGATCAGTCGATCACCGGTCTCGTTGAGCGCATGGGGAATATCGATCACAGCCATTGGGTCCGTCACGGTGACATAAAGCCGCGTGCCTTTCTCCAAGTTTGCGAGCGCCTTGCGCAGGCGAAGCGCAGGCAAGGGGCATTTCAACCCTTTGAGGTCAAGGGGATGGGTATTCATGCGGAGTATTTTGACAAATTGCGGTGGGGGCGTCAAAGCGGGGGCATGAGTGGGCGCTGCGGGGTGAAGATGAAGATTATCGGGCTGGCGGGCTGGAGCGGGGCGGGGAAGACGACATTGATTAAGCGGCTTCTGCCCGCACTGGTCGCGCGGGGGTATTCCGTCTCGACCGTCAAACACGCGCATCACCGCTTCGATATTGATTATCCCGGCAAGGATTCTCATGCGCATCGCGAGGCGGGGGCGAAGGAAGTGCTAATCGTGTCCGGTGAACGCTTTGCTCTGATGCATGAATTGCGCGGAGAGGCCGAGCCTGATCTCAAGCGTCTCCTTTCACTGATGACGCCCGTCGATTTTGTGATTGTTGAAGGTTTCAAATCGGCGGCCTATCCGAAAATCGAAATTCATCGCGCAGAGAACGGCAAAGACTATCTCTATCCAAGCGACGAGCGGATCCTTGCGGTGGCGAGCGATCAACCAGAACGCATCAAAGAGCGGGTTTCACTTGACCTTGCCGATGTGGACGCGATTGCCGCTTTTGTTATCGCCCATGCCGCGCCCTTATCAGAGGTGCCTGAGAGCCTCAACGCGGATCAAGGCGCGCATAGCGTGTCTCGGCGCGTGTAAGCTCTTCCGGCGTGTTGATGTTGAAAAACGGATCATCATCTTCGCTCCATTCAACAGAATGAAAACCAATCTGGCGCGCCAAGCAGCGTAAGGACCGATCCTCGGATCGCTCTCGATAGGTTTGAAGTGTTGCATGAGATAAAACAGGCCAAAGCCCTGTAGAAAAATGAAATTGATTTTTTGATTGCGCGAAAACGCACGACGCTTTTGACTGAACTTTGTCCGCCAATCTCTCGATCAAATCGAGGGGCAAAAAGGGCGTGTCACCGGCTAAGAGCGCGAAATGGCTCGCAGAAGGATGGTGCTGTTTCGCCCATCTCAACGCAGAGCTTAAGCCCGTGAGCGGCCCTAAGCCGGAGGCGTCATCAGACAAAAGCGTTAAGCCGAATTCTGAATAGGCTGAGCCGTCCTGAGGGGTTGAGAGCGCGATTGCGCTGACCTGTGGATGAAGCCTCTCGATGATGTGATCAAGCAAGCTCCGGCCCGCGAGTTTCAGAAGCGGCTTCTCGACGCCGCCCATGCGCGTGCCCTTGCCACCGACAAGGATCACCGCTGGGATCGAGTGTTTCGTCATAAGCGCCCCGACACGACGTCACATCGTATCGGGGTAATCGCATAAAGTGGAGAGGGGAACCACTCAGTTTCCGCTCTTGACCGGGATCTCTTTCGATTTCGTGCGGATCTCGGCAGGCTTTTTGATCTGGATTTTCAAAAAGCCATGATCGAATTTCGCGTCAACAGCGTTTGAATCTGACTCAAAATCAAGCGGAATGCTGCGGCTAAAGGCGCCGAAGCTTCGCTCGCTCATGTAGTAATCTTTGCCTTTTTGCTCGGCTTTTTTCTCTATTCAACGCTATGGATTAGGCGATTTCCTTCAAGCTATACAGAAATATCTTTATCGGTCACACCGGCAATACCGCCGTGATTTCGACCATGTCTTTTATCTCCGCAAGGTCGATCGAGGGCATAGTAAGAAAAGAGCCATTCGTCTCGCCTGTAGGCAAACGCCGCTCGATCA
>VGCJ01000103.1 GCA_016870035.1 Alphaproteobacteria bacterium
GGGATAATCCGATTCAAGATGGAGGAGCTCGCATTTGATATTGCGCGCCTCAGCAAGCGTCTCAACTTTTTCGAGAATGGATTTGGCGTGTTTTTTCGAATGTTCTTTGAACGCACTGTAGGTATCTGTGACCATTTCAGTTTCGAGCGTCAAAATATGAAAGGGTTCGTGAACCGGTAAAACAGTTACTTCCGCACCAACGGCTTTTGCAAAATCAAGTCCCTGTTTAACAGCGGTTGTTGCAAGCGCTGAGCCATCGGTCGGGATCAGAAGATGATGATACATGGCGCGTCTCCACTCAAAATAGACTGGAGACTTATGACAGGAAAAAAACTTTATGAATTGAGATCAGTCGATAGGGTGTAGAGTGTAGGACGTAGGGTGTAGGGTGAAGGGTGAAGAATGAAGCTTAAGGGCAGATCTGTATCTACGCCCTAACAACTACACCCTACACCCTAATCCTTATTACTTACTTCGCGGCCAATGCCTGATCGAGATCAGTAATGAGATCGGCAACATCTTCGATACCGACCGAAATGCGCACAACATCGGGACCAGCACCGGCAATCTTCTTCTCTTGATCCGTCAATTGACGATGCGTAGTTGATGCGGGGTGAATGACGAGCGAGCGTGTATCGCCGACATTTGCAAGATGCGAAAATAGTTTCAAATTCTTCACAAGCGCGATGCCCGCATCATATCCGCCTTTCAATCCGAAGGTGAAGACTGCCCCTGCGCCTTTTGGCGTGTAGCGTTTGGCAAGCGCATGATATTTATCGCCTTCAAGGCCGGGATAGCTGACCCAAGCAATATTTGGATGTTTTGCAAGATGGCGCGCGACCGCTAGCGCATTATCCGAATGTTTTTGCATGCGTAGCGGCAGTGTTTCGATGCCTGTCAAAATCAAGAACGCGTTGAAGGGTGAAAGAGCGGGGCCCAGATCACGAAGTCCCAGCACACGTGCAGCAATAGCGAAGGCAAAATTGCCGAAGGTTTCGCCAATGACAATGCCATTATATTCGGGACGCGGTGTCGAAAGCAGCGGATATTTGCCACTCGAAACATAATCGAAGTTACCACCATCAACGATCACACCGCCAATTGAGTTGCCGTGACCTCCCAAAAATTTAGTTGCCGAATGCACGACGATATTGGCGCCATGTTCGAATGGCTTGATGAGGTAAGGCGTTGCCAGCGTATTATCGACGATCAATGGCACACCGGCTTTTTTGGCAATCGCCGCAATGCCCGCAATGTCGGTCACAACACCACCCGGATTGGCGATGGATTCAATGAAGATCGCTTTTGTTTTTGGGGAGAGTGCAGCTTCGAACGTGAAGAGATCATCCGGATCAGCCCATTTCACGCGCCAATCAAAGCTCTTATAGGAGTGATTGAATTGATTGATCGAACCGCCATAGAGTTTTTTTGACGCGATGAATTCATCGCCTGGCTGTAAGAGCGTGTGAAAAATCAAAAACTCAGCCGCATGGCCTGAAGCGACAGCCAGTGCAGCGGTGCCTCCTTCAAGCGCGGCCACACGGCCTTCAAGCGCGGCATTGGTCGGGTTGGTGATGCGCGTGTAGATGTTGCCGAAGGCCTGCAGCCCGAACAAAGAGGCAGCGTGATCGACATCGTCGAAAACAAAACTCGTTGTCTGGTAAATTGGTGTCACGCGGGCGCCGGTCGCTGCATCAGGGGCGGCACCGGCATGGACGGCGAGGGTTGAAAATCCCGGGGTCATGCTCATCGAAGTCTCCTTAGAAAATCATTCAATTTCAACGTTTTAGCTTCTCTGGGGTCTATTTCGACATCAATTAATCCCAGAAAAATCCTTAAAATCAATCAATTCGTTCTTTTTAGAGAACATTTTTACAAAGGTCAATCGGGTTGATGGGATTACACGTAAAACATAATAACTCGCTATGCGTTCTGATCTTTTTCATTCCAACCCAAGGACCGAGCCCATGTCAAAAGAGAGCAACGTCCCGATTGAGAAGCTTATGCCGACCCTCACGCTTGATATGATTATACTTTCACTCATGGCGGGATGGATCGTCGGTCTTTCATGAACCATTTGGTGGCGCTTGCAGGGTCAACTACCGCAGCCATGGCTCTTCTTCCCATGCTCAGTAATGATTATGCGCTCGCTGAAACCATCAAACCTGATGATCCGCGTCTAATCATTGAAGAAAATGTTGCGGTTACTGGCGCCGATAAGGGATTAACCGGTTATCTCGCTCGACCCAAAGATGCGAAACGTTTGCCTGCGGTTGTTGTCATTCACGAAAATCGCGGTCTCAATCCGCATATCAAAGACATCACACGACGCATCGCGCTTGAAGGCTATCTCGCTTTTGGTGTCGATGTTTTGTCGCCAGAGGGCGGTACGCCAAGCAATGAAGATCAAGCTCGGGATATGATCGGAAAAGTTTTAGGGGATGCCGCAGAAGCGCGAGCGTCTGCTACCGTTAGATTCTTTAATACGCATCCGCAATCAACGGGGAAGGTGGGTGCGATTGGTTTTTGTTGGGTTGGTGGCCTTGTCAATCGCCTCGCTGCAGGCGAATCAACTTAAAAAGCTGGTGTTTCCTATTATGGTGGTCAAGTTCCTGCCGCACGCGTCGCTTCAATCAAAGCGGCTTTGTTGTTGCATTATGCCGGACTCGATCAACGCATCAATGCCGGAATAGCCGATTATAAAGCTGCACTTGATCAGGCAAAAATCCGCTACGAGATGTTCACTTATGACGGCGTCGATCATGCATTTAATAATGATACAAATGCCGCACCTTACAATAAGGACGTTGCTGATCTTGCATGGTCGCGGAGCATGGCGTTTTTGAAAAAAGAATTGAGCTGATCACTTTGCTTAGAAACGGGTAATCTTACATGCCACGTTTCTGAAAGCCTTTATCGGCCATCACAGGCTTCTTCGATGAGATCAGTCCGGTATTGACACCGGACCATCCGATCTCACCGGAAAAGCGACCGAATTCGATCTTCGGACAACGGTTCATGATAACGGTTAAGCCCTGCGCCTCAGCCTTTTCTGCGGCTTTATCATCGCGCACGCCGAGTTGCATCCAGATCACTATGGGCAAGGGCGAAAGCTTAAGCGTTTCGTCAGTGATTTCTTCGGCCGCTTCCGAATTGCGAAAGATATCCACCATATCGATTGGACCGGGAATATCGGCCAGAGCGGCGTAAACGCGCGCGCCAAAAAAGTCTTGCCCGATTAATCCCGGGTTGATCGGGTAGAGCGTGTATCCGCGTTCGATCAGATATTTCGTAACAAAAAAGCTTGGCCGCGCTTGATTGGATGAAAAGCCCACAAGCGCAATGCTTTTTACCGTTTTCAAAACTGATTTGATGGTTTCGTCAGAATATGAATTGTGCCGTGCCGGATCAAAGCTCATGACCCGCTCCATTGCGGATCGCGTTTTTCAATAAAGGCGTTGATGCCTTCCTCTGCATCGCGTGCGAGCATATTCTCAACCATCACTTCTGAGGCGTAGCGATAGGCCTCAGTCAATTTCATCTCCGCTTGCTCGTAGAAAGCGCGTTTGCCGATTGACACAGTAAGCGATGATTTTGAGGCAATCGTACGCGCCATCACTTCACCATGAGCGAGAGCTTCGCCTTCTGTTACAACGCGATTAACAAGACCTATGCGTAAAGCGTCTTCCGCGCGTACGGTATCACCGAGCAAGAGCATTTCCATTGCGTGTTTTCTTGAGACGGAACGCGAGAGGGCAACCATCGGCGTTGAACAGAAAAGTCCGATATGAACGCCAGGTGTTGCAAAGCGCGCTTCTTCGCCGACAACCGCAAGATCGCAACTGGCAACGAGCTGACAGCCCGCGGCTGTGGCGACTCCTTCGACAGCGGCGATAACCGGTTGCGGCAAGGTCATGATTTTTTGCATCATCGTGGCGCAGCGCAAAAGAATATCCTCGAAATAGGCCCGACCACGATCAGGGTCTTGGCGATGCGCACTCATCTCTTTGAGGTCATGGCCTGCTGAAAACACCGATCCTTTCGCGGCGAGAATGACAGCCCTTATGTCCTTGCGGGTCTCGATCCGCGTAAAGGCATTCATGAGCGCGGCGATCATGTCTTCCGAAAGCGGATTGCGCTTTTCGGGGCGGTTCAAAGTCAGAACGGCATAGCCGTGCCGTTCGGTCTCGAGAAGGAGCGGGTTTATTGTCATCCACAAACCGTCGTGCCGGACGCGCTAAAGGTCAAGATTGTGATGAGTGCGGTGTGCTCTTGTTTGAAATCCATTCCTCGTTAAACCCTCCTTTTATGTCCGATGCCACTCTCACTCTGTCCGGAATCAACGCATTTTTGCGGCGGGACTTCCCCCAGCTGTTTAGTCATGGCGAAATCTTCTCGGTAACCGAGATTGGTGCGGGCACTTGTAGCATGCGTATGGCCTCTCATGAAAGCCAGCTCCGGCCCGGAGGCACCATTTCCGGACCTGTGATGATGCAACTTGCCGATGTTTCAATTTGGGTGGCGCTTTTGGGCGCCATTGGTGAAGTGCCTCTTGCAGTGACCACCAATCTTACGATCAATTTTCTTAAGAAGCCTAAGGCCCGCGCTTTGATCGCACGCTGCAAGATGCTCAAGATCGGTAAGGCTTTGGCTGTGGGGGAGGCGAGCCTCACTTCGGAAGAGTCGGACGCCATCGTCGCCCACGCGGTTGCCACTTATGCAATCCTACCGAAAAAATAATGTGGTATCATAATACCTAATTTATTAAGATATTGAATTTATTATTTTATTTTATTTTCTGATCCGAGATTCTCTGTTGACGTCCGAAGGGCGCTTCGATACATCCCTCCCATCAAGACGAGGTTCGGCGTGCCGGCCCTTTCTGTTTGTCACCGGCCACAATCGGCCTTTGTTAGTGGAATTGTCCCATGACCTCTTTTTCGGCCAAGCCTGCCGAGGTCCAGAAAAAATGGGTGCTGATTGATGCGAAGGGCCTTGTTGTTGGCCGTCTTGCTTCGATCATTGCGCTCCGTCTTCGCGGCAAGCATCTTCCGACATTCACGCCCCATGTTGATTGCGGCGACAATGTCATCGTCATCAATGCGGATAAGGTTGTTTTGACCGGCCGCAAGCGTGACCAGAAAGTCTATTATCATCACACCGGGTATCCGGGTGGCATCAAGGAACGTACTGCGAAGTTCATCCTTGAAGGTCGTTTCCCAGAGCGCGTTGTCGAGAAGGCTGTTGAGCGCATGTTGCCGCGTGGCCCATTGGGTCGCCAGCAACTTGGCAATCTCCGCGTCTATGGTGGCGCTGAGCATCTGCATGCCGCTCAGACGCCTGTGATACTCGATGTCGGTGCGTTGAACCGTAAAAATGTGAGGAGCGCCTGATCATGGCTGCATCGCTTCAGTCTCTCTCCGATCTTAAGGAATCACCCGCCGCTCAATCAGAAGCGCCGCGCCATGTGCAGAAGCTCGACAAGCAAGGTCGTGCCTATGCCACCGGCAAGCGTAAGGATGCGGTTGCCCGTGTTTGGATCAAGCCGGGTAAAGGCACCATCACTGTGAATGGCCGTGCGCTCGAAGTTTATTTCGCGCGTCCGGTGTTGCGCATGATTTTGCAACAGCCTTTCGGCATTGCCTCGCGCGTGGGCCAATATGACGTCACCGTCGATGTTGCCGGTGGCGGTCTTTCGGGTCAAGCCGGTGCGGTTCGCCACGGTCTCTCGAAAGCGCTCACATATTATGAGCCGGAACTGCGCAGCGTTTTGAAAAAGGCTGGCTTCCTCACCCGCGATAGCCGTGTGGTCGAGCGTAAGAAATATGGCCGCAAGAAAGCGCGTCGGAGCTTCCAGTTCTCGAAGCGCTAATCAACGCGTTTCAGTACTTCAAAATTCAAAAGCCCGAGTTTATCGCGGGCTTTTTCTTTATGGGTATATCTTTTCTGCGAGACTGCGTTTTTATTTCTGTAAGCGCGCTTCACCCGCAATTGGCGCGAGACTTTTGAGATAGACGGCCATTGACTGTCGATCTTCATCCTTCAGCGCAGAGGTGTTGCGCACTACTTCTGCCATGGAACCGCCGACTGAATCATAGTCTGGTGTGAAACCGTCTTTTAGCAATGTCACGAGATCGTCTTCACTCCAGTTGGCCAGTCCTGTTTTATCTTGTGTAAGATTGGGCGAGCGGCCTTTGCCTTCTGGATTAGGGCCACCGGAGAAGCGTTTTTCCGTAATAATTGCACCGAGAGCGTTGCGTGGTGAATGACATTCCGCGCAATGGCCGGCTGACTCAACAAGGTAACGGCCGCGATTCCATTCAGCGGATTGCTTCGTGTCAGGCGTAATCAATGAGCTCGTGAGATAAAGTAATTTCCAAATGCTGACACCTTGGCGGATCGAAAAAGGAAATGCCAAATCATGAGCGGCCGCTTTACCTTCAACGGTCGGTAAGCTTTTCAAATACACAAAAATATCAGCCACATCATCGGCAGTCATGCCACGATAGGATGAATAGGGAAAGACGGGATAATAATGTTGGCCTTTAGGCGAAACGGCTTCTCGCATCGCGCGGATAAACTCCGCTTCACTCCATTCCTTAATCCCGTCTTTTTTATCCGGTGAGATATTCGGCGGATGGAATGTACCAAAGGGTGTGACAAGCGGTTTGCCGCCCGAGAGTTTTATGCGCGTCTCGTCATCGGACGCGGCATGACAAGAGGCGCAACCACTGACGATAAACAGCGTCTTGCCATTCACAAGATCACGAGTGCGTTTAGGTTCAAGAGTGGCCTACCCCCAGAAAAGTGATCCTCCCTGATAGATGGCTTTTAAGCCGATGGAGGACGGAAGAATGAGCAAGAAGAGACATAAGCCTGAAGAGATCGTCGCCAAGTTGCGGCAAGTGGAAGTATTGACGGCGCAAGGGCGTCCGGTTGCGGAAGCCATCCGATCGATAGGCGTGACGGAAGTGACATACTAGCGGTGGCGATCCGAGTATGGCGGCCTG
>VGCJ01000104.1 GCA_016870035.1 Alphaproteobacteria bacterium
ATTGACAAAACTCTACGAAACAGTGCGGCGTGGTACACTTCAAAATCTCACAAGTGAATTTGAAGCAGCGAGCCGTCCCAAAGGTGAAATCGTTGTCCTGATCGGCGCTACTGTCACCTCTGATAAACTCAATGAAGCGACAGAGGGCCTCGATGGTCGCTTGCGGCAACATCTCACTCATCTCTCGGTTAAGGATGCCGTGGCTGTCGCGGTTGAGGAAACAGGGTTGCCGCGTCGACAGGTCTATGCGCGTGCGGTCGCTCTTGCCAAAGGCGATGTCGATTGAAGTTGCAGGCTCAAATACGCAAAAAGACCTATCGATGGGGTCATTATGCGGAGTTAATCGCGGCTTTCTGGTTGATCATGAAAGGATACCGAATTCTAAAGCGGCGCTATGGGGCGCGGGGTCGCGAGATTGATCTCTTCATCGCACGGGGAAAATTGATTGCCTTCGTTGAAGTGAAAGCCCGCAGCGATTTTGATGCCGCGCTTGAAGCGATAGATGAAAAAAAAGTTGCCGCCTCGGCAAGGCCATTGAAGACTGGATTTTCCGCCATCAACCGCCTTATGGACATGATTTCCGAGGTGACGCTGTGAACATTGTAACCTAGCGATTTCCGCGCCATATCGAGGATGCATTTGAATTGCCTTTGGACTAAAAAGGCAGCGATAACGAATGAGGATAGCCAGCGTGAAAAAATTAACCGTTGCGGTTCAGATGGACCTGATCGAAAAAATCAACATCACGGGCGATTCGACTTTCGCCTTGATGCTGGAAGCGCAGGCGCGGGGCCACGAGCTTTTTTATTATACGCCTGACACGCTCGCTTTGCGCGATGGTGTTGTTTCAGCATTCGTCGCTAAGGTCGACCTGCGCGATGTCAAAGGCGATCACGTGACGCTTCATCCCTTTGAGCGCCGTGATCTTTCAAAAATGAATGTTGTACTTCTGCGCCAAGATCCGCCTTTCGATATGGCCTATATCACGACAACGCATCTGCTTGAGCAGATCGGGTCGCAGACTCTTGTTGTGAATGATCCCGCATCAGTTCGTAATGCGCCTGAAAAAATTCTTGTGATGCAATTTGCGGATCTCATGCCACCCACATTGATTACGCGCGACAGAGCCGAAATCGAAGCTTTTCGAAAAGAATATGGCGAAGTTGTAATGAAGCCACTTTACGGAAATGGCGGCGCAGCTGTTTTCAAACTCTCGACACGCGATCCAAATTTTGGTTCACTCTATGATCTCTTTTCTGTGACGTTTCGCGAACCTTGGGTCATTCAGAAATTCTTGCTGAAGGTTGTTGAAGGCGATAAGCGCATCATTCTGATCGATGGCGTAGCGCGTGGCGCGATCAATCGCGTGCCGAGTGGTGATGATATTCGCTCTAACATGGTGCGGGGCGGCGCAGCTGAGGCCACGCAATTGGCTCCACGCGAAAAAGAAATATGCGAGCGGATAGGCCCCACATTGAAAAAGATGAGTCTCATTTTTGTTGGAATTGATGTAATTGATGGCCACCTGACTGAAATTAATGTCACATCACCTACAGGATTGCGCGCGATCAAAAGAGTCGGCGGGCCTGATCTTGCCGCTGAAATCTGGGATGTGATTCAGGCGAAAGTCTACGCTTAATGGCTACGATGTCTTCTGCATCACGTGAGAGATTGAAAGAAACAGCAACCCGAGTGGGCGATGTTGCCGCGCGCAGAAAATCTGTGGTTGCCATTCTTCAAGAAGCGTATCAGGCTGCGCGGAGTGAAGCCGAGTGGATATTAAACAACACCAAAGATGGCTTTGCCTGTGTCAACTTCCTCTCGCAGAGTATGGATTTTATTGTTTCCTCTTTGCATGAATTGGCAACAACGATTTTTCATCCTTCGAACAATCCTTCAACAGGGGAAAGAATAACGGTTGCAGCGGTTGGCGGCTATGGCAGAGGCACGTTAGCGCCGGGTTCCGACATCGATCTATTGTTCATACTCCCTTACAAAGCAACGCCCTGGTCCGAAAGTGTTGTTGAAACCATTCTCTACGCTCTGTGGGATTTGAAGTTAAAGGTTGGTCACTCGGTTCGAACGGTTGACGAATGTATCCGTGAAGCCAAAATAGATATTACCATTCGTACCGCGCTTCTTGAAGCAAGACATCTTGCCGGTGACTGCGATCTTTTTGATCAATTCACAAGAAGATTTGAAAATGAAATTGTCGCGGACACTGCGTCTGAATTTGTTGCCGCAAAACTTAGCGAGCGCGAAACGCGTGTGTCGCGTGCGGGTTCGTCCCGCTATCTTGTCGAGCCCAATGTCAAAGATGGTAAAGGCGGTTTACGCGATCTCAATACATTGTTCTGGATTGCGAAATATGTGTATCGCATCAAAGACGCAAAAGATTTGATCGAAGCTGGTCTCTTCAGTCACGAAGAATATGCTCTCTTTCGCCGCTGCGAAGATTTTCTGTGGCGTGTGCGGTGTCATTTGCATTTTGCAGCCAGTCGTGCGGAAGAGCGGCTCTCTTTTGATTTTCAACGCGTTCTTGCCGAAAAGCTCGGCTATGTCTCACATGGTGGACTATCTGGCGTTGAACGTTTTATGAAACGTTATTTTTTGATTGCTAAAGATGTTGGTGATCTCACTGCGATTGTGTGCGCTTCACTTGAAGCGCGTCATCAGAAGCCCGTTACCGGATTTAATCGCTTTGTTGGGAAACTACGCCGACGCGAAAAGAAGACAACGGATATAACGGATTTCATTGTTGAAAATGAGCGGTTGACGGTCAGTGATGATGAAGTATTTCGCCGTGATCCGATTAATCTTCTTCGTCTTTTCTATTATGCTGATCAACAAAATCGCGCCATCCATCCTCATGCTGCACGGCTTGTGACACAGTCATTAAGTCTTGTAGACCAGGCTCTTCGCTCATCAAAAACGGCCAATGATCTCTTTAAAGAAATTCTTATATCACGGAATTCGCCAGAAATCACGCTTCGTCGAATGAATGAAGCAGGACTGCTCGGTAAATTTGTTCCGGAATTTGGCCGTGTGGTCGCGATGATGCAGTTTAACATGTATCATCACTATACGGTTGACGAGCATCTCTTGAGGTCCATAGGTGTGCTTGCTCAAATTGAAGCGGGCCAACACGCAGCTGAATTACCGGTCGCGCATGAAATCATACCGATGATCCGTAATCGTAAGATTCTCTACGTCGCCCTTTTTCTTCATGACATCGCCAAAGGGCGCCCCGAGGACCATTCAATTGCCGGCGCGAAGGTGGCAAAGAAACTTTGTCCGCGCTTTGGCTTGAATGAAGCCGAAACCGAAGCGGTGGCTTGGCTCATCGAACATCATCTTGATATGTCAAACATCGCGCAAAGCCGCGATCTTTCAGATCCTGCAACCATTGATTTTTTTGTGACAAGCGTTCAGACACTTGAGCGCTTGCGTATGCTTCTCGTTTTGACGGTATGCGATATTCGTGCGGTCGGCCCCGGCGTGTGGAATGGCTGGAAAGGTCAATTGCTGCGTACATTGTTTTGGGAAACCGAGATTGTTCTTGCCGGTGGTCACTCTTTGATCAATCGCGAACATCGTGTTCGTGTTGCGCAAGATGAATTGCGTCGCGCGCTCCCGAATTGGACCGATGACGAGCTTGATACCTATATCGCTCGCCATAATTCAGCCTATTGGTTGAAGGTTGATCTCGCTCGTCGTGTCAAACATGCGCAATTTCTTTATGGTGCTGCGCGTGAAATGCGATCTTTTGCAACGGAGGTCGCAACTGACAAATTTCGTGGCGTGACGGAGCTCACCGTCTCCGCACCCGATCATCCACGTCTTTTGGCCATCCTCACAGGCGCTTGCGCGGCGGCAGGTGCCAATATTGTCGACGCGCAGATTTTTACAACAACGGATGGCATGGCGCTTGATACGATTTTTATCTCCCGCGCCTTTGATGAAGATGACGATGAATTGCGTCGCGCGGCCCGGGTGGCGCGCGGCATCGAACAAGCGCTCAAGGGGGAAATCAAAATAGCGGAAGCGGTCGCCGCGCGTTCGCCGCAACGGGGTGTTGCCGCGAAAACCTTTTCGGTGGTGCCGGAAGTCGTTGTCGATAATAGTCTTTCAAATCGCTTTACGGTGATTGAAATATCAGGCCTCGATCGACCGGGGCTTCTTTACGAATTGACGACCGCGATCGGGAAGCTCAACCTTAACATTGCTTCCGCCCATATCGTAACCTTCGGCGAAAAGGCGGTCGACGTTTTCTATGTGACGGATTTGACAGGCGGTAAAGTGAACCACCTGACTCGGCAGGCCACCATTCGTAAAACGCTGCTCGATCTCTTTGGTGCGCGGGAAGCCGCCTAAGAGGCCCTTCGTTGGTTCTGACAGGTCTGAGGAAACTTGATTTTCTCTCTCGGACGACCGATATCCTATTCATATCTCCTTTTTATGTGAATCGATTGAGAGCCATGAGCGAGCACGAACACTCTGCGACCCCGGACCACCAAAACGATGCGGCCCAAAATTCGACCGAGCCAGCTTCTGGCAAAGAAGTCGATGTTTTTGCGATTATCGACGCGTTGAATGCTGAAAATTCGCAGCTGAAAGACAAGGCGCTTCGGACCATGGCGGATATGGAGAATCTTCGCCGTCGCACCGAAAAAGAAGTTGCCGACGCGCGCACCTATGCCGTTTCCTCTTTTGCGCGCGATATGTTGACGGTCGCTGACAATATGCGGCGCGGTATTGAGAGCGTTCCGCAAGAACAGCGCACCTCAGCGGACGGTGCTTTGAAAACTTTGCTTGAAGGCGTTGAATTGATCGAGCGTGATCTTTTGAAGACGCTTGAGAAATACGGCATCAAACAGATCGATCCGCAAGGTCAGCGTTTTGATCCCAATCTCCATCAAGCGATGTTCGAAGTCGAAGATCCAAATGTGACCACAGGAACTGTTGTGCAAGTCGTGCAAGCTGGCTTTGTAATTGGCGAGCGCGTTTTGCGCCCTGCTCTTGTCGGCGTGTCGAAGGGCGGCCCGAAGCCCGGCGTTGATACGAGCGCCTGATTAAGGAGCCGCGATCACCGGCTTTGTCACGCGGCGTATTGTGAGATTGAAACGTCCACCTTCGTTAAGAAGCGTGGACGTTTCTTTATAGACACGATCAATGCCGTGAAAATCGAGTCGAGCTGGACCGTCAAAAATCAATCCATCACCAGATTGAAGTTTGATCGATTGTGTTGGTCCACTACGCTCACTTGTACCGATGCGAAAGAGTGCGGTATCGCCCAAAGAGAGTGAGACAACCGGCGCGTTGAAATCCTCTTCATCGCGGTCTTGATGCAAACCCATTTTCGCGGTCGACGAGTAATAATTGATCAGACACGCTTCAGGCTCGGCGTAATTATTTGTGAGCCTGCCCCATAATTTTAAAAGAGACGGAAAGATCGGCGGCCATGCTTCGCCCGTTACCGGATGCCTCTTTTGATAGCGATAACCCGATTTGTCAGAGACCCATCCAAGCGAGCCGAGATTCAGCATCTTCACTGACATGGGATTGCCCCAACGCGGCATTGTCGATTGAAATAAGTGAGCAGCATTGATCGCAACGTAAATTTCATCACGCAACGATTCCTGCTCTTCGCGATTTAGGAGCGTTGGAAAATAAATAACGCCGGGTTTAATCTCGATGCGTGTCATCGCTGCACTATCAATCATACCATTTGTAGAAGAAGACTGTGTCGCAATAGGTACCATCTGGGAACAACGCATATTTTGGAATGATTCCCGCGCGTTGATACCCCGCTCGCTCATAAACAGCTTCTGCGGTGTTTAATCCAGTATCAAGGGTTACAAGTTTAAATCCTTGCCGCTTTACTTCATTGTCAGCAGCAACAAGCAATGAGGCGCCAATGCCTTTGTTGCGGTGATTTGAGTGAACGAGCAATTTTACGAGATCAGCGCGGTATATTTGATTAGGCTTTTTGGAAGGGATCAGCTGACATGTGCCCACCACGCGTTCATGATTGAAGGCAGCGAAGAGAATAATTTCATCTCGTTGAACCCGCGCGGCAATTTCCGTGTAAAACGTCACCGCTTCCGTCATGCTGAACGGATTCATGAAGCCAACGGACGCTCCCTTCGTGACAGCGTCGTGAAGAATCGCAGCAAGCGCATCAATAAGGCGATGCGCGTCGTCACCATCAAGAATACGAATATCGATCAAGCGGTTAAGACCTTTTTCGATTCAACTGTTGAATCAGCATTCAGGCGATAGACAAGCGGCACGCCCGTATCTAGTTCCATTGACGGAATCGTATCGGGCATCAGCCGATCAAGCACCATCACAAGCGCACGCAGTGAATTACCATGCGCGGCAATAATCACCCTTTCGCCTCGTAACACGCGTGGCAAAATCTCCTGACAATAATAGGGCAACACGCGTGCGACAGTGTCTTTCAAGCTCTCACCATTCGGTGGCGGAACATCATAAGAGCGACGCCAAAC
>VGCJ01000105.1 GCA_016870035.1 Alphaproteobacteria bacterium
AAACACCAGACGTTCAAAACTAGGCGCTTGCTTAACAGCAAGAATGCCGCTTAACATCAAAATCCAATGTGCCAGATCCTCTCTTCGATCAAACACCAAAACGTCTCAAATTATCTGACGATGGACAAGTTATGCTGGCCGGGTGATCATCAAATGGAAATCGAGGTCCTAGGACCTCCGACCTCTGCTCTATGTCATTCGCACTTATTATTTTGGGTAGACCAACGGGTAGACCAATTTTTCATGCTTGATCGAACATCAATAGCTGCTAAGTTATTGAAATTGCGTGATGTGGTTTAACCACTGGCGCAGAGGCCGTGTTCCAAACACGCGTAGGGCGCGCCAATGATTTCAAGGACTTAGTTCTTGTTTGGCGGGGCACTTTTCTCACTTATGCAATATTGATCGAAAAAGGCATTCAAACTGTGTTGCTTCGGATTCGGAGGCTCTTCGACGCATGACTCGCCGTTAGCGTCGCCCGTTTAGCAACTTCAAAACATTCTACCCCGAAAAACAAAAACGCCGCCCCGAGGGACGGCGTTTTGTTTATGGTGCGACCGATCACATTATTTTGCGTGAGCGGCAATCAGCGCATTGGCTTCTTTTGATTTTTCCATCTGTGACATGTGACCGGTATCGGCAAAGAGTTCGACTTTGGCAAAGCCCTTCACTACATCCGTATGCGAAGCAGGGATGATGTGATCATCTTTGCCGTGGATGGCTAGTAGCGGAATGCCTGTGGCCTTGAAAGCATCAGCAAGGGTCTGGGCTTGTGTCCCCCCCTTGAAGACCGTGTCAGCCAGCGTTCGCAAGGCTTCGGGTACGCCATCAAGTCGTTTATATTTCAAGATATCATCAATCATCTGGCGGCCGACGAGAGATGAATCGAAGAAGAGTTGTTCTAAAAATGGCTTGATCTCGCGGCGTGACTCCGCGCTGATAAAGCCATTGATGTAGTCCATGTTGATATCCGCACCGAGACCGGCTGACCCAAACACCGTGACGCTTGAAACGCGCTTTGGAGCAGCTATCGCCGTCTTCATTGAAATCGCACCGCCAAGCGAATGTCCGATGAGATTGGCGTGATCAATGTTCAATTCATCCATGAAAGACAAAACAACATCGGCCATGCCTTTCAATGATGGATCTTTGAATGCTTTCACGGAGCGACCATGACCGGGCAGATCAATCGCATAGATCGTGAATTGATCGGCGAGTCCTGACGTGTTGAAGAGCCAATTATCAAGATCGCCGCCAAAACCATGAATGAAAATCAAAGTCTTTGCGCCATCGCCATATTTTGCGTAGCGAATTTCACCAACAGGCAGAGTGACATTCTGATAGGCGGAGACTTCCTCTTCACCTTCTTCCGCCACTGGCGGTACATAGGTGGAAAGAAACGCATCAATCTCGCTGTCCGGCACATCTTCATCGGCAAGAATGGCAAGCAGCGTTTTTACCGGATAGACGGTATCCACTTCACCGAGGATGCGGCGAACGATACCTGCGTCACCCGCTTCGACAGCGCTCGCAATCTTTTCAGTTTCGACTTCGAGCAGTTCGTCGCCGACGCTCACTTTATCGCCAAGTTTGACGATCCATTTGGTGACCTTGCCTTCTCTCATCGAGAGGCCCCATTTGGGCATTACGACCTGCTTGATCCTGTCTGACATGATGCGCGTTCCTTAAATCTTCTTGGTCTTTATTGAGGGGAGAGAGGCCGGGGCATAAGCCCCGGCGTTATTACGTTGATGAGCGTGATCATACGCTCACAATTTTCTTGATTACTTCACCTGCTTGCGGACCGCATCGGCAATCCTTGCGGCGCTTGGGATATAGAGGTCTTCGAGAGCGGCCGAGAAGGGCACGGGTGTATGCGGTGCCGTGATCGCAATCGGTGCGGCTTTCAAAGCCTTGAACGCATGTTCTGTCGCGCTGGCAATCACGTCAGCAGCGATCGAGCACCGCGGATTGGCTTCGTCAACAGCCACAAGGCGACCGGTCTTTTCAACCGACTCGATGACCGTATCCATATCAATGGGTGAAAGGCTGCGAAGATCGACAACTTCAACATCGATCTTTTCTTTAGCAAGCGTTTCAGCAGCCTCGAGTGCGCGATGGACCATCAAGCCATAGGCGACGATAGTTGCGCTCTTGCCTTCCCGCGGGATTGCCGCTTCGCCAAACGGAATCGTATAGGCTTCGGCGGGCACGTCAGCCATTGATGCATAAAGATTTTTATGTTCGCAGAAGATCACGGGATCATTGTCACGGATTGACTGGATCAAGAGACCCTTTGCGTCATAGGCGTTTGATGGGCAGATCACTTTCAAGCCTGGAATATGCGTGAAGAGTGGTGTCAACATTTGCGAATGCTGAGCGGCCGCACGGAACCCTGCGCCCACCATGCCGCGGATCACAACCGGCGTTTCTGCCTTACCGCCGAACATATATTTGAACTTCGCCGCTTGGTTGAAGATCTGGTCGAAACAGACGCCCATGAAGTCAAGGAACATCAATTCGGCAATCGGTCGCATACCACATGCGGCGGCGCCGATCGCTGCACCGATAAAGGCTGATTCTGAGAGCGGCGTGTCCATCACGCGTTCTTTATGCTTACCCCACAGACCTTTGGTGACGCCGAGCGGTCCGCCCCATGCATCCATTTCGCCTTGGCCGCCAGAGCCACCGGCAATGTCTTCACCCATAAGGATAACGCTTGGATCGCGCGTCATTTCGAGATCGATTGCCTCGTTGATCGCGTCTTTCATGCTGAGATTACGTGCCATGATTTTTGTCCTTAAAAATCTTTTTCAAGTGATTTCGATGTGAAGGATGACGCGCGCTCAATAGCGAACGTAGACGTCAGTGAGCAAATCCTTCTGGGTCGGAAGCGGATCACGCTTGGCCTTTTGAACCGAGGCTTCGATGCGTGCGAGTACTTGATCATCGATCTTGTTTAAGTCAGCGTCGGAGATGACACCTGCTTTCGTGACTTTTGACCGAAAGATTTTCAAGCAATCTTTATTAGCGCGGTTTTCTTCATTCTCACCCTTAGCGCGATAGGTTTGTGCGTCCCCTTCGAAGTGACCGAAGAAACGAACCATCTTACATTCGAGGAACGCAGGGCCACCGCCTTCACGCGCGCGCTTGATGATTTCACCGGCGGCTTCGTAAACGGCAAAGAAATCGGTGCCATCAACGGTGACGCCGGGAATTCCGAAGCCTGCTGCGCGGTCAATATAGCTATCGACCGCAAGCGCGTAATCAATCGAGGTAGATTCCGCATAGCCATTGTTCTCGACAACGAAGATCACAGGCAGATTCCAGATCGCCGCCAAATTCATGCTTTCAAGCACGGTGCCTTGGTTTGATGCACCATCACCAAAGAAGGTGATGCCCACGCCACCATCGCCGCGGAATTTCGCCGCCAAACCCGCGCCGCAAATCAATGGCGCACCGGCACCCAAAATACCATTCGCGCCCATCATGCCCTTTGAAAGATCGGCGATGTGCATTGAGCCGCCCTTACCGCGGCAGGAGCCTGTGGCCTTACCATAAATTTCTGCCATCATGCCTTCGACTTCGACGCCTTTGGCAATGCAGTGACCATGCCCGCGATGGGTCGAGGCGATGCGGTCTTTATCTTCAAGATGCATCATGATGCCGGTACCGGAGGCTTCTTCACCCGCATAAAGATGCACGAAGCCCGGAATATCACCCTTGGCAAATTCAATATGCAAACGCTCTTCAAATTCGCGGATCGTTTTCATTTTTGTATAGGCCTCCAAAAGTTTTTCTTTGGGAAGCGGGAAGGGATTATTGGACATTTCTTTTCCTCCTTTAGGCATCAAGATGCGATCATCGATTATTGGCTCTCTGGACCGCGGTTAATTCACTTTCATCAAACCTTGTTTCGATGCGTAATTCATGATCCCCGATACATTGACCGTTCTAAACGCGTCCTTCACCAATGTGATCGTCACATCATCACTCTGATCGAATGCAAGTTCACGTTCCCCGTCAAGAGCGATTGTTCCTGCCGGAAACTCGAGACGCACCGGAACGCCCGGTTGCATGTGTTTGACCTCGCCAATGCCGATGGCCCCGATTATACCGGGCGCGAAGGGTACATTGAGCCGCATTCTCGCTTCATGGGGCGGCGTAAGGCCCACCATCAATCCATGTGGCTCACGCCGTGATACAGGTTCGAGCAAGCCCGCAATCGCCGACATGCCAATCACTTCGGGATCGGAGAAGGTTACAAAAAGTTCGCGGAAATTTTTCGGTTTCCAAATCGCTTTTGCACCGACAAAGCGTTCGGTCACAACAGCAACATCGACAATCGCAATGTCATCGGCGCGATCACCAATTTTAATGTCGAGTCTTTTATTTCCTTCAAATGCAATCGTGTCCGATACACGACCCATCGCAGCAAGGCCCACGGCCAAACCTGTAATGGTAGGTTCGCGATGTTTAGGGAAGGCGTTGTTGGTGCCCGTCGAAATTCCAGCAATCGGAATCGAACCACATTGCGAGACCACCGCACGATGCGTGCCATCACCACCAAGAACGATGATCACTTTGCACCCCGCTTCCCGCATGGCGGCAGTGGCTTTTAAAGTGTCTTGAACGGTGGTTGTGATATCTTGTCGAACATGATGAATTTGAGGAAAAATATCTTCTTTCAAATTTGCTGCGCGTTCATAGGCACGTGTGATGTGGCGACGAATGCCGCTTTTTTCCGGCATCATGAGAACATCTTGAACACCGCACGCGCGCAACGCGGAGAGAACCCGCAAGATGATGTTGGCACGATCCGTTATTTGCAGTGTTGATGCATTGGCGACCACGCGACGAATGTCGCTCGCCGAAACAGGATTGGCCACAATACCCACCAAGGGTCCCATATTTTACTCCCAGTACTCTTGCTCACGCGTTTTAAATCGGGGCGCGAACTTATTTTTCACGAGGCGATCGGTTTCCGCCGCGCTTGTCAAGACGTAACCAATCAAAGACCATCAAAAGCAGCGAGTGCGCGTGCTGCATAGACCGCACCCGGACCACCGCCCATTTCGATGGTTACGCCCAGCGTCTCCGCGAGCTCTTCGCGGGACGCGCCATGTTTTTTAGCATTGGATACGTGAAAAACGATGCAATCACCGCAACCTTTTGAGACAGCAATGGCAACGGCCAGCAATTCTTTGAATTTAGAATCTAGCGCGCCATCCTTACTCGCTTCACCCATCAATTTTTGAAACGCACCCATGCTGCCGGGGATCGCTTTGCCTAGCGCCATAAAGCGCGCATTCATGGCGTTGAGTTCATCTTTCGGTGTGCCTGACACGATGGAGGTCCTTTGTTGAGGGATGAGATCTACGAAATGCCGAGCTTGGCTTTCAAATCATAGCGAACGGCAACTGCGGCCGTTGCGATCACGGAGGCGCCCGAACGCTCTGGATAGGGAATATCCAAACCGCCCTTGACGAGTTTCACACTGGCTTTGCCAACGGGGAGACTTTTACGGACGGCTTCGGCATCAACCGCTTCGGGCTTTTGCACGCCAATCGTCACTTCGATTTCGAGATCATCAACGGGAATATCGAGGCTGCGTGTGAAGGGCAGGGAGGAATGATGAATTGCATCTTGCACAGCACGTAATGCGGCCTTTGTGTAATCACCGCCATGCATATCGTTACCATGGCCCATTTCGAGAATGATGCGTTGCTTAGCCAAGATTAAACTCCCGGCAGATCGAGGGATACGATAGCGGCGGCATTGGCGATGACGGTGAGGTTCGTGCCCTCATCATTCATGATCTCAAGCCCGCCTTCGACGACTTCAACCGAGGCTTTGCCATAGGGCAGCACGCCAATAATTTCATTCTTGTCGACGGCTTCGGGTTTCGGCACGCCGATCAGCACATGGACAAACATGTTTTCCGGACCTTGGCCTGCCGCATTCGCGATGGTGAGAGAATTATGCCAAAGCGCATCCTTCAACGCGCGTCCGGCCGCTTTGGTATAGTCGGAGCCTCTGAGATCCGTCCCTATACCGATTTCAACGATCATTCGTTTCATCGCCATGCCGTTTCTCTACCTTTCTTTGGCCTCCGGGGTCATGAGCCCTCGGGCCTTTGCTGATTGCGGTGAGGCGCGAAGGGTCAGCCTATCAGAGGGAGAGACTAGCAAGCGACTTGAGACTCGGTAAAGAAAATTTTTTTCAATTTTCTGTGAATTCCCAACACAAGCGAGAGGGGAGAGATGTCGACTAATTCTCTTAATGGTTGAAATTTTTTCTGTATTAAAAATCGATATAAATTATATTATTGCTTATAAATCAATTTATTAAATTCAAATTCTCAGGTTAAAAATTTATCAAAACTTGCACGTTCTTGACCCCTCAAGACCTGTCTTGAAAGAATTTTTAAAAA
>VGCJ01000106.1 GCA_016870035.1 Alphaproteobacteria bacterium
GATCTCATACAAAATCGCTTTGATTTCCGAACCCTGCATCTTTTGAATATCATCTTGATATTTCAACAAGACACCCAACGTATCTGTCACTTCTTTCGGATCCAAAGCCACCGCATCAAGTTCAACAAGGGCTGTGGCCCAATCCAGCGTCTCCGCCACGCCCGGTACTTTGAAGAGATCTTGTTTGCGAAGCGCTTGCACAAAGGCCACAACTTCCGCCGAGAGCTTCTCTGATGCTTGCGGCGCTTTGGTACGCAGAATTTTCAATTCACGTTCAGCGGTCGGATAATTGACCCAATGATAAAGACAACGCCGCTTTAAGGCGTCATGAATTTCGCGCGTGCGGTTAGATGTCACAATGACAATCGGCGGCGACGGCGCTTTCACTGTACCAAATTCAGGAATCGTCACCTGAAAATCACTCAGCACTTCAAGCAAATAGGCTTCGAAAGCTTCATCTGTTCGATCCAATTCATCAATGAGCAACACCGGTTCACCTGCGACATCGGGCGTGAGCGCTTCCAAAATCGGGCGACTCACAAGATAACGCTTAGAAAAAATATCATTCTCAAGCTTACTCCGCTCAACCGCGCCTTCAGCTTCCGTCAAACGGATTGCCATCATCTGCGCGGCATAATTCCACTCATAGACAGCGGAAGAGACATCGAGTCCTTCATAACATTGCAGTCTGATGAGTTTGCGGCCCAGTGTTTTTGCAAGCACTTTGGCAATTTCAGTTTTGCCAACACCCGCTTCCCCTTCAAGCAAGATCGGGCGTCCCATCTTTAATGCTAGAAAGAGAACGGTTGAGAGCGAACGATCTGCAACATAATCGCCACACGAAAGCAGCGTTTCCATCTCGTCAATCGATTTCGGCAACGTGACCTGAGACATGACGCACCTTTTGAATGAATTGAGCGGGAACGCAAATCCCCAGAACGGCTTTCGGCCTTTATGAAAATGCCCGGCACGAGGCCGGGCATTCCTTGATCGTGATCAAAAGGATGCAGCGATTACTTAGCGGTCGCTTTTTCAACCGCGCGCTTGGCCATCACCGGAATAAGATGGGCGCGGTAATCAGCGCTTGCATGCATGTCGGCATTGAGGCCCGAAGCGGAGACTTTCACACCATCCAATGCTCTCGCATTAAAACGCGATGACAAAGCGGCTTCACATTCTTTCGAACGGAACACGCCGTTTGAGCCGGCACCTGTAACGGCCACGCGCACATCCGATCCCTTCTTCGCGACAAACACACCGACCAAAGCATACCGGGATGCCGGGTTCGGAAATTTTTCGTAAGCCGCTTTTGACGGAATGGGGAACGAGACCTTCACAATGATTTCGCCTTCTTCCAACGCCGTCGAGAACATGCCTTGGAAAAATTCATCGGCCGAAATCTTGCGCTTATTGGTGATGATGGTCGCATTCAATGCGAGGGCAGCAGACGGATAATCCGCCGCCGGATCATTATTCGCAAGCGAACCACCAATTGTGCCACGATTGCGAACGGCACCGTCGCCAATCCCTTCCGCGAGCGCGGCGAGACCGGGGATGGCGTTTTTCACAATCGCTGAGGTCGAGACTTCAACATGGCGTGTCATAGCGCCAATGACGATGTTGCGGCCCTTTTGCTCAATTCCACTCATACCTTCTGCATGACCAAGATCAATCAATGCGGAAGGAGAAGCGAGGCGCTGCTTCATGGTCGGCAGCAAAGTCTGGCCACCGGCCAAAACTTTGCCATCGGTATTCTTTGCAAGGAGAGACGCTGCCTGACGGACTGTTTTTGGAGCGTGATAATTAAAGGCGTACATGTGTTCGCTCCTTGAAATTATTCTGCAGCCAATTTGCGGGCACCCTTCTGGCAAGCTTGCCAGACGGCATAAGGCGTGGCCGGCATCGGCACGTCTTCATGTCCCACAGCATCGGTAATCGCGTTGATGACAGCGGGCGGAGCGGCGATTGCGCCCGCTTCACCGCAGCCCTTAATACCAAGCGGATTGGTTGTGCATGGCGTATTCGTCATACCGACATTGAAGCTCGGCAAGTCGTCCGCACGCGGCATGGTGTAGTCCATGTAGGATGCAGTAACGAGCTGGCCGTCAGCATTGTAATGCGCGCCTTCAAGAAGCGCTTGACCCACACCTTGTGCGATGCCGCCATGCACTTGCCCTTCAACGATCATCGGATTAATGACATTGCCGAAGTCGTCAACGGCGGTCCATTTCACAATGTCGGTTACGCCCGTTTCCGGATCGATTTCGACTTCGCAAATATGAACACCTGACGGGAAGGTAAAGTTGGTCGGATCATAGAAGGCGCCTTCCTTCAACCCGGGCTCAAGATCCTGCCCGTTGAATTTATGCGCGATATAGGCTTGCAACGCGACTTCACCGAAGGCGAGGCTTTTATCTGTGCCCGCGACAGAGAAGCGACCATCCTTAAACTGGATGTCTTTCTCTGCAGCTTCGAGCGCATAGGCCGCAACCTTCTTGCCTTTCGCGATAACTTTATCGACGGCCTTCACAATCGCCGACATGCCAACAGCGCCTGAGCGTGAGCCATAGGTGCCCATGCCGAATTGCACTTTGTCAGTGTCACCATGAACAACCGACACCGCTTCAATATCGATGCCAAGGCGATCAGCCACCAATTGAGCAAATGTTGTTTCATGGCCTTGACCATGCGAATGCGAACCCGTGAGCACTTCAACAGTACCGACCGGGT
Organism: Alphaproteobacteria bacterium; assembly: GCA_016870035.1. GTDB lineage: Bacteria > Pseudomonadota > Alphaproteobacteria > Rhizobiales > Beijerinckiaceae > CAIUPE01. The sequence goes on from VGCJ01000106.1 coordinate 2,731, forward strand.
TCACGCGGATTTCTGCGGATTCCCACAGACCGACGCCGGCGCCGAGTGAACCCACTGCCGCCGACGGCGCGATACCGCAGGCTTCGATATAGGCCGAGAAGCCGATACCGCGCAGCTTGCCATTCTTGGCTGAGTCTTTCTTGCGCTTGGCGAAATTTTTGTAATCCGCCATTTCGAGTGCGAGATCTAGCGAGGCTGTGTAGTTACCCGTGTCATAGGCCATGATCACTGGCGTTTGATGCGGGAAGCTCTTGACGAAGTTCTTCCGACGGAATGTTGCAGGATCGGTTCCCGTTTCACGCGCAGCCTTCTCGATGAGACGTTCAACGACGAAGGTCGCTTCCGGGCGACCGGCACCGCGATAGGCATCGACCGGAGCGGTTGTTGTATAAATGCCTTCAACTTCCGCATATATCGCCGGAATATCATACTGACCCGACAAAAGCGGCGCGTAGAGATAAGTCGGCACGCAGCTTGAGAAAGTTGAAAGATAGGCGCCGAGATTGGCTTTTGTTTTGACGCGCAAGCCAAGGATCTTACCCTTGTCGTCAAGTGCCAATTCCGCATGCGAGATGTGATCACGACCATGGGCATCCGAGAGGAAGGCTTCTGTGCGATCAGCAGTCCATTTCACCGGTCGGCCAACTTTCTTCGCGGCCCAAACGCAAACGGTTTCTTCGGCATAAATGAAAATCTTTGAGCCGAAACCACCGCCGACATCGGGCGCAATCACGCGGAGTTTATGTTCCGGCGCAATGCCCACGAACGCAGACAGTACAAGACGCGCGACATGGGGATTCTGGCTCGTTGTATAAAGCGTATAAATGCCCGTGCCTGAATCGAAGTCGCCAATCGCCGCGCGCGGTTCCACAGCATTCGGAATGAGACGGTTATTGACGAGATCAATCTTCGTTAAATGTTTGGCTTTAGCGAATGCGGCGTCTGTAGCTGCCTTGTCACCAAGATGCCAATCATAAACGACATTGTCCGGCGCTACATCATGAATGGCCGGAGAGCCCTTGGCCTTGTTCATATCCACAACAGCTGGGAGTACCTGATAATCGACATGGATTTGTTCAGCCGCATCTTTCGCCTGCTGATAAGTGTCCGCGATTACAACCGCGACATGATCACCAACATAACGCACTTTGCCTTGTGCGAGAGCGGGATGAGCGCCCGCCTTCATCGGCGAGCCGTCCTTATTGTGGATCATCCAGCCACAAATCAAACCGCCGATTTTATCAGCCGCAAGATCGTCACCGGTCAGAACACCCAAAACGCCGGGTGCTTTTTTGGCTGCTGTAACATCAAGCTTTTTGATATTCGCATGGGCATGTGGCGAACGCAGGAAATAGGCATAGGCCTGATCCTGGCGGTTGATGTCATCGGTATACTGGCCCTTACCCGTTATAAAACGGAAATCTTCTTTGCGGAGTACCGATGCTCCGACGCCTGTCTTGGCACTCATGGGGTTCTCTCCCTCTCGAATTTTTCAAAAAACGCTGTGATTGCGATGGGCGAAACTCGACTTGATAACGAAGATCAATTCATCGCAGCCGCGCCTTGAGCGACGGCTTTGACGATGTTGTGGTAACCGGTGCAGCGGCAAATATTGCCTTCAAGCTCTTCGCGGATAGTGTGCTCATCAAGCTTGTTGCCCCTCCGGTTCACAATATCGATGGCGGACATGATCATGCCCGGAGTACAGAAGCCACATTGCAAGCCATGATTTTCACGAAAGGCGGCTTGCATCGGATGGAGATTATCCGGCGTGCCGATCCCCTCGATCGTTGTCACCAATGCCCCATCACATGAAACGGCAAGTGTGGTGCAGCTTTTGATCGCCCGGCCATTCACATGGACAACGCAGGCACCGCATTGACTTGTGTCACAACCCACATGGGTGCCGGTCAGATGAAGATGTTCACGAAGAAATTGAGCAAGCAAAGTCCGCGGATCCACCGTCGCGGTGACTTGTTTGCCATTGACCGTCAAAGTGACGCTAGCCATGGGCGCTCCTCCAATTTTGAATTGATCTCTTGTCGGGACCGAACACTGTCTCTTAATTTGAGCTAACAGTGGCGAGATTATACCCGAAACCGGCGCGGTCAAGACAGCCAAGCCCCGATCAAGTTATGAATTTGACGTAAAATTGCGGAAAATCGTCGCACTTGGAGAGTAATTAGGTCAGTCTTATTGACCAAACGGGCTTGGTTATCGGGAAAGTTGAGTAAGATGTTTGGGAAATATCATGTCGCTTCAGTTTACAAATGAAGACAATGCGATTCTCGCCGGCGAAAAAGGTATGGGGGCAAAAATGGCCCTAAGAATCGTTGCCGAGACGGCCCTACTAATGGGAGCGCCGCGCCTTCTATCAATCACCTCCGCTCATATCGACGGCGCGCTTTATCACGGCGATTCGGGCACGCTCTTTGCCGAAAAGCTCGTCGAAGGTGAAGCCAAAGTCGCTGTCCGCTCCACTCTGAATGTCGGCGCGCTGGATTTAATGGGCTGCTCGAAACAACGCCTGCCACCGCATGAGCGCGATATGGCGAAGCGTATGATGCGCGCTTACGAAAAAATGGGCTGTGAGCCGTCATGGACCTGCTCGCCCTACCAAGCCGGACATCGACCCGCACTTGGCAGCGATGTCGCTTGGGGTGAATCAAACGCGGTTGTTTTCTGTAATTCCGTTCTGGGCGCGCGCACAAATCGCTATGGTGATTTTCTGGATATCGCCTGCGCAATTGCGGGACGCGCGCCGGATTATGGTTTGCACCGCACGGAAAATCGCCGCGCGCGATTTGTGATTAATGTTTCGGGTCTGTCTGAAACGCTGCGTCGCGCTGATATTTTTTATCCTGTGCTTGGCACATGGTTTGGCCTTGAGATGACCAATGACATCGGTGTTGTCGATGGTCTGCAAGGATTTCCAAATGAGGACAATCTCAAAGCCTTCGGCGCGGCCTCTGCCTCATCAGGCGGCGTGGGTCTTTTTCATATCGCAGGCGTAACGCCTGAAGCGCCGACTGTTGAAGCGGCGCTGCAAGGACAGAAGCCCGAACGTGTGATCCGCGTGACGATCGATATGGTGCTCGGCGCTTTGAAACGTCTTTCAAATGCGTCAAGTGAATCAATTGATGCGATTGCGATTGGAAGCCCTCATCTCTCGCTTGAAGAGATGCATGCGCTCTTGACGTTTCTCAATGATCGCAAAGTGATCCGCCCCTTCTTCGCGTGCACGGGGCGACATGTGTTGCGTACGATTGAAGCGGATGGCACACGCGCAAAGCTGGAAGCACTCGGAATCACGATTGTTGCGGATACTTGCGTGGTGGTGACACCGATGCTGCCCGAAGGTGGTTCTGTGCTGATGACCAATTCTGGAAAATTCGCGCATTATGCCACCGGTAATACAGGTTACGCGGTGCAATATGGATCGCTCAAAGATTGTGTGGAGAGCGCTGTCAAAGGCCATGTGATTCGTGATGGAGGGCTCT
>VGCJ01000107.1 GCA_016870035.1 Alphaproteobacteria bacterium
TCATGGACGCTGCCAAAAACTCAACCGGATAATTGGCTTTCAAATAGGCGGTTTGATAGGCGACAAGCGCATAAGCAGCGGCGTGACTTTTATTAAATCCATAGTCGGCAAATTTCGCGAGAAGATCGAAAATCTCATCCGCACTTTTTTCATCCAAGCTGCGTTCAACTGCCCCTGAAACAAAACGCTCGCGCTGCGCGTCCATTTCTTTCTTAATCTTTTTACCCATCGCGCGACGCAAGAGATCAGCTTCACCAAGCGAATAGCCGGAAAGAATCTGCGCGATCTGCATCACCTGTTCTTGATAGATGATGACGCCGTAAGTTTCCTTTAAAGAGACTTCGAGTTTTGGGTGAATATAATCCGGCTTTTCTTTACCGTTTTTGCGCGCATTATAAACGGGAATATTTGCCATTGGACCTGGGCGATAAAGCGCCACAAGCGCAATGATATCTTCAAAGCGATCCGCCCGCATATCCGCAAGCGCTTTGCGCATACCCGCGCTTTCAAGCTGGAACACGCCGACCGTCTCTCCGCGTCCGAGCATGTCGAATGTCCGTGTGTCATCAAGCGGGATCGTCGAGAGATCGAGTTCAACACCACGGCTCTCCAAAAGCTCAATGGCTTTCTGAAGAACGGTGAGTGTTTTCAATCCGAGAAAATCGAATTTCACGAGGCCTGCGGATTCGACCCATTTCATATTGAATTGGGTAACAAGCATATCGGATTTAGGATCGCGATAGAGCGGGACCAATTGTTCAAGCGGACGATCACCAATCACGATGCCCGCTGCGTGTGTAGACGCGTGACGGTGAAGTCCTTCAAGCATCAATGCCATATCTAAAAGGCGTTTGACGGTCGGATCTTCATCAGCCGCTGAGCGCAATCTTTGCTCGGTTGCAATCGCTTGTTCAAGCGTCACAGGATTTGCAGGATTCTGCGGCACAAGTTTTGTGAGCTTATCGACTTGACCATAAGGCATTTCAAGAACGCGACCGACATCGCGCAATACACCGCGTGCCTGCAATGTTCCGAACGTAATGATCTGTGCGACGCGATCCGCCCCATATTTATCACGCACATAGCGAATAACTTCGTCACGCCGATCCTGACAGAAATCGATATCGAAGTCCGGCATCGATACACGTTCCGGATTCAGAAAGCGTTCGAATAGCAATCCGAAACGAAGCGGATCAAGATCAGTGATAGTCAAGGCATAAGCGACGAGCGATCCTGCGCCCGATCCACGACCGGGACCCACAGGAATGCCCTCTCTCTTCGCCCATTGAATAAAATCCGCGACGATCAAGAAATAACCCGGATATTTCATCCGCTCGATCACAGAGAGTTCGAAATCAAGACGCGCTCGATAATCGTCTTCCGTCAAACCCTCGGCAGGACCATGAACAGCAAGACGTTCTTTCAAACCCGCTTTCGATTGCTTTTTTAATTCAAGAGCCTCGCCTACTTGTCCATCGGCAAAGCTCGGCAAAATCGGCTTGCGCATTTCAGGCCGATAATGACAGCGCAACGCGATCTCGATTGTATTCGAAAGCGCTTCGGGCAGATCGGCGAAAAGCTTCTTCATCGCCGCACGCGTTTTAAAATAGTGATCAGGCGTCACCCGCCGCCGCTCGGTGTCGGAAATCAAACGCCCTTCGGCAATTGCTAACAACGCATCATGCGCTTCATAGGCTTGCGGCTTAGTGAAATAGGGTTCGTTTGTTGCGACCAGAGGCACGTCATAACGATAGGCAAGATCGAGAAGCGCTGGTTCCACGCGCTCCTCTTCCGGCAACCCATGGCGTTGAAGTTCGATATAGAGCCGATCACCAAAAAGCGCCTTAAACACTTTTAATCTTTCTTCAGCCAGCTCCATCTGTTCCGCGGCGAGTGCCCGATCAAGCGGTCCCTTGGGACCGCCGGTAAGCGCAATGACACCCTCAACTCGGTTTGAAAGAGCGGTGAGCGAAACATGCGCCACCTCCCCCGATTCAGGCTTGAGATAGGCTTCGGATGAAAGCGCCATTAGATGGTCATAACCCACGTCCGAGGCCGCGATCAGCACAAGCGAAGAAAAACTTTGACCCGACACAACCGCGCGGGACTTCGGCTCGTCCCCACAATCAACCGACAGCTCGACGCCAATGATCGGCTGGATTCCCGCGCCAGAGAGCTTCTCGGAAAATTCCAAGGCGCCGAAAAGATTGTTGGTGTCGGTCAATGCCAGCGCCGGCATCTTGTCGCCGAGCGCCTGTTTCTTGAGGTCGTCGATCTTGAGCGCGCCTTCAAGCAGCGAATAGGAAGAATGGACATGGAGATGGACAAAGCCTACTTCTTCCAAAACGCGCGCCATTCTTCACTGCTCCCAGGACCCTATGCTTCATGCCTTGAAGACCAAGGCCAAGGCAAGATGAAGCACCATTCCCGCCGTGAACAAACTCAGGCGAAGATCCCTGACCAAGCATAAATCGTGGCCAAAAATGCAGCGAGTGCTGCCAATTCCGTTATATCTTCAAATACAGAGCGAAGCATGAAATCCTCCTTGTTTTATCAATAAAAACATCATGTTCTTATTTTGTTCTCATTGCAAGTACAGTTTTTGGATGTCGACACTGATGGTTAAGAGAAGCTTAACGTGAGCTAATCAAGTTCGACGACAAGTCCGTCGCGGATCGTCACACGCCGATCCATACGCCGCGCTAATTCGAGATTATGGGTCGCGATTAAAGCCGCAAGCCCCGTCGCCTTCACGAGCGAAAGCAATGTGATGAACACACGTTCCGATGTCGCCGGATCAAGATTACCTGTCGGTTCATCGGCAAGAAGCACACGCGGACGATTAGCAACCGCACGCGCTATCGCCACGCGTTGTTGTTCGCCGCCCGACAATTCCGACGGCCGATGGGTGAGCCGCTCGCCAATTCCAAGATAACGTAAGAGATCGGCAGCGCGTAGGCGCGCCTCTCCCCGATCAAGCCCACCGATCATTTGCGGCAGCATGACATTTTCTAGCGCTGTAAACTCGGGAAGCAGATGATGCGCTTGATAGACAAAGCCGAGTGTCTCCCGACGGATCGTTGTGCGCGCTTTGTCACCGAGCGTCGACGTCGCAGTACCGCCGATATAGATTTCACCAGCATCAGGCTTTTCCAAAAGACCTGCCATATGAAGCAAGGTCGATTTACCTGTACCAGAGGGTGCTATCAAAGCCACCGACTGGCCAGGCCAGATTGCAAGATCTGCGCCCCGAATGATGTTGAGTGTTTGCTCCGCATCGACAAAGCGGCGCTCGATCTTCCACATGAGAAGTACGGGATCGACACGGGGTGAAGACGCGCTCATTCGTAACGCAAAGCCTCAACGGGATCGAGCCGCGCAGCACGCCACGCAGGATAAAGCGTCGCGATGAGGGATAAAAGCAATGCCATTCCCACGACAGTGATCACCTCACGCGCATCAACATCGGCAGGCAGATGAGAGAGGAAATAAAATTCCGCCGGAAACAAATTGGTCTTTGTGACCGCTGACAAAAAAGCGCGGATCGTCTCGATATTCATCGCAACGATAAGACCCAAACCGAAACCTGCAAGTGTACCGACGATACCAATCGAGGCGCCGGTTATCAAAAACACGCGCAAGATCGATAATCGCGTTGCACCCATCGTACGCAGGATTGCAATATCCGCGCTCTTATCTTTCACAAGCATGATAAGACCAGAGACAATGTTCAATGCCGCGACGAGCACGATCAATGTCAAAATCAAAAACATGACATTGCGTTCAACTTCGAGAACACCAAAAAAAGTTTTGTTGCGCTGCCGCCAATCAGTTAAGAATATTGGACGCTCTGTTGATTTCTGAATAGCGAGTTTTGTCTCATCTATTCGGTCAGAATTGATAAGAAAAATCTCAATCGCGCTCACGTCATCTGAACGATTGAAATAGGATTGCGATTCAGCAAGCGGCATATAAACGAAGGTCGAGTCAAATTCCGACATGCCAATTTCATAGACCGCCGCAATCGGATAGGACTTTATCCGTGGCGCCGTTCCGAATGGCGTTTGCGGACCACGCGGTGCGGTCAAGATAATATTATCACCTGGACGCAGATATAGTTGTTCGGCGAGTCTTTTGCCGATGACCACACCGGACGCCTTATCAAACCCATCAAGCGCGCCAAGTTTGATATTGTTGGCGATTGAGGGAATACGACGCAAATCTGTTTCCCAAACACCGCGCACGAGTACACCCGACGCGCTTGCTTGGGATGAAGCGAGCGCTTGCCCTTCAATCAAAGGTAAAGCGAGACTCACACCTGGGATTTTTTCAAAGAGTGAGGATAATTCGGAATAGTCGGTGAGCGGCTTATCGATGGCGCCAACAATAATATGACCATTTATGCCAACAATTTTATCGAGCAACTCTTTACGAAACCCATTCATTACCGAGAGCACAATGATGAGTGTTGCAACACCCAGCATGATGCCAATGAAAGAAAAGCCAGCAATGACCGAGATAAACCCCTCACGACGACGCGCGCGCAAATAGCGAAATGCAATCATCCATTCGAAGGGCGCAAAAGCCCCGCTTGACGTAGTGTCTGTCCACGCGTCGCGCGCCATCATCAGGCCGTGAGCATGAGGACCGCGTCCTCAACCGAGAGAAGATGACGTTCACCCGTCTTACGGCGCTTCAGTTCTAATTTGCCTTCAGCGAGTGATTTTGGCCCGACCATCACCTGCCACGGTGACCCAATCAAATCAGCGGTTGCAAATTTAGCTCCGGGACGCTCATCACGATCATCATAAAGAACATCAAGGCTGCGCGCGGTGAGTGCTTTATAAAGTGTAGCGCAAGTTTCATCCGTACCGGAATCGCCGATTTTAAGGTTGAGCAACGAAACATCAAAAGGCGCCACCGATTGCGGCCAGATGATTCCATTTTCGTCATGGAACGCTTCAATTAACGCGGCAACGAGGCGTGAGGATCCGATGCCATAAGAACCCATATGAACGGGCGTCTCACGACCATCAGGCCCTGTGACCGTCGACTTCATGGGCTCAGAATATTTTGTACCGAAATAAAAGATGTGTCCGACTTCAATGCCGCGTGCGGATACACGACGCTCAGCCGGAATTGAATCATAGCGTGCAGCATCATGCATTTCAGAGGTTGCGGCGTAAGGCGTGGTCCACGCTTTCACGATCGCATCAAGTTCCGCGATATTGTCGAAATCCGTGTCAATGGCTGGGATCGGTTGGTCGAGCACCTGACGATCAGCATAGACTTCGCTCTCGCCTGTATCAGCGAGAATGATAAATTCATGGCTGAGATCACCACCAATCGGTCCGGTATCTGCACGCATCGGAATTGCGGTTAGACCGAGACGATGAAATGTCCGCAGATAGGCAACAAACATCCGGTTATAGGCATGACGCGCGCCGGCCTGATCGAGATCGAAAGAATAAGCGTCTTTCATCAAGAACTCGCGCCCGCGCATCACCCCAAAACGCGGCCGCACTTCATCGCGGAATTTCCATTGAATGTGATAGAGATTGAGCGGAAGATCTTTGTATGATTTCACCGATGCGCGGAATATCTCGGTGATCATTTCTTCATTGGTCGGACCAAAGAGCATCTCGCGCTCGTGGCGATCCGCGATGCGCAGCATCTCTTTGCCATAGGCATCGTAACGTCCTGACTCGCGCCACAGATCTGCCGATTGAATTGTCGGCATCAAAAGCTCAATCGCACCGGATCGGTTCTGCTCCTCACGAATGATACGATTGATTTTGTCGAGCACCCGAAGGCCCATGGGTAGCCACGCATAG
>VGCJ01000108.1 GCA_016870035.1 Alphaproteobacteria bacterium
TTTTTTAGATTAGGACGGCATTTTCGCTGATTATTGGGGCAAGCCGCCTCTTGCACTTCGGGTAAGCGGTTGCCATAAGCGAGGCTCTTGATTGGCAGGGTGTTCAAAGTCATGGCCGACTTCAAACAATTGGTCTTTTCCGGCGTTCAGCCGACAGGCAATCTTCACCTCGGGAATTATCTCGGTGCGATTGTTAAATTCGTCGAGCTGCAAAAGAGTCATGATTGCATCTATTGCGTGGTGGATTTACACGCCATCACCGTGCCGCAAGATCCGCGGCAACTCACGTCAAGTATTCGTGAAGTGACGGCGGCCTTTATCGCCTGCGGTATCGATCCGAAAGCGCATATCATTTTCAACCAGAGCCAAGTTCCTGAACATGCCGAATTGGCGTGGGTGTTTAATTGTGTTGCGCGGTTGGGTTGGCTCAATCGCATGACGCAGTTCAAAGAAAAGGCAGGTAAAGATCGCGAGAATGCGTCCGTCGGCCTTTATGCCTATCCGGCTTTGATGGCTGCCGACATTCTCGTCTACCGCGCGACCCATGTGCCGGTTGGTGAAGATCAAAAGCAGCATCTGGAGCTTTCGCGCGATATTGCCCAGAAGTTCAACAATGATTTCTCGGAGTGGATTGCGCGCACTGGGTTTGGTGATGCGTTTTTTCCTTTACCCGAACCCTTGATTCAAGGTCCGGCCACACGCGTTATGAGCTTGCGCGATGGCACCAAGAAAATGTCGAAATCGGATCCTTCCGATTATTCGCGGATCAATTTGACCGATGATGCCGATGCGATTGCGAAAAAAGTGCGTAAAGCGAAAACAGATCCCGAACCTTTGCCTTCGGAAGAAGTAGGTTTGAAGCCGCGCCCAGAAGCCGACAATTTGGTCGGCATCTATGCCGCGCTCAGTGGCTCTTCAAAATCGGCGGTTCTGAGAGATTTTGGTGGTGCGCAGTTTTCAACTTTTAAATCGGCGCTTGTCGATTTGTCAGTCACGCGTTTGGGCCCCATCGGCGCAGAGATGAAAAAGCTCACGGGTGATCCGGTCTATATTGATTCCGTATTGGCCGATGGCTCGGAGCGCGCGGGACAAATTGCCCGCAAAACTATGGATGCCGTCAAAGATATCCTGGGGTTCATCCGGCACTGAGCCCCAGACTCAATTCGAAGCCAGCCATGACTTGCTTTGGTTGCTGATCGTCCTATGTGTTAATCTTGGTATTCCGATCAACCATCCACCGGCCTTGAACCGGTTGCGAGGGCCCCATGTTTATCCAGACTGAAACCACCCCCAATCCATCGACATTGAAATTCCTGCCCGGTCGCTCGGTGCTCACTTTGGGCACGCTCGATATTCGCAATCATGATGCCGCAGAGCGCTCGCCTTTGGCGCGTCGCTTGTTCGCCATTTCTGGAGTGTCCGGCGTTTTCTTCGGCTATGATTTTGTCACTGTCACAAAATCGGATGGCGAGTGGCCGCATTTGAAGCCCGCAATTTTGGGCGCGATCATGGAACATTTCCTCTCGGGCGATCCGCTCATCGAGGGGGATGAAGCCGAAACGATTTCTGAAGCGCAAGAGTCGGAGGACGAATTCTTCGACGCGTCAGACCGCGCAACGGTCGATACGATAAAGGAATTGCTTGAGACTCGCATTCGCCCGGCCGTTGCGGGTGACGGTGGTGATATTGTCTTTCGCGGGTTCAAAGATGGTGTTGTCTATCTCGCGATGAAGGGCTCTTGCTCCGGATGCCCCTCATCAACCGCAACCTTGAAGAATGGCGTACAGAATCTCTTCCGCCATTTCCTTCCCGATGTCCGTGAAGTGCAGGCCATCTGAGTTTTTTCGGCGGCTTAGGTTTTCAAGCGCGGGTGTTTTTTGCGCCGGGCGGAGTGTTTAAATTTACAAATTCGCCCTGCTTGTTAAAAGCGGAGCCGGTTTTGGCCCTCGGGCGGAGAGACGTCACATGCGCATTCTGGCGGTTGATACAGCGCTTGGTCTTTGCTCGGCGCTTGTCATGGATACCGCGACAGATCAGATCATCGCGCGCGTAAGCCTTCTCATGGATCGGGGTCACGCCGAAGCGCTTATGCCTTTGGTTGAGCGCGTGATGGACAGAGTCCCTGGCGGATTTTCCTCGCTTGAGCGTATTGCCACAACAGTTGGGCCGGGGAGCTTTACAGGCTTAAGGGTCGGATTGTCGGCGGCGCGCGCCATCGCTCTGGCGACTTCGCTGCCGATTGTGGGAATTACCACTTTGTCCGCCTTCGCCGCCCCGCATCTCGGCGATGGCTCTGACCGCAATGTGGCAAGCGTTATCGATGCACGGCATCAGCATGTCTATTTGCAGATTTCTGGCGGCCATGGCCGCATCATCGTGCCGCCGTGCATTATTTCCATCGTCGAGGCTGAAGCTTTGATCCTTTCCACCGAGGCGCAAATTGCTGGATCTGGCGCGTCTCTATTTGCAAATTTAGCAGAAGCTTCGAAATCGAAAGTCATTTGCGAAGCTGATGAAGCCGGCCCCGATTGTGAATGGGTGGCGAGGCTTGCGGCCTTCGCCAATCCCGAGGATGCGCGTCCAACCCCGCTTTATCTCAGGCCACCCGATGCGATCCCGCAACAAAATGGCCGGATCGCACTTCAGTGAGGGGGCATTGATGCAGCACCTTCTCGATCCGTTTCGTAAAATTGCTGCACTTATGTTGCGCAAAAAGAAGTCGGCCTTTGTGCGCCATGCAGCGCAAAAAGATGCGCAGCAATTTGCAGCTTTGCACGCTGAGGGCGACTTTTCACAAAGCTGGTTGCAGGATGATTTCGAAGGTTTTTTGACGGATCGATCCGTCATCGCCGATGTTTTGTGCGACCCTTCCCGGCCAGAGCGGCTCTATGGGTTTACTTTATCACGCCTTGCCGGAGATGAGGCTGAAATTCTGACGATCACGCTCGCACGGGCCGTTCGTGGCCGAGGCTGGAGCCGCGTTTTGCTTTCGCATCATCTTTCCCACCTTACGAGCCTCGGCGTGGCAACTTTGTTTCTTGAGGTTGAGGACGGCAATCGCCCGGCGATGGCGCTTTATCAAAGCCAGGGTTTTAAGGTGATTGGAAAGCGGCCCGCCTATTATCGTCGTCGCGATGGGTCGCAGGCGCTCGCAGTCGTCATGCGTCTCACTCTCGGCGGATTTTGATGGGGCACAGGATTTTGGGTCGTGTCAGGATCGCTCTCTTTTTGATCCTTATCATGCCAGTAACGATTTTTCTTATTCCTTTTCAATGGGTTATGATAAAGTTTCGGCTTCGGGCCGGCCTTTTTTTGCCGATGATCTATCACCGCTTTGTTACCCGGTTGGTGGGGTTAAAGTTACGCATCCATGGTGTGCCCCTGGCGTTCGGGCCACGGCTTTTTCTTTCAAATCACGTCTCTTGGCTTGATATTGTGGCCTTGAGCACCGCACTTCCGCTGTCTTTTATTGCGCGCGCTGACGTCGCGTCTTGGCCTATTTTTGGCCTCTTCGCGAAACTTCAACAAACCGTCTTCGTGGATCGGACGCGGAAAATGGCAACCAAATCGGCGATCAGTCGGGTCGCGGAACGATTTCGGCGGGGCGACGCGATCCTGCTTTTTGCCGAAGGCACAACCAGTGACGGTCAGCGCGTGCTTGATTTCCGTCCGGCACTTCTTGGGGCGATCTCAAACAATGAGGCTCACGAACCGGTGATGGTTCAGCCGATCGCCCTCCATTATCAGAGTCGGGCGGGAATGCGGCTTCGTCGCTTCGATTCGCCGGATATCGCCTGGTATGGCGATATGGACCTCATCCCTCATTTCGCCGGGATTTTGCGGGGGCCACCAATCATCATCGATATCTGGTTTGGCGAACCGTTTCGGAGTGAGGATGTAACCGACCGCAAGCGGCTTGCCCTTGTTGCTCGTCACCAAATCCGTTTGGCGCGCGCACTTCTCGCGCGCGGCCGTGAAGTACCGATGGCTTGGCCAAACACGTGAAATTTGTTTCTTTTGATGATCAATACCGATTATAGAGACGGTGCTCGATCACGAATTGTGATCCCTATGACAGAATGAGAAAGCGAGACCTCGTCCGACCAATGACAACCTCTACCGCAGCAAAACGTGTTTTTGTGAAATCCTATGGGTGTCAGATGAATGTCTATGATGCCGAGCGCATGACGGATGTTCTTGATTGCGAAGGCTATCAAGCTACAGAGTCAATTGAGGCCGCTGATCTCATTATTTTGAACACCTGCCACATTCGCGAAAAAGCGGCTGACAAAGTCTATTCGGAGCTTGGTCGTCTTCGTGAGATGAAAAAGAGCCGCCAAGAGGCGGGGCTTGATTTGAAAATTGTTGTTGCGGGCTGCGTGGCGCAAGCGGAAGGCCAAGATATATTAAGACGCGCGCCAGCGGTTGATTTGGTGGTTGGTCCGCAATCCTATCAAAATTTACCCAGGCTTCTTGCAAAGACGACAAAGAAAAGAACCGTCGATACTGATTTCCCCGTCGAAGATAAATTCAAATCCCTGCCATCACCTTCGCATGATCGCGCGAAAGTACGTGGCGTTTCAGCTTTTGTAACAATTCAAGAAGGATGCAATAAATTCTGCACTTTCTGCGTCGTTCCTTACACGCGCGGCAGTGAATATTCACGCCCCGTTGTCGAAGTGCTTGATGAAGTGAAACGCCTTGCTGATGTGGGTGTCCGTGAAGTCACATTGCTTGGCCAAAATGTGAATGCCTATCACGGCCTTGATGCGAAAGGTCAGTCAATATCACTCGGTCAATTGCTTTCTTATGTGAGTGAAATATCTGGTATTGAACGTATTCGATATACGACAAGTCATCCGCTTGAGATGGATGAAAGTCTTGCTGATGCACATCGTGATATTCCTGCGGTCATGCCTTATCTCCATCTACCGGTACAATCAGGCTCTGATAAAATTCTAGCTACGATGAATCGTCGGCATAGAATTCAAGATTATCTCGCTGCCATCTCGATGATGCGTCACAAACGACCTGATATCGCTTTCTCGTCGGATTTTATCGTCGGATTTCCTGGTGAAACGGACCAGGATTTTGCAGCGACAATCGCGCTTGTCGAACAAGTGGGTTTCACGAGCGCTTATACTTTTAAATACAGCATCAGGCCGGGAACGCCTGCATCCGAAATGGATGAACAAATTCTCGAAGAGATCAAAGACAAGCGGCTTCACGCATTGCAAGCTTTGATTGCAAAACAACAGCGCGCCTATCAGGACAGTATGGTTAGCCAGACGCTTGATGTTTTGGTTGAGCGGAAGGGTAAATATTCCGGGCAAATGGCTGGCAAATCGCCGCATCTTTTGGCAGTGGCATTCGAGGCGCCCGCCGATTACATTGGTCGCATTGTAAAAGTCCGAATCACTGACAGTGTAACGAATAGTCTCGTTGGTACGCTCGCGAGTTAATATTTTAAAGATATGATGAGTGAGTCAGTCTTGATACGACAAAAAGGAGCTTCCCGTGAGAGGCAATGAAGGCGCAGCGCGTTTTCTCGAAATGTCCCGCAAACAGGGTTTGCTTGAAACAGCCGATGTGAGATTTTCTTTTACCGATAATCGGATTGCCGGTTTGGTATTCGGTCATTTCGATCAAAATCTTACGCATCTTGAACAACGTTTGGGCGTGCAAGCCATCGCCAATGGCAATCAGGTGATTTTGAAAGGCCTAACGGAAAAGGCTGAACAGGCGCGTTTCGTGCTTGAAAAAATGAATGAACGGGTTCGCGTGGGTTTGACCATCCAAAA
>VGCJ01000109.1 GCA_016870035.1 Alphaproteobacteria bacterium
CTACAGTTTGTAAATCCCTCGTAAGCAGATCCGCATCGCCAAGAAGTTGCAACGCCTGCGGGGCTGGAACAGTTAGTATAAGGCGCTCTGCGCTAAAGCGCTCGTCAGCACTTTCAAATAGCCAGTAGCTATCTTCCCACGATAGGCGTTTGACTTCGACCTGCTGCGAGATCGGCAAACCCTGTGCAAGCATACGAGGAATGGCCGACATGCTCGACGTCCCTACTAGCCGTTCGCGCTCGTCATGTTCGTTCCAATTAACAGCTCCTGCTGTGACAAGAGATTTTAGGAAAGCCAAATCACGGGGTGAAAAATATTGAGCGCCATGATCGAACCCGATCTCATGCCCACAAACGATTGCGCGACGCGTAGCAATTCGCCCGCCAATACCTCGGCCTTTGTCAACCACGCGCACACTCACACCAGCATCGTGCAGAAGCCGCGCGCATGTAATTCCGGTAATGCCGGATCCTATAATGACGGTATCAAGCCGACCAACCATATACCTCAACCTCGCATGTGACTGCGGTTCTGTAGCGAAAAAACACGCACGTCAAGCGCCGCAGTGCCATTGCAGTGGGGCAAGATCTTGGCAACTCAAATTACAAGAAAAGGGCCGGGGCAATTGAGTTACATAAATGGACTGTAGAACTTATTTCCGGACCACCGTTTTAAAGATGTCCAGATATTTTGACATTCAACTCACTCTGTGATCTTGAAAAAAGTATTAGTCGTCGTCTCAAATGTGATCAGATGCGCACCGTAGCTTTACGCCCACAAATTTACGCGACGCTTTGGTGGATGTGCGTGGTGCCAATTGTCGCGACATGGCCTTTCATTTCGGCTTTTCCTGTTTTCGGGATCTTGGAAGCAAATCAATTTGATTTGAACACAGCCCTGGACAGTGCATTCGCAATGACCGGCTTTTGGCCTATGCTAGCTATCGATCCAGCGTCTTGGTACGCCATGGGTCGGAAACCGCGAGCGCAAATCAAAACCACTCTTGCTCATTTTCGGATCGCTATCAGCGGTTATATTTATCTCTGGACCGGCCTTTACATGGCATTCGTTATTTTGCGCTGAGATTTTTAGACAACGAACGTCGAGCGTATTACGCCCACCATGTCTTCAGCGCGGAATACACAAAAGATAAGCTTGGATCACCTCCCACCCGTCAACTGATCGTTACAATATCGTCGTCAGTATGTATCTGGTTTTTAGTTTTATCACTTTTTCGTGTTTTGCTTTGCGTCCAGATACCCGCTTGCGCCAGAGTTTGAAGCTGGCGGGCTTCAGTGAGCGACGCATGAGGCTAATCACATCGCGTTCGCTTAACGAATAGGCTCGTTCTATCGCGTCAAAAGAAACATCATCACGCCAAGCCATCGCAATAATTTCGCTTTCATGATAATTGATATTATTTCCATCGATCATTTTTAACATTCTGCAGAATACCGAAGTCGAGATACCGCCTAAGATAAAAAGCCCTCGGTATAAGAATACCGACGGCTATAAATGTTATTTTAATAAGGTGAAGATCGAGCATCCAAGTCAATCAGGGCAGCAAGACCGTGTCGACAATATGAAGCACACCATTATCCGCCTTAATATCGGCCTTGGTGACGTTGCCATTTTTTACCTTGACCGTATTTGTTGTCGCATCAATCGCTAACGTCCTGCCTTCAACCGTTTTGGCGTCGAGCTTTTTTCCAGCCAAATCAGAGCTTAACACCTGAGCAGCGACGACATGATAGGTCAGAATTTTGATGAGCCTGGATTTGTTTTCGGGCTTTAATAGATCATCGACGGTGCCGGCTGGAAGCTTCGCAAAGGACTCATCCGTTGGTGCAAATACTGTGAATGGACCTTTGCCCTTCAGTGTTTCCACTAGGCCGCCAGCGGTAAGCGCCGCCGCAAGCGTTTTGAATTGCCCTGCATTGACAGCCGTATCGACAATATCGGCGGCATTGGCAATGACCGTTGTCGATGAAACACTGAGAAATACGCCTAGTGAAGCGACAAGATGAGATAGTTTTTTCATAGTAGCCTCTTGCAGTTTCTAGATGTGAAATCGCACATCTAACAAAGCTGACTGAGTAGCGGTGAACTGATAAAATTTACGACTTTTTTATATGATTAGATTTTAGACGTTTCGTCGCATATAATTTTACATTCACATTACATGTCTTTTAAGTATGTAAACTTACGATGGTCATCAAGATCCTATCGCTCTCCGCCATCGACATCGATGGATAGCGCCCGTTGTAAACCCATTTATCATCAGGAAAAACACGGCATGGGCGACATCTTCAGCTATTCCCGCGCGTCCCACAGGCAAGGTTGCACCGACTTGAAATATGCCTTGCGCCAAAACTTGCCGACCTCCTGAGGCATGCTGCCTTTTTTTGTCTTGCGCAAAAAAGCTGGTGTAACAACTCTCAAAATATACGTATATTTCATGTGATTTAATAGAAAAATGCGCTGACTATCTAGAAAACATAATCTCTTTCGACTTGATAAATCTGCACTCTAGATCTGACTCACATGAAATTAAACTGGAGCGTGCTTTGAGAGGATCCGCTGCAGAGTTCTTCTGTGCATGGATAAATGTCTTGAGGTCTCTGAAACGTTTCTACCACATTGCTCAAACACTCTCTGTATATGTTCCCATCTCACCCTTGCCGGCGTCATGGGGATTGATGGAGGATCTACCATAGACACTTCGTCCGTTTTGAGAGCAAGTTCGATCGAATTTGAGTCGGCCGGCTTAGTAAGATAGTTTTTGGCACCAAGTCTGATAGCCTGAACAGCTGTAACAAAATTATCAAAGCGGGTGACGATGACACTCCGCGAGGTGGGACGAACGCGTGTCAAAGCCTCAATTAGTTCAAGCCCACTCTCGGTTCCTAACTTTAACTCGATTAATGCATAAGCTGGTGGCTGGGTCTTAATATATGTCAGACCTGCTTCCGCAGTATCCAAGACGTCAACCGTATATCCCCGCAGTCTAAAGTCGTTAGCAACACGCAACGTGAACCGCTTCTCTGGGTCAACAATTAATAGGGATCGATCCTGGAAATTTATCATTTTTGGCAAATCATTCATAAGTTTTACCTCTTTTCACAACTACTTCTACGCGTGGTTTGCCAAATTAGATGTTTCCGGTATTTTCGGTCAAAATTAAGCTTGCACAAATTAATGTCCAACTACGGAGTAGCTCCCCGATTTGTTGCAAGCTATTGAATTAACGATGGTTTTTAAGTTTCTACTCACAGTTAGCAAAATTGAACGGGCGGCGCTTATTTCAGATATTTGATCTATCGCTGCTATCATTTAGGAAGAAAATCATATTACGCGTAAATTTAAGCTGACATTTTCTTTTTGCGGTTTGTTAAATTGTCCTGCGACATATTAGCCCATTAATATCTAAGTATCTGTTTATAAATAATTTTCCGGTCTCATGGACATAAGTTTAATTTAATTAATGTAAACTGACTTTGACTGCAATTCGTAACATAAAAATTAAAAATAGAGTGCGCGAAAATGGAAACAGGCATATCGCAAGCGATATTGGCGGTACAAAGCCTGCTGAATGGCGCAGGATTTGGACCAGATCTTTTAAAAGCTCAAGCCAACGGTTGGTTGGATGAGCATGGCGAACCAACCCCCGACGGATTGAGGCTGGTGAATGCTTTGCAGGCTCAACTGGAGCAGCGCAGTGTGTTCAGGAACATTCTTTAAGAGCCGTGTTGAGGAACAGAAAAACTGGCAATTCACAGTCTTCAATACTCATCCAGCTTCACTCAGACGAATTCAAACGATCAAAAATTGCTCTAGCCACAATGCTTCTTCTGGGTTGTGTCGCTCCGGCATTTGCCAATCATTGCCCGATGGATATGAAGAAAATTGAAGCCGCTATGAAGACAACAATGGTAGACGAAGCAACCAAGAAAAAGGTGATGGAGCTTTACAATAAGGGTAAAGCAGAATACGAAGCCGGAGATCACGCTTCCTCAATGAAGGTTCTGTGCGAAGCGATGAAATTACGGGGTATCTAAGGGAGCCAGTTAATCGCGATTTAGGTTTCGAAAGCCCGAACAATGTTCGGGCTTTTTTATGTGAAATGATCTGATACTCCCGAGCTAAATTGATAAAAGCCGTAGTGTTAAATGTCGGGGCTTCGATATGATCAAAAAAATGATCGCCGATCAAATTCGGTCCTTTGCCGGAAGTGGTAAGCCGCCAACTGATTTTTTGACCCCCATAAATGATCCAGGCCTCTTTGGGCCAGGCTCAATGGCATGGAAAATTCATGGTGACTTTGTCTCCATGATGATTGGTGGGATCAGCGCTCTTATCCTCCAAGCACAACATCCAGCGGCGCTCGCGGGCGTTTGGGACCATTCATCTTTTCGTGAAGATTTACGCGGACGTTTGAAACGCACGGCCTATTTTATCGCTGCAACAACCTATGGCGGCAAACAGATGGCGATGACAGCCATCAACCGCGTCAAATCTATTCACAGCCATCTTCATGGCATGCTTCCAAATGGAAAACCCTATCGGGTCAGCGATCCTCATCTTCTATATTGGGTTCATCTCACCGAAATAACAAGTTTTTTGAAATCATATGAGACTCATAAAGGAGGCCGATTAAGTCGCGAGATGAAAGATCAGTATATTGCAGAAATGAGTATCATCGCACGGAGCCTCGGTTGTGAATTAAAAAACCAAGACGGCCATGACAGGATAGCTATGACTTACAATCAGGCGCTTGAAGATATCCGCTCTTATCGTATCGAGCTTGAATATTCTGAGCGTACCCAAGCTGTCATTGAACTCATTGAAAATGCGCCAAGCGAACCACAACTCTATGCATTCAATAAATTAATAATCAAAGCCGGGTTTAATAATCTTCCAGATTGGGTCTATCCATTACTAAAGCGCAAAGCACCTTCTGAAAGCGAACGCTATCTTCTCGACACGGCAATTCAAGCTATCGCCGTGCCAATCCGATGGGCACTTAATGATGGCGTCTACACTCACGCTCAACGCCGCATTAAATCTGGTGCTGCCGGAGAGGATTGAACTCGTATCGAACCCTTATAGCAGTAACCCCGCCCTCTCGGGCGAGGCTCATGATTTCTCTCCTGAGTGACTTGATAGATAACTCAAGCGGCCTTCTTCTTCACGCCACGGGCAGGATCAATCGCCTTGGCTACTGCCATCGCAGTATCAAGCTCACCCGTCCTAAGCCCTCCGATTACAGCTTCAAGGATCTCAGGAAGTTTGGTCTTGTCGCCCACGGCGATAGCACCCTTGTCAGATGTTGGGCTTAGAACCTTGTTGCCATAGCGCAGGATCAGGAAGCAGTTGCCTGAAGCATCGGTTCTCCACCAGTGCTTGACACAAATCTCTTCAACACGCTTACAGAGGTGCAACAGGCAACCAATGAATGGGTCGAGGATTACAACCAAATCCAGCCGCATCAATCCGTTATATTGCGTTTTGATTTTGATATATCGAAAAGCAAATATCGCGCGGCAATTTTTCACTTTTGCACGACTCGTTACCTTGACCCTTTTTCTCAAAAGCAGTGGTCAAAGGATATTTCACACTTGCTCATGGCCTGACCCCATGAGGTGATCCAGTGGTTATGTTAGTTTAAGATTGCGTTTTGTGCCAGCCGTTGGTTGGCCGGCGTAGCTGGTTTGAGTTGCGAAGCCGGCCATTGCAGAACCTCAGGTGCCGGC
>VGCJ01000110.1 GCA_016870035.1 Alphaproteobacteria bacterium
CTTGCGACATAGAGATCGTGCATTTTCATCCAATCCTTTAGGACATGAGAAGGATGGCAAACTGGTTTGTCGAAAGGTTCAACCGTGCCCCCAGCACGCTTTTCACCTTTCTCCTGCCACTTTATCCATCCTTCTCATGCCGTTTCATCGAAATGAGTAGGTCTTGACCCTAGTCGGATTTAGGCAAAGTTCAGGCGGTAAGGCAATA
The DNA here is from genome assembly GCA_016870035.1 of Alphaproteobacteria bacterium. GTDB lineage: Bacteria > Pseudomonadota > Alphaproteobacteria > Rhizobiales > Beijerinckiaceae > CAIUPE01. The sequence continues at coordinate 209 of VGCJ01000110.1, forward strand.
ATTATCTTGAACCCGGTGTCGGGTTCGCTAGTTCAATGTCGTCTGGAAGCCACCAATATTTATAGCGATAGGCTTCGCGAAATCCGAAATTCCGATAAAGCCGCCGCGCAGTGTCGTTTTTTGTCTCGACCTGAAGATAGGCGTTACTTGCACCAGCCTTACGCCCCCATGCCATGATGGCGCTGACAACAGCCGCGCCAAAACCGCGCCGCCGCATCGTGGAATGGGTCGAGATTTGAAAAAGACCAACCCATCCATCAGCGACGGCACCCCGACCCGAGGCAACCGGACGGCCTTCGTCATAGATCACCGCAAAGCCTTGGTTCACACTCACACGCGACAAAGCGCGGGCGATGGCCTCGCGCTCTTCCGCACTTGTGTCATGCGCGTCGCCATAGGCGCGTAACCAATCAGTCGTCATCGCGTCGCTCACAACACAGGACAGAGAGGACGGCTCAAAGGCGTCCGTCAGGCTCGCAACTTTCACGACGGTTTCACCCTCACCGTGAAGAACAAGCTCAATGATGCGATGAACTGTCTCTTCTCCCGCAAGAGGGTGAATGCGGATCAAAGGCCACTCATCTTGCTCGACAAAAAGAAATCGCACTTTCTCAAGCACAAAATCAAATTGGCCGCGCTCAGGCGCTATCACATTCACCGAATTAACGCGACCGGAGGACACATCGGGCGTGCGTCGTATTTCCCAACCATGAAGTGCATCCACAAAAGTTGCAGGCCAACAACGCGCACTATGCGTTTCAATCAATCGCACCACATCAAGGTCAGACTTATTTATCGTTATCGTTCTTGTAGGTCGTTCTTATGATTAATTTTTCGCTTCACGCAGCGCTGCAAATATTTCAACCGGCTTATATCCCACTAATCCAACAGCCGATGCCAATCCAGGCTCTGCCGCGCGCAAAAACGGATTGGTTTGTTTTTCTTTGCCAATCGTCGATGGCAGCGTGAAAGCACCCTTCGCTCTTAATGCTTCGGCCTCGGCAATCCGCGCGCGCAAAGCCGCATTATCCGAGTCAAATTTAACTGCAAATTTTGCATTCGAAAGCGTATATTCATGCCCGCAATAAAGACGCGTATCATCGGGTAAAGAGGCAAGACGTGAGAGTGATGTCCACATCTGTTGAGCTGTGCCTTCAAACAGGCGGCCGCAGCCCAAAGAGAAAAGTGTATCGCCGGCAAAGAGTAATTTTTCAGCGGCAGAATAAAATGACACGTGACCCGATGTATGGCCAGGCGTCTCAATCGTTAGAAAATCGATCGAGCCGACCTGAATATGATCTCCTTCACCCACTGCCACATCAATATCGGGAATGCGATGCCGATCTGCGCGCGGCGCCACAACACGTGCACCCAAGCGTGCTTTTAATTGCGATAAAGCAGCAATGTGATCCGAATGATGGTGCGTGATGAGAATATCGGTCAGCGTCCATCCTTTATGACCGAGCGCAGCAAGGATCGGCGCTTCGTCTCCCGCATCAATGCTGGCGGTCGCGCCTGTTGAAGGATCGTGAACCAACACGCCAAAATTATCAGCACCGACCGCAAATTGATGGATGATCGCCGTCATTGCATTTCCTTTCTCATCCCGACTTCCTATATTCACACTGGAATATGACGTTGATATGTGACGATACCAAGTGAAGGACGGAACATGCCGCTCGATGTGATCGACATTCGCGGATTCTATGCGAGCGCGTTGGGCCGTGTCACGCGAGATTGTCTCACACTTGCGCTGCGTGAGGCGTGGCCACGCACGCAGGGCCTATGCGTCATGGGGCTCGGCTTTGCCATCCCCTATCTCGACCTCTTTCGAGGCGAAGCGGAGCGGGTAATCTCCGTCATGCCGGAACGCCAAGGCGTTATTGAATGGCCACAAGGCGGCTCTTCTGCGAGCATTCTGGCTGCGCCCAGTGCCTTGCCCTTTCCCGATTCTTCAATCGACCGCGCGCTTGTCATTCACGCGCTTGAGACACAAGACCGGCCGCAGGATCTTTTGACCGAGCTATGGCGCGTCGTGTCCCCCGGCGGTCATGCCGTCGTCATTGCCCCGAACCGGCGCGGCCTCTGGGCGCGGATTGACCGGACGCCCTTCGGTCATGGCCAACCCTTCTCACGCCGCCAATTGACCGATCTTTTGCGAGAAGCCCTGTTCTCGCCCGTTCGCTGGTCAGAAGCGCTGCATTTTCCGCCTTTTGGGGGCTCGTTTTTGGTGAGGCTCGCCCCAGCGCTCGAAGCCGCTGGCGATGCCCTCGCGCTCCCTTTCTCGGGTGTCCATATCGTGGAGGCGACCAAGCTTCTCTATCGACCGGTAACCGTGACGAAAGCCGTGAGCCGCCGCGCAGCGCTCGCGCCGGTTCTCATCCCCGCCCCAAGCCCGCGTCGGCTTGACGAAACCCCACTCTGACGTCAGTAGTCTGCGCCCGCCTCTTAGGCGCCGCTTTCAACAAGGCTTGGCTGATGCGTTCTTATCTCGATTTTGAAAAAGCCGTCGCCGAAATCGATGCAAAAATCGATGAATTGACCGGAATCGTCGCTGCGGGCGGCTCTGTGGCGCTGAATGATGAAATCAGCCGCATGGAGACAAAGTCCCAGGCGCTTCTGAAAGATCTCTATGGCACGCTCACCCCTTGGCAAAAGGCCATGGTGGCGCGCCACCCGCTCCGGCCGCATTTGAAAGATTATGTCACGGGTTTGATCAAGGATTTCTCGCAACTCGCTGGTGATCGCGCTTTCGGCGAAGACGAAGCCATTGTTGGTGGGCTTGGTCGATTCAAGGGCCAATCTGTCTGCATCATCGGTCAGGAAAAGGGATGGGATACTGAAAGCCGCATACGTCATAATTTCGGCATGGCCATGCCGGAAGGCTATCGCAAAGCGATCCGCCTCATGGAGCTTGCCGACCGTTTTGGCCTCCCCGTGATTTCCTTTGTTGATACCGCAGGCGCCTATCCGGGCATTGGCGCGGAAGAGCGCGGCCAAGCGGAGGCGATTGCCCGTTCAACAGAAGCTTGCCTCGCGCTTGGCACCCCCAATGTGGCGGTTGTCATTGGTGAAGGTGGCTCGGGCGGCGCAGTGGCAATTGCCAGCGCCAACAGCGTATTGATGCTTGAACATTCAATCTACACGGTCGCTTCGCCTGAAGCCTCAGCTTCAATTTTGTGGCGTGACGCCGCAAAAGCACAGGACGCCGCCACGAATATGAAAATTACCGCGCAGGATTTGCTCAAATTCGGCATTATTGACGGCATCGTGGCTGAGCCAGTGGGCGGCGCGCATCGCGATCCAGATGCAGCGATCACATCCGTCGGCGCATCGGTTGAAGCCGCGCTCAAGTCTCTCGCGCCGCTGTCGAGCGACCAGATCCGTTCAAAACGTGCGGATAAATTCTTGGGCATCGGCCGGAAGCTCTGACACCGATCGCCGCGACGCCAAACTTGGCTGGGCCAGACCGTTAAGACCTGATAAAGAGCCTGTCTGTAGAGTTTTATGCGAATCGAAATTCGCCGACCGGATCCTGTTTATGTTTTTCCGCTTCTCTCAGAGCCTCGCCCTCTTCGCAACGCTCGCTCTAGTTTCTGCGTGCAGCCTTGAGCGTCGTGAACAAAGTTCATCGCGTGCGGCCCAATCAACAATAACCACTGAAACGCTCGCGGCGATGGACTCGATTGGAACGGATCGCAATCAACCCATTCTCATTCGCGCATTCAAAAAAGAATCTGAAATCGAAATTTGGAAAAGTACGCGCGCCGGCACTTATGCATTGATGAAAACCTATCCTGTGTGTCGGTGGTCGGGACGCCTTGGCCCGAAGACACGCGAGGGGGATCGTCAAGTTCCAGAAGGATTTTATACTGTTACACCCGGACAAATGAATCCGAATTCGGCAATGTGGCTTTCTTTCAATGTCGGCTATCCGAATTCTATAGAGCGTGCCCTTGGCCGCACCGGTGGTGACATCATGGTGCATGGCACTTGCTCATCACGCGGGTGCTACGCGATGACCAATGAGCAGATGGATGAAATTTACGCGGTGATGCGCGAGGCCTTTCAAAGTGGGCAGAAGGTCGTACAATTCCAATCCTATCCCTTCCGCATGACCGCAGAAAATCTCGCTAAATTCCGCAATGATCCGAATATGCCCTTCTGGAAAAATTTGAAGGAAGGCTCTGATCGCTTCGAAGTGACAAAGCGCGAGATGGCCGTCAATTATTGCGGTACACGTTACACATTCGGTGTTAATGATGCGCCCGGTTGCGGCGAAATAATTGCTGACCCCGATGCTGCCGCCGTCGCTGCAAAAGCGCGCGAAGATGAAACGAAAGTGGCAAGCCTCATCGCCGGCGGTTACAGCGCGATCCGCATGAGCTATTCAGATGGCGATCAAAATATGTTCTTCCGCGATCCATCGAAGAAAAAGCTTCTCGACCTTTGGGCGTCTGCTGGCGAGTTTAGCCGCCCTGAAGCGTTGGCTGCAGTCAAGGAACAAAAACTCGATAACAAAGGCAATGTGATTTCCGAGACTTCGATTTCGAGCGCATCAGATGCCTCTGATCAGCCAACGTTAACCACAGCGGCCACATCCTCAATGACGACAACAAAATCATCTAAAACAAAGCCGTCATTGTTTGATCAGTGGTTTGGAACAAATTCATCATCAGACACTGAGGCTGACGGAGTAACAACGAACGGTCCAGTGCCTCTACCACAGCCACGCGGATAGTTGAGTTTCACGTTGCGTTGTGTGTGATGAGTTAAATCGCTCATCTTTGTTGCGTTTGCGTCTTACGTCTATGAATGTCAACATGGTAATTGCGATCCTATGCCCGCACCCAATATCGTCGCGCCTTCCAATTACGGACCAATTATCATAAATGTCCATGACACAATCAATGGTCGTAGCATTTTGAGAACGGGCTCATGAGAGAAAAATGAACTCGGAATTCTCGCCAAACTTCTGGACATATTGCTCAAAAATCGCGAACGCATTCTTGCATATGATGTTAGCGCAAATAACGGCATACATAGCTTGGCTCGAGCGCAACGTTTTGGACCTCGCATAAAAATTCGCGCGTTTGAGGCTCAAAGGCCCCTCTATCATATGCTTTGTGGCACTTTGGCGCTTAATAATATTCCATCTGTAACCGCGCATCACAAAGCGGTGAGTGATCGGGCCGGTGAAACAATCACGATCACGCTTCCCGATTACAACCTTCCCAATAATTTTGGCAGTTTTGAACTTATTCCTCCGCGACTCAGTGATAATCAATCAATGACTCCTTCAGTATCAGAAATAGTTGATACAATAATACTTGATGAATTTGATGAAGCCGTTAATTTCATCAAAATGGATATTGGAGGGATGGAAGATTAAGCGCTACGCGGCGCCTATAGGCTCTTCGAAAAATTCCTACCCATAGTGTTTATCGAGATACTGAGAACAGATCGGGACTTCGTCTTAGATTTTTTTAAAAGTCGTCTGTATCGGGGTTTCCAAGTCGG
>VGCJ01000111.1 GCA_016870035.1 Alphaproteobacteria bacterium
GCATCTGGATGCGCAAGCCGTCCCTGCCGCGGAATGTCTGCGGCAAGCTCAAGAATACGCTTATTATAGATCTCGTTGATCATTTCAGACAGAAGCCGACAGGGATATGGCGGAATTGGACATGCTCTACCATATAAGATGCTCCAAAGGAAAATGCGAGATCGTTCGATGCAGCTGACCTTAGTCATCGACATGACATGGTCCAATCAGACAGAACGCCCGTACATTCTACATATTAACTCTTTCGGAGGCACCATGGACGCCGTGGTTAAGACCCTGAACGTCAGGCCCCTCAAGCCTGCGGACAAGCAAACACCGGTTCGCCGCCCTTCCCGCGAAGAAGCGGAAGCGGCTGTGCGCACATTAATCGCCTGGGCGGGTGATGATCCGTCCCGCGAGGGATTGATCGATACGCCGAAACGCGTGGTCAAAGCCTATGAAGAATTTTTTGAAGGCTATGCGCAGAATAGCCAAGCCGTTCTGAATAAGGTGTTTGAAGAAGTCGCGGGCTATGACGATATGGTTCTGGTGCGCGACATACCCTTCTCGTCGCATTGTGAACATCACATGGTGCCCTTCGTCGGTACCGCCCATGTTGCTTATTATCCTGCTGAGGGCGTCGTCGGTCTCTCAAAGCTCGCCCGCGTCGTCGATCTGTTTTCAAAGCGTTTGCAAACGCAGGAAACAATGACTGCACAAATCGTAGAGGCGATTGAAGACGCTTTGAACCCGCGCGGTGTTGCTGTTCTGATCGATGCCGAACATATGTGCATGTCGATGCGGGGCGTTCAAAAGCAAGGCGCCTCGACCATCACAACGCGCTTCACCGGCATTTTCCGTGACGAGCCCGCCGAGCAGGCACGGTTCATGGCCATGCTCCAAGGCTACCGCGCACGATAAGAGTTCAAGAATTCCCTTCCCAGCCAGGAAGCCACTGAGTAAAACCCTGTGAGAGCGGGGTTTTATTTTGCCCTTCTGCCAAAGTGATCCTCTTGAATGGGACCTATACGATGATCCTTTCTCAACGCGGCTCAACCGACGAGGTTGAAAATGGCTCCGTCTTGATGCCTAAATTCAGCGCGGATGGATTACTTACCACCGTGACGATCGATGCGACCTCCAGAAAAGTGCTTATGGTCGCGCATATGAATGAGGAAGCGCTTCTTAAAACGATCGAAACGAATGAAGCCTGGTATTATTCGCGCTCGCGCTCGGCTCTTTGGTTAAAAGGCGAAACGTCAGGACAGATTCAAAAAATTCGCGAGATCCATGTCGATTGCGATCAAGACGCTTTGCTACTCTATGTCGAAGTTGGTGGAGATGGTGGGTGCTGCCATACAGGACAAAGAAGCTGTTTCTATCGTCGCATTGAAGGTGTTGATCCACAAAACCGCATCGCATTGAAGCGACTCTAATCACCACTGGTCTTTCATTGACGCGGCGCTTACGGGATCGTCTTTAATCGGCGGATCGATCCACGAAAAAACTAAGATGCCTGTAAAGAAGCCGCCGAGATGCGCTTCCCATGCAATGGAGCCCTCGCCGAGCCCAAGTGGAATCCCTGCGAGCCCTGTCAAAAGATTGATTGCTAACCAAAGCAAGATGAAACGTAACGTGCGACGATCTTGAAAGGTCTTAAGCAAAGGCAAAGACGGCGCGCGATAAGCACCGCTCGAATCCAATGAAAATCCAGAGAGCGATTCTCCGGGTTGAAAGACAAAGCGGATTGCTGCAGCCATGATGCCAGAGACGGCACCAGATGCACCGATCACCGGCATGACATCACTCATATGAGTGACGAAATGAAAAAGTGCGGCACCGATGGCTGACAACGCAAAGAGAATGAGAAATCGGATCGTTCCCACGCGGCGCGTTACCACGCTGCCAAAGGCCATTAACCACACAGAATTGATAATAAGGTGAGGCCAACCTGCATGAATGAACGAATAGGAAATCAGAGAAAAAGGTATCGCGCTCGGGTGCTGTCTCAAATAGGATGCGATGCCCGCCTGCCCTAATAATTCTTCCGCATCAGGATTTAAACGGCTCGCTTCTTCCAAAGCACGAAAAACATCCGAACCAAAATGTTCAGCGAAATCGCCCGGAATGAACCCGAAGGTGAGGTAGAGATCGCTCGCAATATCCGGACCTGAAAATCCAATCGCGATTTCGACAAGCGCGAAAATACCTATCAAAACAGGAATGAGCGCGGGCAAATTGAAAATTGGTTCCCGCCGCATCACAACCCCCATACACGTTTTACGTAGCATCTCCATAAGTGAAGAATGCCGCAGACTTAAAATGGAGAAAGCTGATCAGCAAGAAAAATGCAAGAGAAAGCCTCAGATTGAGTTAAAATTACAGTGTTTGCTTTGAGAATAACGCAGGTTTTTTGCCCGGGGACAAACCCGAATAGCTGAAACTTACAGCTAAGTCCGCGACTTAGCCTTGTAGATCATTCGAACACGTCCGAAGGCAGCGTCATGATAAAACCTCTCCCACTTCTGCTGACCCTTTTTTGTTTGTTCATTATTGACCTCTCGACCAGTGTGCGAGCGGGTGAGATTAAACTTCCACCCGTGACCACAGCCGCCCTCACACTCGGAGAACTACCGGCGCCCTGGGGCTGGCGAGATTTCTGTAGAAAAAATCCTGCCGACTGCGCTTCACAACAAATCTCTGAAAACGGACCCTTCAAATTAACCCCCGAAAAATGGAAGACCATTATTGATACAAATGCGAATGTGAACAAAAGCATCGAGTCCGTCTCGGATATGGATCATTGGAATAAGCCCGAGAGCTGGGATTATCCTTCTGATGGAAAAGGGGATTGCGAAGATTATGCGCTTTTAAAACCAGGCCTTTTGATCCGCGCCGTTATACCGACTTCAGCGCTTTTGATGACCGCTGTTATCAATCGAAAGGGAGAGGGTCACGCCGTCCTGACCCTGGCCAGTGACTACGGTGATTATGTTCTTGATAACCAAATCAACGAAATTTTGTCATGGGAAAATTCGGGTTACCGCTTTGTTCAGCGCCAAAGCGAGACGGATCCAAATGAATAGACAAATTAAGCAACGGAATCGGTGAGGTCCTGGTCGCTGCGCGCGAGAAAAAAACACCTTTTGAATGATGCGAAAAAGAATTTCTCAAAATAATTTTCTTAAGGTAACCAAGCGTTGACCAAGCGATGATTAGCTCCGACATTAATATTTCAATTTCAGATCTAATTCATCGGTTGAGCGCCAAAATGACAGATATAAATCAAAATGCTTTTGATTTTGAAGACGAAGATTTTGAGGTAATTAGACAAGCGGTTCTTGAGACAGAACGCGGGCGCTGGTTTCTTGCTGAATATGCAGTAAGAAACAGAAAATCCGAAACGACCTCTTTGCTGGCTGCTATTGCAAAACTAGAAAAGGCAATTGGAAGCGAGTTGCAGCATGAGACGAATTCAACCATCGGTAATCAGATCTCTCAAAAAATTGTCCGACGAGTTAAATACTTTGATCAAAGCAATACGTTTTTCGGGCGAAAGTGAAGTAAATCCGGTTGAGCAATTGGCGAAAAAAATGGCGTCTAATGCTTTCACGCTTGCGCATTTGGCCGATACAATTCGTGATCGAATTGATGAATTGGAACTCATCGACCGGCCCACAGACGCGGTGATCAGACTGGGACAAGCCACTCAACAAATCATCTCATTGTCGGGCCAACAAAGCCAAATGTCCCGTCAAGTCGAGGCTCTGGCAAAAATCATCGCTTATGTACAAAACCGTTTGAGAGGCGCTGACCCTCATACAAACCGCACTGTAGTGGACGATTTTAGCACCGCCCTCAGCATCGCCTCTTTAAACAAATTGCGTGAAAAAGTCGCTGCTCTACAGCACGAAGAGTGAAGGAATTAAGGATCCGCCGCCCTTCAATTCTCCGCTTCTCGACAGGTTGCAGCTAAGCGATTTATCCTTTAACGCGTGTTTTACGCGGGGCGCTCGGCCTCGCCCAATAAGAACCGGTTAGAGGATCACGCCTATGACTTCGATAGCGCTCACAATTGCGGGATCTGATTCCGGCGGCGGGGCCGGTATCCAGGCGGATCTCAAGACATTTTCAGCATTAGGTGTTTATGGGGCGAGCGTGATTACCGCTTTAACCGCGCAGAACACAAAAGGTGTCAGCGCGATCCACGATGCGCCGGCCGATTTCGTGACGGCCGAAATTGATGCAGTTTTTTCAGACCTGAGCGTGAATGCCGTTAAAATCGGGATGCTCAGCCGCACCGATATCATTGCAGCCGTTGCCACCGGACTTCGGAAATGGAAGCCGCCTTTTGTTGTGCTTGATCCTGTGATGGTAGCAACAAGTGGCGATCGACTGATCCGTGAAGATGCAAGTGCCGCCATTGTCAGCGAATTATTTCCTCGTGTCACCGTCATTACGCCCAATCTCGCAGAAGCGGCAACCTTGCTTGATCGCGCACCTGCGACAAATGAAGCTGAAATGCAAACACAAGGTGAAGCGCTTCTTAAAATGGGCGCGCAAGCGGTATTGATGAAAGGCGGTCACGGAACTAGCGATCAAAGCGTTGATCTTCTTATCACGCCTTCAGAATCAAATCGCTATGCAGCGCGTCGAGTGAATACGAAAAACACTCACGGCACGGGATGCACTTTATCAGCGGCGATTACTGCGGGTTTTGCCAAAGGCATGTCTCTCACCGATACCGTGGCTGCAGCGAAGAATTATGTGACGGCTGCTCTTAAAGCCTCATCATCACTTCATATTGGTCACGGATCAGGTCCAGTTCATCACTTCCACGCCTTCTGGAAATGAGGACTATTTTTTCTTTTCATGGATTAGGTCCGCGCGTCACCGCACTCGGTCTTGCGCAAATTATCAAATTGGGCGTACTCTATTATACACTTGCTTTGATTGGATCAAAGATCATCGTTGAGACGAATTGGTCGGAAGGATTTGTCTATTCAGGTTTCGCTATTGCGACGCTGTTGATGGGCATTTTTGGCCCGCTCTCAGGACGATTTGTTGACCGGCACGGCGGCCTTGCCGTTATGCTTGTAGGCACTGTGATTTCAGCATGCGGGATGCTGATCCTTTGTCTCACGCATCATATTTATGTTTACCTCGTTGCATGGGGTATTATGGGGCTTGGGATGTCTGCCTATCTTTATGATTCATCCTTTGCAAGCCTGTCCCACCTCGCGGGGCCTACAACAAGACGAGCAATATCTGGCCTCACATTGGTTGCCGGCTTTTCTTCAACTTTCACTTGGCCGATCACATCCACTTTACTTTCATACACGGATTGGCGTGGTATTGTTTTTATTGATGCGGTTGTCATGATTTGTGTGAGTGGTCCTTTGATTGCTTTTGCTTGCGAAAGCCATATCCATCACCCGCTGCAAAAGTAGAAAAAAATCTCAGCGAATACGAAGCACTCGCTCCCGACGTGACCGGCGTGGCGCAGGTTTCAAAAGATAATCTACTCAAAGCGATGATTTTGTTTGCGTTGATCTTCGCTGCGCAAGGTTTTGTCGTCAATGCGATGGCCATCCATGTCCTCTCGCTCTTTGAAACCCTAGGCATGAGCGCAGGCGCGGCGATGCTCGCTGGCGCTCTGATCGGCCCTTCGCAAGTGGCAGCACTTTTAATCGAATTGTTTTTTGGACGCACAATTTCAGCCATGGGTTTG
>VGCJ01000112.1 GCA_016870035.1 Alphaproteobacteria bacterium
CGCGCCCGCGCTTCTTTGCCTATTTGTCACTCTTCACTTTTGCGATGTTGATGCTTGTGACGTCTGACAATCTGGTTCAGATGTTTTTCGGTTGGGAAGGGGTGGGTCTTGCCTCATATCTCTTGATCGGTTTCTGGTTTGATCGTCCGAGTGCCGTTGCCGCATCGATGAAAGCCTTTATCGTTAATCGTGTAGGTGATTTTGGTTTCGCGCTCGGTATTTTCTTGATCTTTGTGTTAACGGGTACGGTTGAATTCGATGCGCTCTTCGGGAAGATTGCCACGCTTCAAGGTGTGAAGGCGGATTTTCTTGGGATCAACTGGGACGCTCTGACGATTATTTGTCTGCTGCTCTTCATCGGCGCGATGGGTAAATCGGCTCAATTCCTTTTGCACACCTGGCTTCCCGACGCGATGGAAGGCCCAACGCCTGTATCTGCACTCATTCACGCGGCGACCATGGTGACGGCAGGCGTCTTCATGGTTGCGCGTTTGTCTCCTTTGTATGAAGCAGCTCCTGCAGCGCTTACAGTAGTTGTTGTGGTTGGTGCGACAACGGCATTCTTTGCGGCAACGGTTGGTCTCGTTCAGAACGATATCAAGCGAGTGATTGCCTATTCGACCTGTTCGCAACTGGGTTACATGTTTGTAGCACTCGGTTCGGGGGCATATGGTGCGGGCATCTTCCATCTCTTCACACATGCGTTCTTTAAAGCGCTTTTGTTTTTAGGCGCTGGCGCTGTCATTCATGCGATGCATCACGAGCAAGACATTCGTAAGATGGGTGGTCTTGCGGGTAAGATTCCTTTTACCACTTCGATGATGGCGATTGGCACACTTGCGCTCACGGGTTTTCCCTATACGGCTGGTTACTTTTCAAAAGATGCCATCATTGAAGCGGCTTTTGCCTCTAAAAATGCCGCACAAACCTACGCGTTTATTCTTCTCGTTGTCGCCGCCTTCATGACGAGCTTTTATTCATGGCGCTTGTTCTTCTTGACCTTTACAGGCAAACCGCGCTGGGGTCATGAAGCACATGGCCATGAAGCACATGGCCATGATGATCATTCACATGATGCTCATTCACATGGTGCTCACAGATCGCATGAACCGCATGAAGCGCCTTTTGTGATGCTTCTGCCTTTATTGTTGCTAGCGATTGGCGCTCTTATTGCGGGTCTTGTTTTCGCTCCGGCCTTTATCGGCGAGGCTTATGATCATTTCTGGAAGGGTGCGCTCTTTACCGGCGAACATAATTATATCTTGCATGAGATCCATGACGTGCCGGCTTGGGTGAAATATTCACCTTTCGCGATGATGATTTTGGGTTTCCTCTTGGCGTTCCTCTTTTATGTGGCGAAGCCCCATTTGCCGCGTGAACTCGCCGAGAGCCAACCGATCCTTTATCGGTTCCTTCTCAACAAATGGTATTTCGACGAGATCTATGAGTTTCTCTTCGTCAATCCCGCGAAAGAAATCGGCCGCTTCCTCTGGAAGAAAGGTGATGGCCGTGTGATTGATGGTGTTGGCCCTGATGGTGTCGCGGCGCGCGTTTCCGATCTTGCGGCGGGCGCAGTGCGGTTGCAGACCGGTTATCTTTATCATTACGCATTTGCGATGTTGATCGGTCTCGCCGTCTTCGTCACATGGTATATGTTCGGTGGAGCGCACTGATGCATAATCTTCTCTCCACTTTGATCCTTATCCCGCTTATTGGCGCGGCCTTTATTCTATTTGTGCCCAAGGGTCGACCGAACACGTTAAACAATATTCGTTGGATCGCGTTGATCACGACGATTGTTACTTTTGCGGTTTCACTTCTCGCTTGGCATCGGTTTGATCCGACAAACTCGGCTTTTCAACTTATAGAGCAGGGCGCGTGGATCTCGGATGCCATTCGCTTCAAGCTCGGCGTTGACGGCTATTCGATGCCGTTTATTTTGCTCACCACACTTTTGATGCCGTTTTGCATTGTGGCGTCATGGGTGTCAGTCGAGAAACGCGTCGCTGAATATATGATCGCGTTTCTCGTTCTTGAAGCGCTTATGATTGGCGTCTTCGCGGCGCTTGATCTTGTGCTTTTCTATGTGTTTTTCGAAGCGGGCCTCATTCCGATGTTTCTCATCATCGGTGTTTGGGGCGGCAAGCGCCGTATTTATGCGAGCTTCAAATTCTTCCTCTACACATTGTTGGGCTCGGTTCTCATGCTTATCGCCATCATGGCGATGTATTGGACAGCGGGCACAACGGACATTCCGTCTTTGATTAAATTTGATTTCCCGGTGTCGATGCAGAAATGGCTTTGGATCGGCTTCTTTGCTTCATTTGCAGTCAAGATGCCGATGTGGCCGTTGCATACATGGTTGCCGGATGCTCACGTTGAAGCCCCGACTGCAGGGTCTTTGATCCTCGCCGCAATTCTTTTGAAGATGGGCGGCTACGGGTTTCTGCGTTTCTCGCTGCCGATGTTTCCTGTCGCGTCAGCTGATTTCGCACCTTTCATTTTCTTCCTGTCGTTAACCGCGATCATCTATACGTCGCTCGTGGCGCTCGTGCAGGAAGATATCAAAAAACTGATCGCGTATTCGTCTGTAGCTCATATGGGTTACGTCACGCTCGGAATCTTTACTTTAACCGAGCAGGGTATTGAAGGCGCGATGTTCCAGATGATCAGCCATGGCTTGATCTCGTCGGCCTTGTTCCTCTGCGTCGGCGTGATCTATGACCGAATGCATACGCGCGAAATTTCCGCTTATGGCGGTCTTGTTCATCGCATGCCTCTTTATGCGACTTTGATGCTCATCTTCACGATGGGCAATGTCGGGTTACCAGGCACGAGTGGCTTTATTGGTGAGTTCTTAACGCTTGTAGGCGCACGGCTTGTCAATTCCTGGATCGCTCTTTTTGCGACAACAGGCGTTGTGCTCTCGGCGGCATACGCTTTGTGGCTCTATGCACGCGTGATTTTAGGAAAACTCGTGAAGCCGGAATTAATGTCGATAAAAGATCTGAGCTTGCGCGAAGCTATGCTTCTTGGGCCGCTGGCTATTCTGACAATCTATTTTGGCATTCACGCGAATGCCATTCTTGATGTCGTTTCGGTTCCGACGGAGCCTTTGTTGGCTTCGATTAAGACGGCGGTCGGCTCGGTTAAAGCCGCATCCCTTGTTCCATAAGGTTTCATAAAGATGTCTTCGCCTCTCGCAGCTCTTCCCGTCATTACACCCGCGATCCCAGAACTCTTTATGGGTGTGGGTGCTTTGGTGCTTGTGTTGTTTGGCGCCATCTTCGGGCAGAAATCTTACGCCTTCGTGCGTTGGCTTGTGATGCTTGTCATCGCGGTGACGCTCATTCTCGTTTATCTTTCTCCGAGCGCGCGCGTTGAAGCGTTTCATGGCGCTTTTGTCCATGATGGCTTTGCGCGCTTTATGAAGATCGCCATGCTTTGGGGTTCGCTGATCACGCTCTATATTGCGGATTCTTATCTAAAGGACACAAAGCGGCAGGCTTTCGAATTTCCGCTTTTGATCCTGATTGCCACGCTCGGCATGATGTTGATGATCTCGGCGAATGATTTAATCGCGCTTTATCTCGGCCTCGAATTGTCATCGCTCTCTCTCTATGTGATTGCGTCTTTCGACCGAGACAATGTGAAGTCAACCGAAGCCGGATTAAAATATTTCGTTCTCGGCGCTTTGTCTTCCGGCATGCTCCTCTATGGCGCGTCATTGATTTATGGCATGACAGGCGCGGTCTCTTTTGCGGGGATTGCGAAAGCCCTTTCATCGGGTGTTTCTATGGGCGCGATCTTTGGTCTCGTCTTTATTCTTGCAGGTTTGTCATTCAAGATCTCCGCTGTTCCATTTCATATGTGGACGCCTGATGTTTATGAGGGTGCCCCCACTCCGGTCACTGCATTTTTCGCAGCAGGACCCAAGATTGCCGCTGTTGCGTTGCTCGTTCGTGTGATTGAGCAAGCCTTCCCGGGCATTGAGACTCAATGGCAGCAGGTCATTGTGTTCATCGCCATTGCGTCTATGGGGCTTGGTGCTTTTGCCGCGATTGGTCAGAAGAATATCAAACGGCTTTTGGCGTATTCGTCCATCGGCCATGTTGGTTACGTGCTTGTCGGTCTTGCTGCAGGAACGATAGAAGGGGTTGCTGGCGTTGCGACCTATCTGGCGATCTATCTTGTTACAAGTTTTGGTGCATTTGCCTGTATTCTTGCGATGAACCGCAATGGTCATTATCTTGAAGACATCAACGAGCTTGCGGGTCTCTCACGCACCAATCCGGCGCTTGCTTTTGCTTTTGCGATGTTGATGTTCTCGCTGGCGGGTGTTCCGCCCCTAGCGGGCTTCTTTGCGAAATGGTATGTGTTTGCAGCCGCAGTGAATGCGCATCTTTATCCACTTGCCATTATTGGTGTCGTGACCAGTGTTGTGGGCGCTTATTATTATCTGCGTATCGTGAAGATCATTTATTTCGATGAACCATGCGAGGCCTTCACGCCAGCGCCTGTTGCGATCCGCCTTGTGGCGTCTGCCGCTGCGATCCTTGTCTTGGCTTTTGTGATCGCACCAGCACCGCTTGTGAATGCCGCATCACTCGCGGCGAAGTCATTGTTCTGATCGTGGATTTTTTAGCGACTGCTCGGCGGTCAGGATTCACGATTGAACACCATCAAACGATCGGGTCGACGAATGATCGCGCGATTGATTATTTGCGCATAGGTGGCGCCTCTCGTCATTTCGTAATTGCCGATGAGCAAACGGGTGGGCGCGGACGTTTGGGTCGCGTCTGGGTGTCAAAGCCCGGCAATCTTTATGCGTCGCTCGCTTTGATTGATCCCGCGCCGCAAGCGCAGGCTTTTCAACTTGGCTTTGTAGCCTCATTGGTCGTTTATCACACGCTGCGCGCTGTTGGTCTTGATGGGGCTCATCTCTCGCTTAAATGGCCGAATGATGTGCTTGTTGAAGGTAAGAAAATTTCTGGCATTTTGATTGAGGGGCTTTCATTACCGGAGGGAGATCAGGGCGTGGTCATCGGTTGCGGTATCAACATCGCCCACCATCCGTCCGATACACTTTATCCCGTCACGGATTTGAAAAGCGAAGGCGTGATCATATCGCCTTTTGAGGTTCTCGGTCATTTCTTGGCTTCGTTTGAGAAATGGCTGTCTCTTTATCGGAGGGGCGAGGGGTTTGGCGATATCCGAGAGCATTGGCTCACCTTGGCACATGGGGTGGGCGGTCTGATTGTGGTCAAGGATCGTAAAGAGGAACGGGTTGGCGTCTTTGTGGGCTTGGACCGCGAAGGGCGTTTGCTTCTTGATCAAAATGGACAGATCGAGCCGGTCATTGCCGGCGACGTATTTTTTTAAATTCATAGAGGATTTGATTGATGGCTGAGCCAAAAGCCGATTTTGTTTTTTGCGCGCTGGGCGGTCTTGGCGAGATCGGCATGAATGCCGCGCTTTATGGCTATGGTCTGCCGCATAAACGCGAATGGATTCTCGTTGATTGCGGCGTGAGTTTCGCCGGCCCCGAATTGCCGGGCATTGATCTTGTTTTGCCGGATTTGAAATTTCTTGAAGGCGTCAAAAAGAATCTCAAAGCGATCATCATCACCCATGCGCATGAGGATCATATCGGCGC
>VGCJ01000113.1 GCA_016870035.1 Alphaproteobacteria bacterium
CCGTTATTGCGAGCGAACGCGAAGCAATCCAGTTGGAGTCATAGGAAAAGGCGCAATGGAAACACTGCGCCTTAATGCCAGCCATCAGCTGGATTGCTTCGCTCGCGCTCGCAACTACGGTAAACCTACGACTAACACCCTACACCCTACTCCACCAACAGCATCTCAGGTGTGCGACCTATAATGCGCGCTAAAGCTTTCAGACGATTGAACACGCGCTCGCCGGCGAGAGGTGCAAGTTCAGCTGGAATTTCAAGTGTGAGCGCTTCTTTCGTGCAGTAAAGCGGCGCATATTCGAGCACGCCTGGCATCGCCGCAGTGATAAGATAAGCGACACGCAACGCACCGCCCAAAATACGCGCGCGGTCCAACATGCGGCTTGTTGCCAATTCACGAAGACGCGGGCTGATTTGATCATCCCCCAAGCCCATATGCCGATAGGCGACCGCAAGCGCGAGATAAACACGGCCTGGATGATCAACGCCGATAAAGCTCGCATTCGCAATGATGTTCATGGATTGCTCGCCGCGATAATCAGGATGGGCCCGCCACCCTATATCGGCGAGAAGACATGCGGCATGCCTTAACCTTTTCTCGTCAGGCGTTTCCTCGAATTGCGTCGATTTCATAAATCGATCGGTCCAGTCGATGATTTCTTCGCAATGTTGCGGTGAACGCGAACGCAAAATATTGAGATCATGCGCGGCGTGAATGAGCGGATCTTCTTTTAATTGTTTCTTTGATAATCGCTCGAAAATCAAACCTTCACGCACGCCAAGCGCTGAAACAACAATATTTACCGGCGCGCATTTCTTGATTAATTCTTCGAGAACCAATGCGCCATGGGCAATCAAGGGTCGCCGCGCCGCCGAGACCGCTTCAATTGAATCTATCGTATCGGTCGAAACGCGTTCAACGAGAGCGGTAAAATCCTTCGCATCACGAACGGGGATCACATAATTATGCATCACTTGGAGCGGATAACCACGCTGTTTCATGTGAAGCTTTGCGAGCGCACGCCATGTGCCGCCGATCACATAAATCGATTTTTCACGCGCCGATTTAAGCTGCGGAAGATCGTCCAATTGATCACGAATGATCTTTTGCGCTTTCTTGAGATTGCCTTCTGAGAGATCTTGCAAAGAAATCACGCCAATTGGCAGCGTTACACCTTTGCCAAGAGTTGACCCCTTCACGGAAATCAATTCGAGCGAGCCACCGCCCAAATCAGCAACCAATCCATCAGCTTTATGGATGCCATAAGCGACACCCAAAGCCGATAATTTCGCTTCGCGCTTTCCGGTCAAGAGTTGCGCTTTAACACGCATGATGCGCGAACATTGTTTGAGAAACTCCGCGCCATTTTCGGCGTCGCGCGCCGCTGCCGTCGCAATCACCTGCACATCAGTGATTTTCATAATATCGCAAAGAACGCGGTAACGGCGTAAAGCCTCATAGGCCTTATCCATTGCGTCTTCTGCGAGAAGGCCTGTCGCCATAACGCCGCGCCCGAGCCCGCAAAGCGCTTTCTCGTTAAAGATCGGCGTCGGCGACCGCGTTAAACCTTCATAGGCGACGAGACGAACGGAATTTGATCCGATATCGATGATGGCCAAGGATTTTACAATTTTCAATCGGCCTTGTGCAGTTTTCGGCATAAGTCCCATCCGCTTTGATTCGCGCCGGATCATACGCAGTTCCGAAAAGATTTCACGCCTCAGCCGGATTTTCTTTTGTGAAACTACCAGCCCGATTTTTGTTTTCGGACTTTTTCACAGCTTTACCGCGGCCCGAGAGGCTCGGATTAGTCATAAAATATTGATGGGCATTTGAGGGCGTGTCGGTGGGTGCTTTCTCAATACGGGTCGAGGTGCCATCCGCATTGATCCGCCAGCTTTGTTCATTGTCATTTAAATTCATAACCATGATCTGATTAAGAACTTGCTCATGGACGGTTGGGTTCAATATGGGAATCAAAACCTCAACACGGCGTTCAAGATTACGTTGCATCAAATCGGCTGACGAAATATAAACTTTAGCCTTGCTGTGCGGAAGGCCATGTCCATTCCCAAATGCGTAAATACGCGTATGTTCCAAAAATCGACCCACAATCGATTTTACGCGGATCTTGTCTGAAAACCCTGGGATCCCCGGACGCAAGCAACAAATACCGCGCACGACAAGATCGATTTCAACACCTGCTTGGCTTCCTTCATAAAGTGCGTCAATGATTTGAGGATCAACCAAAGAATTACATTTGCACCAAATGGCTGCGGGCTTTCCCGCTTTGGCAAATTCGATTTCTTTAGCGATGTTTTCTAAAAGTGTTTTCTTGAGTGAAAAAGGCGAAGCTGAGAAACGTTCCAAATGCGTGGGCTCGGCATAACCTGTAATGAAATTAAAAATCCGCGCGACATCGCGTGCAATCGCCGGATCAGCGGTAAAGAAAGAAAGATCCGTGTATACTTTCGCGGTAATCGGATGATAATTGCCCGTACCGAGATGACAATATGTCACTAATTGCCCCGCTTCACGGCGAATAACCATCGACAATTTCGCGTGAGTCTTCAATTCAATAAAGCCAAAGACAACCTGAACGCCTGCACGTTCAAGATCGCGTGCCCATCTGATATTGGCTTCCTCGTCGAAGCGCGCTTTCAACTCAACAAGAGCGGTTACGGATTTTCCGGCTTCCGCCGCCTCAGCCAACGCCTTCACAATTGGGCTATCATTAGAAGTTCGATAAAGCGTCTGTTTGATCGCGACAACATTCGGGTCACGCGCCGCCTGTTGCAAGAAATTCACAACAACATCGAAACTCTCGTAAGGATGATGAACGATCAAATCCTTCTCGCGGATCGCGGCAAAACAGTCGCCGCCATGATCGCGGATACGCTCAGGAAAGCGCGGATTATAGGCATGAAATTTTAAATCCGGACGATCAACGCCAACAAGTTGCGAAAGATCATTGAGAGCAAGCATGCCGTCGATTTCAAAAACGGCATCGGGTGCCACTTGAAATTCCTCAACAACGAATTGACGAATTTCCGGTGGCATACCTGCATCGACTTCAAGCCGGATCACTGAACCGCGGCGACGTTGTTTTAGCGCGGTTTCAAAAAGACGCACAAGATCTTCGGCTTCTTCTTCGATTTCGATATCGCTGTCACGGATCACGCGGAACGCGCCAAGACCTTTGACGATGTAACCTGGAAATAACCGGTTAATGAAAAGACCAATCGTATTTTCGAGCGAAATAAAACGGGGCGGCTTAGGGCCCTCTTCTTCGCTTGTCTCCGTTATAGGCAAGCGGATGAAACGATCAATCTTGCTCGGGATACGGATCAACGCATTGAGCACACGGTCATCACTCGCGCGCGCAAGTGTTAAGGCAAGCGAGAACCCGAGATTGGGAATGAAAGGGAATGGATGCGCGGGATCAACGGCTAATGGTGTCAGAACGGGAAAGATCTGTTCAACAAAGAAATCATCTAACCACTTACGCTCGGAGTCACTGAGGGCATCACCCTCAACAAGTGATACTCCTGCTTCATTGAGTTTAACGCGTAACTCGCGCCACCGCGCTTGTTGATCAGCACTGAGCTCAATTACCTCTTCACCAATGCGCGCCAATTGTTCGAGCGGACTCATGCCATCTTCGGACATTTCAGCGACATCGGATGTCACTTGGCCACGAAGCCCCGCAACACGCACCATAAAAAATTCATCGAGATTGGTTGCTGAAATCGAGAGAAAGCGAAGCTGTTCGAGAAGCGGATGACCAAGATTGAAAGATTCTTCAAGAACGCGCCGATTAAATTGCAACCATGACAATTCGCGATTGATAAAACGACGGGGCGATTTGGCAAGCGCCGCGGGCGTGCGCGGCCCTGTTGCCCGCGCTCGTGCCAAAACGGAACTTGCCTTCTTTGTATGAGGCATAACCTGTCACCCTCGTCTTTTACCGGTAAAGACATAGTCTTTTAACTGAATTATGACGGTCATTTAACACGAAAGCGATGCGCGAGGGCAAGCTATGCTTGTCTGCAGTGTTAATGCGGACGTTTCAGGACGGGGTTTTGTCGGGAGGATCGGACTCAGGCGCTCGGAAAAGATCAAGCGCCAAACCGCGATTGACCCGCCGCCCCTGCGCCAAAGCCTCTTGATCAAGCCGCTCAACCGCGCGACGCGCCGAGGCAATGGAGCGATCAATCCGGTTCATAAGTGTAGCAATCAAAGCCGTATCAACCTCCAATTGCCGATCAACGAAAAACTTAACAAGCAACGCCTGCAAAAGAGCTTCATCCGGCTGATCAATCGCAACCGATGGCGCGAGCCTTAAACGGGAAAGAAGATCAGGCGTTTGCAATCCCCATAAATCGGGTGCCTTCCGTGCAGTGATCAGAATAAAACCGCGCTTTTCCCGCGAAGCGTTCAAGAGATGAAACAAAGCGTGCTCATCAACACCGCGATCCGCGTCCTCAATGACCAACGCGCCATTTGAGACAAGATGCGAAACGCGATCCATCGTGATGTCTGCCGCATTGATCGTCCATGCCCGCGCACGCTCAGCCCAGATCGCTGCGAGATGAGATTTGCCGCTCGCTTCAGGACCAATCAAAACCAGGACGGGATCAGGCCATTGCGGCCAAGCCTCAATCCGATTGAACGCCATCTCATTGCTGGGACTTACGAGAAAATCCTCAGCCTCCAACCGCTCTGCGACCGGTAGGTCGAGCGGGATCTGGCGGGGTTTTCCATTCATCGAGATGCATCCGCGACGTGATTAAGCCATTGGATGACATAAACGAGCATGGAGGCGGCCGTTAGACCCGCAACCAAATAGCCCCCGTATTGCACAAGGCCTGAGGGGAACAAATCAAAGGCTTTGACGGAAAGAACCATGCCGCCAAAAGCAATTTGACCAACCGTATTCACCTTCGAGAGGAACACGGGCTTCATCGTCATGGGTGATCCCAAAAGCCAGGCCAGAATGATCCCGCCAACAATCATCACGTCGCGGGTTACAACCATAATGGTCAACCAACCGGGTATTTGCCCGACAAGCGCCAAAGTCACGAAAATCGACACGAGAAGCGCTTTATCGGCCAAGGGATCAAGATATGCGCCCAATTCCGTCCGCATATCGAAATGGCGGGCGATCAGCCCATCAACGGCATCCGAGATCCCGGCAAGGAGAAAGCCGTAAAGCGCAAGATCCCAGTCACCATCGAGAATGAGGGCAACGATGAGCGGGACAAGAAAAAGGCGCAGGATCGAGATCAGATTGGGCAACATTCTCTCACCTATGCACGGATTTCGATGTGAATGCGATGTGGTAATCGCGCATCCGGCTTGCAAGCCTCTCTAAACCGGCGTAACCCGACTGCGAGCCACCAAGGAAAGCTGCACTTTATGGCAAATTCTTCCTCAAACGGCCTGACTTACGCCCAATCCGGTGTCGATATCGATGCTGGTAATGCCATGGTCGAGGACATTAAACCGCATGTCCGCGCAACCCGTCGTCCGGGTGCGGATGCCGAAATCGGTGGTTTCGGGGGG
>VGCJ01000114.1 GCA_016870035.1 Alphaproteobacteria bacterium
CACCGATGAGATTGAGCAGAAGGGGG
Source organism: Alphaproteobacteria bacterium (assembly GCA_016870035.1). Classification (GTDB taxonomy): domain Bacteria; phylum Pseudomonadota; class Alphaproteobacteria; order Rhizobiales; family Beijerinckiaceae; genus CAIUPE01. The sequence goes on from VGCJ01000114.1 coordinate 27, forward strand.
ATGTCTTTCTTATCCATCCCCAATGATAGACCGGCCAAAGTGGCAATCGCCCCATCGGGATGATCAAGTTGGGGGCGCAAAGTGGACATTGAGGTGCTCATTCCAGAGCTTGCCGCTACGGCCGAGAGAACATCATCGCGATCGCCGCGTTCAATCGCATGGGTGAGCGAGGTTGGTAGAGCACAGCGTGGTTTATCCTGATATTGGCTAAGATTGGCTTCCTCTAACGCTTCTCTGATCAACATTGTTCTTTGTGTGGCCGTGGCGTTTTCGAAAAGTCTGGCGCGTTGATGAAAAGACAGATCGTCGCGCCCCAACAATTGGCTTGCAAGTTTCTGATCTTTTTTCGCACGCAGAAGCAATTGATCGACAACACGATGGGCATCTGTCAACGTCGGGCATTCGGCGATGAGATGATCAAGAACCGGATCATGGCGATCACAGAGTACCAACAGAAGTAAAGGATCAAGGTCGGCGCGACTGGCAACCGCGCGCGCTTCGTCAGTTGTTCCTGACGATGCGCGATGAAGGAGTAGTGTTGTCGGTAATGTTTGCGCACCCGCGAGCGCAATCAAGCTTGAGCGATCGCTGCGCGCGAGAAAAGCAAAGGCAAGCGATTGCGTCATATGGCCGGAAGAGTTCAGCATCTCGGCGCAAATGCGCGCGATTTTTTCGGATGCGCGTGGCAGAAGCGCATGTACCTCAGTTGCCAAATGGGATACGGGTTTTAACGGAACAAGATGAGTCCCGTCTGAAGGAGCGATCATTTGATCTTGAGGCGACCCCGGAAACATAGGTGACAGGTCCAAATCACGGCGCGGTTCAATGGTGGCTCGTTCAAACGCCAAGCTCATGCTTTAACCGCGCCTCCCCAATCGGGTTCCTCAATTCGGTCTAAGCCGAATCCCTAATCGACTTTGAAACCCTAGAGCGCCAATCGTTAGCGAAGCGTTAACCATATCGGGTGAATAGTTACGGTGGTTCTAACCTCGTGATCCGAGAGGAGAGTTCCGGTGGCAAAAATTCTGAAATTTGACCCCGCGCGTAGGGGAAAGCGCGTCAGTGCCGCCGTAGCGACACCGTGCCAGATCATTTTATTCACCGGCGTACATTACGAACATTCGGAGACTGGCCGGAAAAGAAAAAGGATTCGCACCACGTCATCATTGCCTAAGGCGGGTCGGTGGAAAGCGTGAACGCGCCACAGTTACAATTGCCTCTTCGGTGAACCGTGGCGGTTGAAAAAAGCGATAAATGTAACAAGAAAATTACGTCGTCATCTCTAATTTGCCACGCATTACACCCAGTGTGCTCATGATAATTCGCCGGGCAGAGCCACGCACTAGGATTAATCATAAAGGTTGAAACTTAAGATTTAAGGCTTTAGTCCTCTTCAAATTCAAATTTATCACGGTGCCTTTGATTGCCATGACTGAAGTTTTTCCATTTTGGGAACAAAAATCTCTCGAGGAGATGTCGGAATCCGAATGGGAAAGCCTGTGCGATGGATGTGGGCGGTGTTGTCTTGTTAAATTAGAAGATGAAGATACGGGAGCCTATTACGCGACCGATTTATATTGTAAACTTTTTGATCCAGAAACATGTCGGTGTAGTAATTATCATAATCGTCAAGAGTATGTTTCCGATTGCGTAAAGCTTACACCTCAAGAAGCGCGCACATTAAAATGGCTTCCACCCACTTGTGCCTATCGCCTTCTTGCGGAAGGAAAACCATTAGAAAACTGGCATCCTTTGATTTCAGGTCGATCCGAAACGGTGATAGAAGCTGGAATTTCTGTAAAGGGACGTCTTTTTGCCTCTGAAACCGATTTACCCTTTGAAGATTTTCCAGATCGAATAAAAGATTGGCCTTTATCGTGGCCTTTAAAGCAAAAAAGCAGAAAACGATAATATCAATCCATAGAAAATATCATATAATTCGCTAATAAATTCTGTTGGAAAATCCAGACTTAGATTTTAAAAACTATTAAAATGAGACTCTGAGTGATATTTTGCCTATAGTTAAGAATGGCATATTCGTGGATATGAATTGATATGATGTTCCCTAATCTCCAAAGTTTTTTAAAATTAATTGTTGTGGCAGGGCTCTCTGTATTCTTTATTGTTTTTTCAAATCGTCTTGTCCATGCAGTTGTTCAAGGTAATGCTGATCAAAGTTTTATTCACAATTCAGTTATGGTTCTTGATAATCGCGGCAATGTTTGTAGTGGTGTTGTTATTCGTCAAGATATTGTTTTGACTGCCGCTCATTGTGTTGCAACAGCATCAGATTGGCGTATTCATTGGCGTGACGAGAATAATGTCCCGATACTCGTACAACCAAAACATTTAAAAATACATCCGCAGTATAATTCTAAAGCTATGAAAAATAGAAGCATTTCTATTGATATGGCGCTTGTAAAACTTTCAGAACCATTGCCTTCACAATTCTGGCCGATTGCACTTTCGGATGTTCAGGAATTATCGGTTGGGGATCCTGTTATCGTGGCAGGATACGGATTGAGTGATGAAAAAAATTCTAAGGCTCTTGGAAAATTTAGAAGCGCAACTCTTTCGGTGATCGAACCTTATGGGAAAAGCAAAATCATTCTCTGGCTTGAAGATCCGCTATCGGCGGGTGCTGGTGGGTGTCATGGTGATTCCGGCGGTCCCTTGATCCATAATGGTTCGATTATTGGAATTACGGCATGGACCACAGGAAAGGGAAGATCTGACTGTGGGGTCTACACGCAAGGGCCTCTGATCTCCCCACAAAGAGATTGGATTGAAAGTGTCATTAACTCTTGGTTTTAATTGCTGTTCCATAGAACAGGATCAGATTAGAGTCATTTGAAAACTTATGTTGAAGGGGTTGATCATTCAATTCATCTGATGTTAGCGAGTAGAGTAATGACAACGGCAAGAGACCTTAAATCGATCTTCGTGCAGCACTGAAATCTACATCTGAAAAACTTTCATCGGCAAAGTCACGTTCAATCGGAGTTGATAATAGCGAGATTATCTAACCCTATATCTGCGCAAGCTAGATCACACTCTTGCGAGATTTATTTTTACAACTTTTTGAAGCGTTTGAATGAAACCAAATTTATTTTTTCCAAATAGCTACAGAGCGGCATACCAAATCTTTGGCAGCTCCAACCAAAACACGTTGAATTGTCTGTAGGCTCCGCAAGCTATCAAAAAAAACATCCGCGAATCTATGAAGAGAGTCGATAATGATCATATAGACGGCTCATTTTTTTTAATTTTTTATCTTCTTATTCAATGCTTAGAAAATCTTGACTTTGTCGATGATGAGTTCATGTATAATTCGATTAATAGCGTGAGGCGAGGGGACAATGTTGTCTTAGCCCCCTAAAGTTGAGCTATTATTCTGGTGCTAATGGGAGGGATCAATGGTAGTTCTTTGATTCAAAAAAACATACGGCTAATTTGCCGAGAAAAGTTTGTGGTAGGTTTCATCACAAATCAAAGGATTTGAATGATTTATCCCGTTTCAAACCTAGCCGATAGACTTGCCAGTAGAAGACTTGCGCCAAGTATGAACACAAATGCAGCAGCAAGAGCCTCTATAATAGTTATGATCAGGGAAGCATGAATTGTGTCTTGTTTTTTGATGAGTTTCGTGGCCGCTTGTTTCAAAAGAATTGAAAAAATTGCAAGAGCGCTCGTTGTAATGGCAGTTCCGATACCGATTGCAATCGCCCCTAAGATTCCAGCATAGAATTGATTTTGTGACAGTGCGAAAACCAATATCAGAATTGAGCCAGAGCAAGGTCTGATACCCGCCGCAAATACCGCGGATATAACATGCTTCAAATCCGAGCCAGCAGGCACAATTGGCGCGTGGATGTGCCCGTGACTATCTTGGTGCGTGTGATAATCGTTTAGATCATTATAAACTTGATGTTTTTGATTTTGTGTATTTGTCATCGAAGAAAATTGGAAAGCGAAATCTTTAGATTTATTCCAAAGTAAAATGACACCGACGATAGCGATCGCAAGAAAACTCACGATCTCGATTAAGTGACTAGCATTTTTCATAGTTGGTGCTGTGACATTGATGATGACGGAAAAAACCGTCACAAGTGTCACTGCCACAATGGTTTGAAGGGCTGCAGCGGCGCTCGCCATACCGACGCTTCGGCCTATCGCCTTTTCATGAGAAAATGCATAAGCAGCTATGACAGCCTTTCCATGACCAGGCCCTATGGCGTGAAATACGCCGTAAGCAAAGCCAAGACCAATTAACAAAAATAGGCCGGTTTCACCATCGCGAAACAGTATGAGACTTGACGTCATTGCTTTCGAAAAGCGTTCTTGAACATTTAGGATTAGAGCAGCAAGCCCGGTAGTTGCGCCGCCCCCCTCAATAATCCCGACGCTGAAGGGACTTTTTTGGGCAGAAGCGGTTATCGTTGTAATCCAATCACTAATTCCTGCGCCAATTATTAATACAATTCCGATACTGAGAATAGCGATTGCTAAAGCCTTGATACGAATGGCGGTTGAAACAGGCATTGCGTGATGTGTGGACATAGCTAATCTTTCAGCAGGCCAGAATTATTCGGGATGCGAATTGCAATCCAAATTGTTTGTTCGTCGCAAGCGAGTTGAATATTACTTCACTTAAAGGTTGACCAACCGGTTCTGGATCTTCCGGTGGTCTCTTGGCAATTACCGCACACGATTTTATTGGTGCATTTAGTAATGCTGGTTCGGGAATATCGGCAAAACGAAAAGAAACGAAATAGGTCGGATCGGTAATTTCTATGACAGTTGTCCGTCCGGGTCTGACCGCTTCTTTCAGCGGTAGGGTGAAAATGAAAATAATCTGCTTGCCGTCAAATTCGAATGTGTAATCTTTCGGCTCGCTGAATTCTTGACTTTTTCCATCGCTCTTGAGGGTCGTAAAATAGTTAAAATCTTTAAGATCAGCCGTATTGACTTTGGCCAAAGGCGCAAGAGCAGCTGCCCCGATCCTTCCATCTTTTTCTCTTGTAACGCCTTGAACTACAAAGACCGAATAGGCTTCGTCGAATACCCAACGATGTTGAACGCCTGTTAATTGCCCGTCAGGGGTAAACAGAATCGTTTGTGACATCGTAATCCAGACATGCGGATGGGCTATTGCGGTTTGGATTAAGGCGGTATTTGAGATTCCAACAACGATCAACAAACTTCTGAGAAACCGATCCATAAATTTCACAACGTCTCCTTGTGATTAGATAGTTAATCCGTCATGCCAGCCTTGTGGTAAAACGCGCCACTTCAAAAATTAAACATTATCAATCAATTCCGCGTCTTTTTCTTATGTTAAACCATTAAATGGGTTCTATTTTAAAGGATCCTAGTGTAAATATACGCCGTAAGAGTGTCTTATCCCCTTCTAAAGAATTAACAAAAATAATTGTATTTAGGGTTTTTTCGTACTCGGAATAATCTTTTTAGGATCATTCGTAATAATCCCTCTAATTGCTACTTAATTTATAATATATTATTTTAGATTAAACC
>VGCJ01000115.1 GCA_016870035.1 Alphaproteobacteria bacterium
TGTTCGGTGGCGGTGAAACTTATAGCACAAGATTTCCGTCCGACATTAAAAACTTTGTACGCCCTCATATGCTGAAACTTTATCCGCAATTAGCGGATGTAAAAATTGATTATGCATGGGGTGGGACGCTAGCAGTGACCATGAAGCGTTTGCCCTATATTCGAAGGTTGAGGCGCGGACTATATACGTCTTGCGGCTATTCGGGGCAGGGTGTGGGAACCGCGAGTTTTGCCGGTAAACTTCTTGCCGAGGCGATTGCGGGTGAAGTTGAGCGATTTGATATCTTCACGAAATTGCCTGCTCCACCCTTTCCGGGAGGGCGTATGTTCCGTGCACCAACACTCGCTTTAGCGATGACATGGTACGCGTTACGAGATCGGTTGTGAGCTTAAAACTTACTTATCTCTTCTTTTCTGCTAGGGCCTGTACATAATGTTGCACGACTGTTGAGGCAGCGATCGCTGTGATATCGGCGTGATCATAGGCGGGCGCAACTTCCACAACATCCATGCCGCGAAAATCAAGATCCATGATTTTATTCAACGTCATGAGCAGTTGCGCGGATGTAAGGCCTCCAGAGACGGGCGTTCCCGTTCCGGGTGCAAAGGCAGGATCAAGCACATCAATATCGACCGTGAGATAAGCAAGTTTTGAACCGACACGATCGTGAATGGTATCAATGATACCCTTTATGCCGATCTCTTGGCACTGATAGGCGTCAATGATTTTTAGACCGCATGTCTCAGGCGCGATGGTACGTATGCCGATTTGAATCGAATGCTTTACATCAATCAAACCTTCGCGCACGGCTTCGCTCACAAAACTGCCATGCGAAAATCCTTCAGGTCCTGCGTCCCACGTGTCCTGATGTGCATCGAACTGGACAAGTGCGAGGGGTCCATGTCTTTTGACATGCGCGCGCAAGAGAGGAAGCGTGATGGCGTGGTCGCCGCCAAGAGTGACGAGATGAGCGCCGCTGGAGAGAATTTGATCTGTCGTCTGTGAGATGAAGTGTTGCGCGTTTTGTGGGCGCGCATGATCGATTACGCAGTCTCCCCAATCGATGACAGTCAAAGTTTCAAATGGATCTTTTGAAGAGGGATATTGCGGATCGCCATCAAAAATCGCAGACGCCCGACGGATCGCTTGCGGTCCAAAACGCGCACCCGGTCTATTTGATGTGGCGCAATCATAAGGAACGCCCCAGACCACAGCATCAACGCACGCGAGATCACGCGTAAAGCGTCTGCGCATAAAAGACAGAGCACCCGAATAAGTCGGTTCAAACGAACTGCCTTTGTTGTCGCCTGTAAAAGCGAGATCAGTTTTATAATAGGTCATAATCTATATCCGATAGCCGGTATCGGCAAAAAGCCGATCTTTCAGAGCATTTTCTAAATCGAGATGGTGAGCCGCTGATTTCTGATTTAATGTATTGCCATCAATCATGGTGATCATTGTCATGAGCCGGACAGAATTTGTCGAGAAGACTAAATCAGCAGCCAAAAGATCGCGCAAGTGAAGATGTTTTTCGATCACCGTGAGTCCTAGCTTTCGCGCCGTTTCGATAACAAAATCCCTTATAATTCCCGGAAGAAGAGCGCCTTTCTGCGGTGTAAGAAGCTCGCGGCCCGAAACCGCGAAAAGGTTTGCCATACTCGTTGAGGCGACATGCCCGTCTTGATCAAGCACCAAAGCGTCATGAGCTTGTTTTTTTTGCGCTTCCGCAAGCGCCATCACATTATCAAGATAGGAAAGAGTTTTATGACGCGATGTTGGGCTTGTAGCGTTGCGACGAACAGCTGAAGTTGCGAGACTGATTTTCTGAAAGGCGAGTGTATTATTCCAGTCGTTACGTGTGGCAAAAATTTCCGGCTTTGGTTCTTTTGGAAAAGCAATGCCTCTTTCACCAACACCGCGCGTGAGTGTAACCCTGATAATACTTGGCTCTTTATTTGCCTTAGAGAGTTCATCGATCGCACGCTCAATTTTTTTTTGATCGAAAGAAATTGAAAAATATTCTGCGCTCGCTTTCATCCGCGCGATATGTTCGTGTTTTAAAAAGGCTTTTCCATTGAATGCCGGTAATGTCTCAAAAAGGCCATCGCCCAAACTTACGCCGCGATCATTCACTGTCAGCAGCGCTTCTGACTCATTAAGGATTTTACCATCATGCCACAACATGTGATTTAAAATCCTTGGCGAGGGTTAGAAAGTTATCGATCACTTCGTAGCCATGCGTGGTCAAAACTGATTCGGGATGAAATTGTACGCCATGCGTTGGATGGGTGCGATGCGAAAGTCCCATAATTTCGCCATCGGGCGATCTGGCGATCACTTTGAGAGCACTCGTTTCTGGAAGATCAACAATCAAAGAGTGATAGCGTCCGGCCTCAAAAGGGTTAGGCAGTTTTTCAAAAACGCCGGTCCCATCATGAAGTATGGGTGAAGCGCGTCCATGCATCGGCGTTTTTGCACGCGTGACAGCGCCGCCAAAGGCTGCGCCGATACATTGATGCCCCAAACAGACCCCGAGGATCGGAATTTGACCCGAAAGCCTTTTAATCAGATCAAGCGACATGCCGGCTTCATCGGGGCCACAGGGTCCGGGGGAGAGAATTATCGCATCGGGCTCCAAAGCTTTAACATCGTCTACAGTGAGTGCATCATTACGCTTCACGCGCGTTGTTGCGCCAAGTTCCTCGCAATAACGAACGATGTTGAAAACAAAACTATCATAATTATCGAGAATGAGGAGGTTCATTTCACCCCCTCGCTACCAAAGGCCTTTAAAAGTCGTTCAGCCTTTATGAGTGTTTCTCGATACTCGGCTTCCGGTTCAGAGAGCAAAGTGATACCGCCACCGGCTGAGAACATGATTTCATTGGGTGTAATCGTTGCTGTGCGGATCGCGATGTTTAAATCCATTGATCCGTCAAAGGAGAGATAACCGATGGAGCCGCAATAGACGCCACGAGGTATTTTCTCGAGAGTTGCGATGATCTCCATCGCTTTGATTTTGGGTGCGCCTGTTATTGAGCCGCCCGGAAAAGTTGCGCGGATCACATCGAACATATCTTTGTCGGATTTTAAGTTTGCTTCGACGATTGACACGAGATGATGCACATTGGCGTAGGTTTCCAACCCGCAAAGCGTTGGAACCCGTACGCTGCCCGATTGTGCGATGCGCGATAGATCATTGCGTAAAAGATCGACAATCATCGTATTTTCAGCACGGTCCTTTTCAGAACGTAAAAGTGCATGGGCAAAAGCGCGATCTTCTTCTAAATTCTTTGATCGCGGTGCGGTGCCTTTGATCGGCCGCGCTTCAACATTGCCGCTGTTATCAAGTTTTAAAAAGCGCTCCGGTGAGTTTGAAGCGTATATATGATCACCACAAATTAGATATGAGCCAAAAGGCGCGGGGCTCATTTGACGCAAATGGAGATAAAAGCTAAGCGGATCAAAATCTTGCGGTTGTTCCGCTCGAAAGCATTGCGAGAGATTGGCTTGAAAGATATCGCCGCGCAAAATCGCTTCGATGACGTCGCTCACCGCTTGTTCATAAGATAGTTTGGAGAAATTGGATGTCCATTCCTTGATCGGTGGATTAACTTTTAATTTGCGCGCTAGGTGTGACAGACGATTTTCAAAAAATTTGAGCCGTTCTTCAGCGCGTGCGAGGCGGCGGGCTTCGTAAAGTTCGGGAAAGCCTGAGGAGATGAGATAGGATTTGTCATTCACCACATCATGAGCAAAGACCACATCATAAAAACCAAAAGATAGGCCGAACTCATTAGATTTTTCAGCTGGCATCGTCGGAATGTGTTCAAAGGTTTTGCCCATCTCATAAGAGATGAAACCGATAGCGCCACTTAAAAGGGGAATGGTTTCTTGATCGCGCGTTAGTGAGAACGCTGAAAATTTTTCACGCAAAACATTGAGCGCATCTCCTGGAATTTTTTGTCCCTGCCAGAAAGCTTGGCCATTTTTCACGTTAAAGCGTGCGAAGGGGTCAGCCGCCACGAAGGACCAGCGCGCAAGATTTGATGGCGAGGAACCGCTGTCGAGAAAGGCAAGGTCGTTCAGTCCCTCGAAAGCTCGCATAACCGTTTCGGGCTGATGCGGTGCGATCTCACGAATGAGGGCATGACGACGGGACATGGCTAATGGGGCCTTGCAATCAAATGTCATGACAGCGGCGTCTCATAGAGCTCGGCGCCTGTCTGTCGTGTTCGCGTCAGCGTCTTGTCGGCTCGCGGTCGCGTCGGAGTAAATCCATTTAGCCAATCAATTTGCCGAGAAGGCCTTTTTTCTTTTGTGGCTCGGCGTCCTCAGCGGGCGGGGCGACAACGGCGCTAAATTTTTCGAAGAAATCACCGGCGAGTTTTTTGGCCGTGGCGTCGATCAAACGGCCGCCCAGTTGCGCTAATTTGCCGCCGATTTGCGCGTCAACCGTGTAGGTCAGTATCGTAGCGTCCCCATCCGCTTCAAGCGTCACTTTGGCACCGCCTTTGGCAAAGCCGGCCGCGCCGCCAGAGCCTTCGCCGGAGATCGTGTAGCCATTGGGCGGATCGAGATTGGAGAGAGTCACCTTGCCCGTGAAAGAGGCTTTAACGGGCCCGATTTTCAGCGTGACTTTTGCGGCCAATTCGTTTTCGCCGGTTTTCTCGACGCTTTCGCAGCCGGGGATACATTGGCGCAGCACTTCGACATCATTGAGGCCCGCATAAACCGCTTCGCGTGAGGCTTCGATGCGTTGGGTTCCTGACATATCCATGAGGGCGTGTCCTAAATGTTGTGAGTGCATTTGACGCGAGATAGAGGAAGAACTTTACCGATGAAAGGAGGGGCTGACCAGAAGAAGTTCGGGCTCAGGCTTTAATTTGGGGATACGCTGCCGATTTCAACAATATGCATCCAATCGTCAAGCAGACGCCAACCAACAATTTGCCTTTCACCCTCCTCCGGCAGAACTTGGGTCGTTTGGTGATCAACCCAATCGCCGGTGAGGCCCAGAGTCTCGGCGAGACGATCCGGTTTGATGGCCTCATTGATGCGCATTGGTGAGGGCAGGGGCCTGCCACTTTGAATTTTACCAGAGAGCCGATCATGGATTGAGGCCCAATGCCGATCATGAAGTTTCATCTTCAAGGATTCAATCTCAAGGCGAGCGGCATCCGTATCGGCCATGTGATAAATATGTTGGCCAAGCATATTGGGGAACAAAATTGTGTGGTCATGATAGCGATCAAGCAGCGTATCAAAAGACGTGAAGATATTTTCAAGTTCAAACGTTAACTTCACATCCATGCGCTGCAAGACGCGACCATGATTGAAGCGAAAAAGCCGCTCCGCCAGAGGATCAAGATCAATCGCATGGATTGAGTGAAACCGCGTTAAAAAATCACTCGGTAAACACCATCCGGCACTTGGTCCTAATAGCAAGAGTTTATTCTGCGGCGGTTGCCAGTGCGAAAGCTCAA
>VGCJ01000116.1 GCA_016870035.1 Alphaproteobacteria bacterium
ATCGCGCGTAGCATTCCGGGCGACGTGTTCAGAATGAATTCTGAAAACAGTTTCGATTTGGAAACACCATCGCCTCATCGTGTGAAAGCCTTCTGCTCTGTCTTCGGACAATGCGGTGGATGTGTCATCCAAGAAGTAGATGATGAGATTTACACAAAATGGAAAAAAGCAATGGTTGAAACAACGCTTGCGCCGCTGGGACTTTCCGATCGTGTGAGTTCTTTCATTGAGGCGCATGGCAAAGGGCGCCGTCGTGTCACATTTCATACGAGACGAAGAGATGATGAAATCATCATCGGCTTTATGCGGCAAAAATCGCATGAGATCATTGATCTTGAAGAATGTCCCGTACTTATTCCGTCTCTAAAAAAAAGTGCCTTTTTGTTAAAGCCGCTGGCGCGGATCGTTCTCAAAAATGATAAGCCGATTGATTTAGCGGTGACTGCGACTCTTAGCGGTTTGGATGTTGATATTCGTGGACATGGGCCAGCGTCTCCTGAGTTAAGGATGAAGCTCACGCTTGAGGCAGAAGCACTCGATCTCGCACGTTTGTCTTTGCATGGGGATGTTATTGTTGAACGTCGCACGCCGAAACTTCACATCGGAAAAGCCGATCTGATCTTGCCACCCGGTTCATTTCTTCAAGCGACAGAAGCGGGTGAGGCGGCATTACAACACGAAGTGCTTTCGCATCTGAAAGAACCAAAGCGCGTTGCGGATCTATTTGCAGGGATAGGCACATTTTCCTTGCGTCTTGCCGAACACGCTTCTGTCCATGCCGTTGAGGCCGAAGCGTCGTCAATCCACGCGATTGCCCGCGCGACGCGTGATGTCGCCGGTTTGAAACCCATCACAACCGAGACACGTGATCTGTTTCGGCGGCCACTCGTGCCGCAAGAATTAAACGTGTTTGATCATATCGTCATTGATCCGCCACGCGCGGGGGCAGAGGCGCAAATGCGCCTCTTGGCATCATCCTCGGTGCCGCGGGTCATTTCTGTTTCCTGTCATCTCGGCAGTTTTCAGCGCGATGCCGCACTTCTTCTTGCCGGAGGCTATCGACTTGGTACAGTGAGTGTGATCGATCAATTTCGCTATTCGACGCACTGCGAAACGGTGGCGCTTTTTGAGCGCGAGCCGACCAAAGCAAAAGTCAAACGTCGTTTGTTGGGTTAGGAAACATCAAGATGATGCCGAGTCGTGAACAGGTGATTTCGGGTCTTTCTGCGCTCCTTGGTGCATCGCATGTCATCACTGACGATACGATGATGGCGCCTTATCTGACGGATTGGCGAAAGCGCTATACGGGTCGAGCGCTTTGCGTTGTGCGTCCTTCAACGACAGATGAAGTGATCGCGGTGATGCGATTAGCGAAGGAGCACGCGCTCGCCATTGTTCCGCAAGGCGGAAATACGGGCCTTGTGGGTGGCAGCGTTCCGCTTGGGCGTGGCGATGAAATTCTTTTATCGTTTCAACGTATGAATCGCATTCGCGCGATTGATCCAAATTCCGATACGGTGATCGTTGAAGCGGGGGCAACGCTTGCGGTGCTTCAAGACAAAGCCGAAGAGGTTGGACGGCTTTTTCCCCTATCGCTTGCTTCTGAGGGTACGGCAACGGTTGGCGGCGCGATTGCGACCAACGCAGGCGGTACAGCGGCATTAACCTATGGCACAATGCGCGATCTCGTCTTGGGTCTCGAAATTGTTTTGCCGGATGGCACTCTGCTCAACACACTCACAACCTTGCGTAAAGATAATACAGGCTATCATCTTGCGTCGCTTTTCTTGGGGGCCGAAGGCACGCTCGGTGTGATTACGGCAGCGAGTTTGAAATTATTTCCTTTGCCACGCGCGCGGCATACGGGATTTTGCGGTGTGAAATCGCCGCGTGAAGCTTTGAAACTCTTTCATCATCTTAAAAATAATGCAGGCCCCTCGCTCACGACCTTCGAGTTGATGCCGCGCTTTGCCATTGAGATCGCGCTCACTCATATTCCCGGCCTTCGCGATCCTTTAACGGAGCCGCATGAGTGGTATGTTATGCCGGAATTTTCATTTTTTGATTCAGATGATGCGCATGAGAAAGCCGCTTTATGGCTGAGCGAAGCGATAGAAGCCGGTTATGTGGATGACGCCGTGATTTCTGAATCGCTATCGCAGCGCGATGCGTTTTGGGCCATTCGTGAATCTATTCCTGAGGCGCAGGTGCGTGAAGGGCCTTCGATCAAGCATGATATTTCCGTACCGATTACCGAAATCCCTGATTTTATTGAGAGAGTTTGTGCGGAGATTAATGAAGATCTACCAGGTGTGAGGCCATGTGTTTTTGGTCATGTGGGGGATGGCAATTTGCATTTTAACTTGCAAGCGCCAAAAAATATGGATGAAGCTTCTTATGCAAAACATGGTGAGAGGCTTCACGCGCTCGTTTATCGCCATGTCGTAGAGCGTAAAGGCTCTGTTTCAGCAGAGCATGGTATCGGTCAGGTTAAACGCGCGCAGCTTGCCGTAACCAAAGATTCACATGTGCTTGCTATGATGCGTCATATCAAAGCGATGATTGATCCTGAGGATCGAATGAATCCAGGCAAGGTGCTTTAGCGATAAGTATCTCGCTCACAAAAACTAAAATAAACTCGCTTGACCGTCTGATTTTTCTTTTTTGCGTGCTGGCTTTTTCTCGTTGGCCGCATCCGCTTCAATTTTTCCTCGATGCGGATCAAAAGCCTCAATCATCAAAAGCTCATCCGAAGCAGGCACCATCAGATGTACAATTTTTTCGGGCGCGTTTAACTCGGCATCCAGCCAAGTTGCAAAATCTTTTTCGTCAAGAATGACCGGCATACGATTATGAAGTACGCTCACCGTGCCATTCGCATCGGTTGTGACAATTGTTGCGGTATCAATCTTCGATCCATTGGGATGAATATAGGTCTCCCATAGGCCGGCCATGTTTCCCATAGGCCGGCCATCGCAAAGACTTTGTGATCTTTGCGCATGATCCGATAGGGCATTTTGATTTTACCGAGATGCGCCCATTCATAAAACCAATTAGCGGGAATTAAACATCGACGATGACGTGCGGCTGCACGAAACGCAGGTTTTGACGCAATGGTTTCACTGCGCGCATTAAAGAGCGTGGGGAAATTGTCTGTCTCTTTGACCCAAGCGGGCATAAGACCCCAACGCATTAAGCGAAAATGAGGCTTACCATTTTCATAAGTGACAACGGCGATCGGTTCAGTCGGCGCTATATTCTGCCGCGGTAGGAAATTCGGCATGTCGTCATAGCCGAAAAGCACTTGTACATCGGCAGGCGTGACAGTGAGAGCGAAACGTCCACACATCAGCGTATGATTTCATGCGAAGAGCACAGAGTCGATTGTGGCAAGAGCGGATGCAGCATTTTTGACGATTTTTTCAAGCCCGCTTGTTTCCGGTGCAATTTGCTCAGCAAAGAATTTTGCTAGCGCGATACGTTTTTCGGCAGTGGGGCCTTGATCTGCAAGAGCAACTTTGACAAGCGCCACCCCGCCAAGTGCGATTCCGAAAAGTGTTTGATAGGCGTTGGCTGAAGCGAGCGCTTCTACAGGCTTTGTTTTTGCCGCATCGATCATAAAGAGGCTTGCACGTTCAAAAGCGCCGAGCGCTTCGGAGAGGTGATCCGATGTCGCGCCGAAGCCTGGTCGGTTTGACTCATCTAAATCATCAAGCACATCCATCAGATCACGGATGAGATCATTGATCGCTTGTCCATCGGACAGAGTGATTTTGCGAGTGACAAGATCAATGGCTTGAATGCCATTCGTGCCCTCATAAATCGCGGCGATACGCGCATCACGTAAATGTTGAGCGGCGCCCGAGGCTTCAATGAAACCCATACCGCCATGAATTTGAATGCCGAGTGAAGCCACCTCAATACCAATATCAGTGGACCAAGATTTCGCAACTGGTGTCAAAAGGGCAACGCGTTCTTTTGCTTGTTTTTTCTTCTGCGGATCTTTTTCACGATGCGCGCGATCAATCGCCGCTGCTGTCATATAACAAATCGCGCGTGCAGCATCAGTTTTTGCCCGCATCAGCATCAACATGCGGCGAATATCGGCGTGTTCGATGATGGCGCTTGATCCTTCATTTTTTGTATGGAGTGCGCGGCCTTGTTTGCGTTCTTTTGCATAAGCAATTGCGAGTTGATAGGCGCGTTCGCCAATCGCCACACCTTGCAAGCCTACGCCAAGCCGTGCAGCATTCATCATCGTGAACATCGCATTGAGACCGCAATTTTTTTCACCAATAAGATAGCCGATGGCGCCGCCTTCATCTCCATAAATCATGGTGCAAGTGGGTGAGCCATGAATGCCGAGTTTTGATTCAAGGCCAGCGCATCGCACATCATTGCGTGCGCCCAAGGAGCCATCCGCATTGACGAGAAATTTGGGAACGAGAAATAACGAAATTCCACGTGAACCTTGCGGCGCGTCAGGTAAACGCGCGAGCACGAGATGGATGATGTTCTCCGTCATATCGTGTTCGCCATAGGTGATATAAATTTTTTGACCTGTGATGCGATAAGTACCATCGGCTGCGCGTTCAGCACGCGTTTTCAACGCACCAACATCTGATCCGGCTTGCGGCTCGGTCAAATTCATCGTGCCCATCCATTCACCGGATACGAGCTTCTGAAGATAGATGCGCTTCAATTCATCTGAGCCATGCGCAGCGAGCGCATCAATCGCGCCGGAGGTAAGCATGGGCCCAAGCATGAAAGCCATCGATGCCGAGGTCCACATATCCGAGCAGGCAAGATGTAAGAGATGCGGCAGTCCTTGGCCGCCATGGTCAACGGAGGCCGTCAATCCATTCCATCCGCCGTGGGCCCAATCGCGATAGGTTTCGATCCATCCGGGCGCGGTGGTGACATGGCCCTTGTCAAAACGCGCGCCGATCGTGTCGCCCACACGGTTCAAATGCGCGATCCGGTCGGTTGCGAATTTTCCCGCTTCTTCCAGAACCGCTTCTGCCAAACCATCGGCGAGCTCTGGTGCGAGCCCCTCGGCCTCGAGATGATCAAGGCCGAAAAGCTTTGCAAGAAAAGTGATATCGGCAACGGGGGCGGTAAAACTCATCGACGGAATTCCGAGTTCAAAAATGTGCTAGCCTCACATTACGCCAAGGCCCTACGAATTGCACGGTAGCCCTTTGGCGGGCAACGCGATAAAGCACGGTCAGCTGTTGTCGAGGTGTCTTTATGTCCGATCGCAAAACCCATTATTTGGGTGCGGACCCTGCCGGTTGTGCCGAGGCAGGTGCATTGTTGCGCGCGGGCAAGCTTGTCGCCTTTCCAACCGAGACCGTCTATGGGCTCGGGGCCGATGCAACGAATGCATTGGCCGTTGCCGGCATTTATGAGGCCAAAGGTCGGCCGCGTTTCAATCCATTGATCATCCA
>VGCJ01000117.1 GCA_016870035.1 Alphaproteobacteria bacterium
CACCAAAGCCGGTCAGCTTCTCTCGGTTGCAGGCGGTGGTGATACGGTCGCCGCGCTCAATCATGCAGGCGCCGCTGATGATTTTACCTATGTATCAACGGCGGGCGGCGCGTTCCTCGAATGGCTTGAAGGCAAGCCATTGCCCGGCGTTGATGCATTGAGACGCTCATAAACACAAAGTGATTTGTAAATCGTCGAAAAGACAAAAGGGGATTTAGGATTATGGCACGCATAACAATGAGACAAATGCTCGATCACGCGGCTGAACACGGCTATGGCGTGCCTGCATTCAACATCAACAATATGGAACAGGCGAATGCGATCCTTGCGGCCGCGGCGGAAACCGACGCACCGGTGATTTTGCAAGCCTCACGCGGTGCGCGTTCTTATGCGCATGATATTATGTTGAAACATATGATGGATGCGTTGACCGAAATCTATCCGCAGATTCCAATCTGCGTTCATCTTGATCATGGTAACAACGCCGCGACCTGCATGACCGCTATTCAAGCGGGCTTCACATCGGTGATGATGGATGGTTCGTTGAAAGAAGACGGCAAGACTCCAGGCGACTGGGAATACAATGTCAGCATCACCAAGCGCGTGACAGATATGGCGCATCTCGGCGGTATTTCGGTTGAAGGTGAATTGGGTGTGCTTGGTTCGCTCGAAACCGGTGAAGGCGAGAAGGAAGATGGCCACGGCTTTGAAGGCAAGCTCTCGCATGATCAGCTTCTCACGAATCCAAAAGAAGCGGTCGAATTTGTGCGTACCACAAAAGTTGATGCGCTCGCGATTGCCATGGGCACATCACATGGCGCGTATAAATTCACACGCAAGCCAGATGGTGCGATCCTCGCGATGAATGTGATCGAAGAAATTCATCGCTTGCTGCCAAACACGCATCTTGTGATGCATGGTTCGTCATCCGTGCCGCAGGATTTGCAGGACATCATTAACGCCTACGGCGGAAAAATGCCGCAGACTTGGGGTGTACCGGTGGAAGAAATTCAGCGCGGCATCAAGAATGGCGTGCGCAAGGTGAATATCGATACCGATAATCGGATGGCGATGACGGGTCAGGTGCGCAAAGCACTTGCTGAAAATCCGGGCGAATTTGATCCGCGCAAATATTTAAAGCCTGCCATGGATGCGATGACAAAACTCTGCAAGCAGCGCTTTGAAGAATTCGGCACCGCTCGCAAAGCATCAAAATTTGGCAAGATTCATACGCTTGCTGAAATGGCGAAACTCTATGCTGCCGGCAAACTCGACCCGGTCTTCGGATAAGAGACAAAGAAACTCGCGGGATTTGTAATCATGAGTGATGCCGCGCGTCTCATTCTTTTTGCGCCTTCGGAAGAAAATACCGACGCGCTCTGTGCGCGTTTAGCCCCCCTTGTTGAAGCATTACCATTTGATGCGGTCATCCTTCCGGTAACTGGGAGTGATGATCGTGCCCGCATCAATCACGCAAAATCCGTTGCCGCGATTGTTCAAAAACATAATGCCGCGTTGCTCTTGGTTGACGCCTTTGAGCTGGTCGCGCGCACAGGTGCCGATGGCGTTCACCTCACAAGCACCGCTTCACTTTCAGAAGCGCTTGCGGTGTTAAGACCGCTTGATCGGATTGTGGGTGTTGGTGGATTGAAAGCGCGTCACGATGCAATGGAGGCTGCCGAAGCTGGCACCGATTATGTGATGTTTGGTGAGCAGCGTGCGGATGGATCTTTGCCGTTGTCATCCGCAGTGCTTGAGCGGGCCGCCTGGTGGGCGGAACTCTTCCAAACACCTTGTGTGGCCTTTGCGACCGATCACGAGATGGCCGTGGCGCTCGCTGAAACAGGCGCGGAATTTGTTGCCTTCGCGCCTAATATTGTTGCCTCGTCTTATGACGCGTCAAAGGCACTCAAAGATTTGTATCAGGCGATCATTTCTGCTCATCGTCCCGAGCGGTAAGCGCGAGCTCTTCTCCGTCGAACGGGAACTCTTGACCGGCAACCCTCGGACATGGTCTAGCATGATCTTCGTGGCAATGGACGGCCCTCTTCGACGTCCGCATATCGCCGCCGCTGTTTGAAAGGGTAAAGCCGTGATCCGTTCTCCGCTTATGACTGTGATGGTCGATGCTGCCATGAAAGCCGCAAAAAGTTTGCGTCGCGATTTTGGCGAAGTTGAAAATCTTCAGGTCTCGCGCAAAGGCGCGCATGATTTTGTCACGGCGGCCGATCACAAATCCGAAAAAATTCTTCATGAGTCACTTTTCAAAGCGCGACCTGATTTTGGTTTTGTGATGGAAGAAGGTGGCATTGTCGAAGGTAAAGACTCATCGCATCGTTGGCATATTGATCCGCTCGATGGCACTTTGAACTTTCTTCACGGCGTTCCGCATTTCGCAATTTCATTAGGGCTTGAACGCGACGGTGTTTATGTCGCTGGCGTTGTTTATGATCCGATCAAAGATGAGCTTTATATTGCAGAGAAAGGTAAAGGCGCTTTTTTGAATAATCGTCGTTTGCGTGTTTCAGGTCGAACCGAGATGGCCGATGCCTTGATGGCAACTGGCGTATCACCAAGCAACCGCGCGGGCTTTCCGCAATTTTTCAAAGAAGTCGGCGCCGTCATGGTAAAGACATCAAGCTTCCGCAGATTTGGATCTGCCGCGCTTGATCTTGCTTATGTTGCCGCGGGTCGCTTTGAAGGATTTTGGGAAGGCGGTTTGAACAGTTGGGACGTTGCTGCGGGCGTTGTTTTGGTGCGTGAGGCAGGCGGATTCGTCACGGATTTCTCAGGATCAGACTTCAAGCCTGATAGTTTGAGCCTCATTGCGGGGAATGCCGCTCTGCATAAAACGCTTTCCGCAACGCTTGCGACAACGCGGTAACAAGGTTCATTTTTTCATCTGTCAAGACCTTGAACCTTTGGCGCGAAGCGGCGAACATGGGGCATATGACAGGGAGGACGCATGTTTCGTTCGAATGACACGATGCCGTTAACAAAGCCTACGGCCTATCTTGTGCGGATGGTGGTGTTTCTGGTGCTCGGCGCCTTCATCGCATTCATTCTCTACCGGCAAATCATTCAAGCCTTTAACGCCAACCCATCATTGAATGCCTTGATCTTTGGCGTGTTAATTGTGGGTATGGTGCTCGCCTTCCGTTCAGTCACGCGGCTTTATCGTGAAATCGAATGGGCGAATGCGTTTCTTGAGAGTGATAGCGGCATTGTGATCGAGCGTGAACCAGTGCTGCTTTTGCCGATGGCGCGTATGCTAGCCGGTCGCTCAAAGCGTGAAGCGCTCTCGCCTTTATCTCTGCGCGCCATTCTCGATACAATCGGTATGCGTCTTGACGAGACGCGTGATACGGGACGTTATCTCACCGGCCTTCTCGTTTTTCTCGGATTGCTCGGCACATTCTGGGGTCTTCTCGATACGGTTGGTTCGGTGGGTAAAGTCATCCAATCGATGAAAACGGGCTCCGACGCCGCCCTGATGTTTGAAGAATTGAAAGCCGGCCTCACTGCGCCTTTGGGCGGCATGGGCATTTCATTTTCTTCATCGCTCTTTGGTCTTGCCGGCTCGCTTGTCGTTGGTTTTCTCGATTTGCAGGCGGGACAATCGCAAAATCAGTTTTACGAACAGCTTGAAAACTTCCTTGCTTCCGTTGCGGGGCCTGAAGCCACAATAGGTGAGCCTGCCGTTGCAACAAGCGCAGGTTTGCCCGAACCCAGCCTTGCAGCAGCCAATGTTGCCGCGATTGAAAATCTGGCAGCCGGCATTCAATCGCTTGTCACCAATATGCGCGCTGAACAGCAATTGATCCGTGATTGGGTCGAGGCGCAAGCGGCGCGCGAAGCTGAAATCAAATCTGTCTTGAGCGCACTTCACAAAGCCATTGACGGGAAGGGCTAAAGAATGGCCCGCATCGGCCGTCGTGAACGAGGCATAGATTACTGGCCCGGCTTCGTCGATGCGTTGTCGACGCTCGTGCTTGCCATTGTCTTTCTGCTTACTGTTTTCATGGTGGCGCAGTTTTTCTTAAGCCAACAAGTAACGGATAAAGACACGGCACTGCAAAAACTCACGCGGCAGATCTCCGAACTTACCGATCTTCTTGCGCTTGAGCGCGTCAATCGTAAAAATCTCGAAGAAAATCTCGCGCTTCTTGGCGACACGTTGAACGCGTCCGAGACAGAACGCAAAAGACTTGAGGGCTTGCTTGCGGGCAGTGGCGGTGTGGTGCCTGCGCCTGATGCAAGCGGACAAATGGCGTCGCTTAATCGCGATCTTGATGCGCAGCGACAAATTTCAGCACGCGCATTGGCGCAAGTCGAAGCGCTTAATCAGCAAATCAATGCGCTCCGGCGACAACTCGCAGCACTTGAAGATGCATTGAACGCTTCGGAAGCGCGTGACCGGGAAAGCCAAGCCAAGATCGCTGATCTCGGTCAGCGGCTTAATGTGGCGCTTGCACAAAAGGTACAGGAACTCGCGCGCTATCGCTCGGAATTTTTTGGGCGGTTGAGGCAAATTCTCTCGAACCGTTCTGATGTGCGTGTCGTTGGTGACCGCTTTGTCTTCCAGTCAGAGGTGTTTTTTGATGTCGGTTCTGCAGCGGTCAGTACCGCAGGGAAAACCGAACTTGATAAACTCGCTTCCGCATTGATTGCCCTTGATGGCGAAATTCCGCCCGATATCCCGTGGATACTTCGCGTCGATGGTCACACGGATAAAAAGCCCGTGACCGGCACGGGCCAATTCAAATCGAATTGGGAATTATCCGCCGCGCGCGCGATTTCCGTCGTGCAATATCTCGTCTCAAAGGGTGTTCAACCAACGCGGCTGATGGCGGCCGGCTTTGGCGAATTCCAACCCATCGAATTGGGCGAGAGTGAAGACGCGTTAAAGCGCAACCGCCGTATAGAATTGAAACTCACCGATCGGTGAGCTCTAATGTCCTGCTTCAAATTGTAAGGCTGCAAGGCGCGCGTATAGGCCGCCTTTCGCGACCAAAGTCGTGTGGTCGCCTTCTTCAACAATGCGGCCCTGATCCATCACGAGAATGCGATCAGCTTTGACGATGGTTGAAAGACGATGCGCAATCACAATCGTTGTGCGCCCTTCCATCAAACGGTCAAGCGCGGCTTGCACCAGCGTTTCGCTTTCCGCATCAAGGGCGGAGGTTGCTTCATCTAGCAGCAAGATCGGTGCGTCCTTTAAAATTGCGCGCGCAATCGCGATGCGTTGACGTTGACCGCCCGACAAAGTAATGCCGCGTTCACCGATGCGCGTTTTATAGACCTCGGGCCATTGCATCACGAATTGATCGACAATCGCTTGCTCGGCTGCGGCACGTAACTGGGCATCTGTGGCATCGGGTTTGCCATAACGGATATTCTCCGCAATCGACGCGCCAAATACAGTACTATCTT
>VGCJ01000118.1 GCA_016870035.1 Alphaproteobacteria bacterium
CCAACAAGGGGACTTTAGGGTCGATCCCAGCGGCCACGCCATCGAAGGCAGATCACCGGACCACGAGGCCATACTCACCCCGATGGTGCCGTCCTATGCGCGCCCGATGACACATTTATGACACCAAAAAGAAAGTTAGGAGATATTGGGAAAACACCCAACCGAGTATTATCAAGCCGATGATGCGGAGCGCGGCAAAATCGCCCGGAAGACCGAGCCTCGGCCCTTCTCGCTTTCAATCACGAGCCTTCCGCGATGGCGGTTGACAATATGCTTGACGATTGCAAGTCCCAATCCTGTGCCACCACTTTCGCGGCTTACGGACGCATCAACCCGATAAAAGCGCTCGGTCAATCGCGGTAGATGTTCGGCGGCAATTCCATCACCAAAATCGCGAATCGATAAAGCGAGAGCATCTGGCTCGTCGCCCTGTATCGGTCGCACATCAATTTCGACACGGCCGCCAGTGTGACCATATTTGATGCCATTTTCGACAAGATTTTCAACGACTCGCAACAATTCATCGCGATCACCGGGAATGATAAATGGTTGATCGGGAGATTTAATTTCGAGCGTTACGCTGCGTGCGGAAGCTACAGGCCTGAGCGTATCAACCGATTGCTGAACAACAGACGAGAGATCGACAGGATCAATGGGTCTACGATGTTCGCTCATTTCGACGCGTGAAAGAGACAAAAGATCATCAATCAGCCGCGCCATGCGTCGTCCTTGCTCGCGCATGATCGACAGAAAATACGCCTGTACTTTAGGATCATCCCGCGCAGGGCCTTGCAGCGTTTCGATAAAGCCGATCAATGAGGCAAGCGGCGTGCGCAATTCATGGCTCGCATTGGCGACGAAATCGACACGCATAGATTCAAGCCGCCGCGCCTCTGTAAGATCGCGAAGAATGACAAGAGCAGCCGGAGCGCTTCGTGCAGAGAAAGTCTCTTCGTCATGAAATCCGCGAAGGCGGAAGGAAAAATCGCGCTCAACCGGATGGCGTTCTGAAAATATGCCTTCACATTCACGCGTACGATCAGCAAGGACGTCATCAATCGCCTCAACAAGATCAGGCGCTCTAAGCGTGAAAGAAAGCGGCATTCCACTGACCAAAGCAGGCCACGCCGTGGCAGCCGCTCGATTAAAAAAAATAATCGTCTTACGCCCATCAATCAAAATGACAGGATCAGGAAGCGCATTCAGACTTTCCGACAATAAGAGCGGAAGCGGTATCATATGCTGTGTGGCGCCTCACTCATCTGTTGCATGACTCGACATACGCGTACGGAATTTTAAAAATCTGATGACAATCTCATAAAGCGCCAAAGCAATCACGGCGATCACAAAAGGACCAAGATAATAATAGAGGCGAAAAAGGAGCAGTGCACTGATCACACCTTCGCGCGGTAAATTATGCAAGGCTAATAAAATCGTGGCTTCAAAAACGCCTAGGCCTCCCGGCGCATTACTTACGACACCAAGAATGCAAGCGAATGCATAGACCGCAGCGAAAGTCTCAAAGGCTATGTCATGACCTTCTGGAAGAAGCACATAAAGCACGGCCGCTGCCGCGCACACATCGGCTGCACCTAAAGCCAATTGACCGAGTGAAACATTAAGCGTGGGTAATTCAATCAAAAAGGTCTTGATGCGCATGTGGCGTTTTTTGGCTGCCGCCCATACGAGATAAACAAGAATGCCGGAGAGCACCGCCATACCGATCAATTGATTAACGAAAGCGGCGGCTTGATTGATGAATGAAATGGCTTCAGCCTGCCAAATCATCCCAACGCCAAAAACAGCGGCCATGCCAAGAATAAATGTCATACCGGCGATCAAAGTGAGGCTCGCCACTTTCGATGATGAAATACCCGTCGCTGAATAAATCCAATAACGCACTGCGCCTGCGGTAAGCCACGGAAATCCCAGCGTGAAGGAAATCGCGTAACTCGTGAAAGACGCAAAAGCCATACGAAGTGGATGCGCTTTGATTGCCAATTGGCGCATTGCTAAAGCATCATA
This sequence comes from Alphaproteobacteria bacterium, assembly GCA_016870035.1. GTDB lineage: Bacteria > Pseudomonadota > Alphaproteobacteria > Rhizobiales > Beijerinckiaceae > CAIUPE01. The sequence continues at coordinate 2,026 of VGCJ01000118.1, forward strand.
ACCGGTGAGGAACAGATAACTCAAAAGCGTAAAGACAACAGCGAGACCGATTTGCTCACGTCCCGCTTTATGAAACGCAGCAATCACATCATCCGGTTTCACTTCCCCCGCAACGCGATAGAGAACGTAAAGCGCAGCACCAAAAAGAATAACGCTGGCGATGCCACCAAAAATATTTATGCCTTGCCGCTCTTTCGGCGGTTCGGAGGCAGATGTTTTAGAAGAAGACGCGCGTTCCGTCATGAAGACAATATAAGGCAACCAGAGCGAAGATGGTTCCGTTCTATGACGGCTCGACAGGGCGAAAGCAAGGCAAGGGTCGGTTAAAGACCCGCCGCCGCCTCAAGTGACGACGATGTGACGCCAATTTCGCCCGCAGCCGAAAGAATTTGAGCCCAGGTCGCCGGATCAACCGGAATGCCATCGCGCAGCCGCTCCGTTCGCGTTTTCCGCTCGGGATCACCCGGCAAAAGGACGGTGGGGTCCGCGCCCGGTGCAGGGCTTTGAACCCACGTGATCATCTCTTCAAGTTCACGAAAGTAAGTGGGCGCGGTACCGATCCGGTTCGGCGCGATCAGAATGGAGAGCATGTTATTGACGATGGCTTTGCGCGTCACAACGCCCTTGATCGCCTCACCACCGGTGAGCGCACCCGCCAAAGCCTCGCATGCAAAGGCGAGCGTCCAGCCCTTATGTTCACCGAAAGGAAGGATCGCGCCACGCGGATCCGAGAACAAAGCCGCCGGATCATTTGTGGGATGTCCCGCCGCATCGATTAACGTGCCTTCAGGCACTGTGATGCCCTTATTATAAGCCACACGAATTTTTCCATGCGCTAATCGGCTCGTCGCGAAATCAACAATCACGGCCGCGTGGCCTTCACGCGGAATGCCGATCGAGATCGGATTGGTGACGACGCGCGCTACCGTTCCACCGAAAGGTGCGACCACGGGTTCAGCAATCACATTGACAAAATGAATTGAAACAAAACCTGCCGCCGCGCATTGCTCGGCCCAATGACCGATGCGACCGATATGATGGCTGTTATGCAGTGCGACAATCGAAGAGCCGTACGCTTTCGCACGCTCAATACCCATTGCCATCGCGTCATGCGCAATGCTTTGACCGAGCCCCAATCCGCCATCAAGAACAAGTGTGGATCCTGTTTCCGATATCAGGCGTGGTGACGCATTGAGTTTTAACTCATCGACTTTCAATGCTGCGATATAAGCGGGGATCATTCCGATGCCATGCGAGTCATGGCCTTTGAGATTGGCTTCTATCAAATGATCCGCCAAAAGATCACATTCGCGCGGGAGAGATCCGGCTTTAGCAAAGATGTATCGCACGACGGCCTTTAGATTGTCGGATCGGATTTTCTTTTCGCCACCTGCCATGATTGAAAACCCTCCTTAATGCGTTTCATCACGCATCTGATAATCTTTGACATCGGCAATCGAAATCGCCGGCCAGCGTTCATGCTCATAATTCAACGTAAAGGCCGATGGCGCAAGGAAAACTGGCGCGCCGTCAAGATCATAGGCAATGGAAGACCCATGCGCGTCGATAAATTTTTCCAATTCAGTTTTGTCATTCGACGATATCCAGCGACAAACGCTAAATCGTGTCGGCTCTAATTCAATCGGTAATCCATATTCAGCATTCAGCCGTTCGATCAGCACATCGAGCTGCAGCGCACCAACAACGCCAACAATGGCTCCCGAGCCATCAAGGGGAGTAAAGAGTTGCACGACGCCCTCTTCGCCCAATTGCTGCAAGGCTTCCTTGAGCTTCTTGGCTTTCATCGCGTCTTTCAAACGTACACGACGTAAAATTTCAGGCGCAAAACTGGGCACGCCGCGAAAAATCAAATCTTCGCCTTCAGTTAACGTATCGCCAATGCGTAAGGTGCCATGATTGGGCAACCCCACGACATCGCCTGCATAGGCTTCTTCAGCCAAAACACGATCGCGCGCAAAAAAGAATTGTGGAGCATTCACAGGCAAGGCTTTTCCGGTGCGAACCAGTTTCGCTTTCATGCCGCGTTCAAGACGACCCGAGCAAACACGAATAAAGGCAATACGATCTCGATGATTGGGATCCATATTCGCTTGAATCTTGAATACGAAACCCGTCATTTTACTTTCATCCGACTGAACTATGCGACCTGCAGTTTCTTGCGCGCGCGGCGGGGGCGCAATGGCCGCCATTGCATCAATCAAATCGCGCACACCAAAGTCTCGCAAGGCGGAACCAAAAAACACCGACGTCAAATGACCTTCACGAAAGGCTTGAAGATTGAACGGGCGACACGCTTCTGCGGCAAGTGAAATTTCTTCCCGGAACGCATCACGTTCATGATCAGGAATGAGTTCTGCCAAACGCTTATCATCAGGCCCGCTTACCGTAAACACCGTTTCATCTGAATCAAGTTTACGAAAAGTGCGCTTTGTAAAATCATATGTGCCGGCAAAATTCTTGCCTCGTCCCACAGGCCATGTTGCCGGTGCGGTATCAAGCGCGAGAGTCTTTTCGATTTCATCCAAGAGATCGAACGGATCACGCGTTTCACGATCCATTTTATTGATGAATGTTACGATCGGGATGTCACGCAAGCGACATACTTCAAAGAGTTTGCGCGTACGTATCTCGATGCCTTTCGCAGCATCAATCACCATGACAGCGGAATCGACTGCCGTCAGCGTGCGATAGGTATCTTCCGAGAAGTCTTCGTGGCCAGGCGTATCGAGAAGATTGAAAACGCAGCCTGCATATTCAAAGGTCATCACCGATGTGACGACGGAGATCCCACGCGCGCGCTCAATGCCCATCCAGTCCGAGCGGGTTTGCGCGCCGCCGCGACGCGCTTTGACCTCGCCGGCAAGCTGGATGGCCCCGCCCATAAGCAGAAGCTTTTCGGTCAATGTCGTTTTACCGGCGTCAGGATGCGAGATAATCGCGAAAGTACGCCGCCGTCCGGCCTCGGTTTTCAGTGTCATAATTCTTCCCGGCTCGGAACTGTTCCGGATGCCCTTCACCGGGTCGCCTATGTCAACCCTATGGGCGGGATAATCGGGAATGAGCCCCAAATCAACGGAAAACGGGTATAATATTCGCCCAAATGGTCTAGTCTCTTGAATCGTCAAAACTTTTTTTCATTTTTAAGCCTAATTTACGGTTAAGCGTAAGCTTCGAACACCAAATAATAATTCAAATTAGTTATTTGATAATGCAAAGCGGCGTTACAATTCATGAACTTGCTCGTCGTCGTCGGCATCTGATTGAAATCGAACTCGATTTTTTTAGAGCCGGACCAATACAACCATCGAAATCTTGAGTTATCTGGTCGAGAATGATTTCTCGGCACCGCTGTCCAGTATCTACGAAAACA
>VGCJ01000119.1 GCA_016870035.1 Alphaproteobacteria bacterium
ATGGTGATCCGCGCTGATGTGCTCGCCGCATCGATTGCTTCTGTTGTTGAAGCACATGATCCACGCCCGCGTTTGCTGATGTCGCCACGCGGAAAACCGCTCACACAAGAGATGGTTCGTGCATTTGCAAGCGGCGAAGGTATTGTCATCATTTGCGGGCGTTTTGAAGGCGTTGATGAACGCGTGATCGAAGGTCGCAATCTGCAAGAAGTCTCAATTGGCGATTATATTTTATCAGGAGGTGAGCCAGCAGCGCTTGTCCTACTTGATGCGATTGTACGTCTGCTTCCTGGCGTGATGGGCAAACAAGAATCCGGCAAAGACGAAAGTTTTGAAAATGGATTGCTCGAATATCCGCATTATACGCGTCCGCGCGAATGGGAAGGCCGCAGCATTCCAGACATTCTTCTCTCTGGTGATCATAAAAAAATTGCTGAATGGCGTCGCGCCAAGAATGAGCGATTGACGCGCGAGAGAAGGCCGGATCTTTTAAAAGACGGCAATCGGTAGTTGACAATCGGCAGTCGTAGTCGATTTCCGAATTCCGATTGCCTATTGCCGAACTTACCTCGCCAACCCCTTGCTTTGCAACGCCGCTTTGATCTCATCAAGGATCACGGGATCATCGATCGTTGCGGGCATTGTCCATTGATCGCTGTCAGCAATTTTTTTCATCGTACCACGCAAAATTTTACCCGAACGTGTTTTTGGCAAACGCTTAATCACGATCGCAATCTTGAACGCGGCAACAGGTCCAATTTTTTCACGCACAAGTGCCACAAGTTCTTTTTCGATTTGCTCCACCGGTGTTGAAACGCCCGCTTTCAACACAACAAAGCCGCAAGGTTGTTCACCCTTCAAAGCATCCTTCGCGCCGATTACCGCACATTCGGCAACAGCCGGATGACTGGCGAGCACTTCTTCCATGCCGCCAGTTGAAAGGCGATGGCCTGCGACATTGATGATATCGTCCGTGCGGCCCATAATGTAGAGATAACCGTCTCCGTCGATATAGCCCGCGTCCGATGTCAAATAGAAACCGGGATAGGTTGAAAGATAGCTTTCACGGAAGCGATCATCCGCATTCCACAATGTCGGCAAGCATGAAGGTGGCATCGGCAGTTTAACAACGATGGAGCCCATTTTTCCGGCTCCAACCGGATGGCCGCCTTCATCAACGATACGTACATCATAACCGGGCATCGCCACTGTTGGTGAACCATGCTTCACCGGCAATTGACCAAGACCAAACGGATTGCCCGCAATCGCCCAACCGGTTTCGGTCTGCCACCAGTGATCAATCACCGGTACGCCGAGAATATCTTCCGCCCATTTCACGGTGTCGGGATCAGCACGTTCGCCTGCGAGGAACAGCGCGCGAAAATCATTGAACTTATATTTCTTCAATTCTTCCGCATTCGGATCTTCCTTGCGGATCGCGCGGAAAGCTGTTGGCGCGGTGAAGAGTGCCTTCGCACCGTGCTCGGAAATCACGCGCCAGAACGCGCCTACATCCGGCGTGCCGACAGGCTTGCCTTCATAGACAATCGTCGTCGCGCCAGCGAGCAGCGGACCATACACGATATAAGAATGGCCGACGACCCAACCGACATCGGATGCCGACCAAAAGACTTCACCCGGATTGATCGAATAGATCGCCTTCATCGTCCAGTGAATGGCAACTGCATGCCCGCCATTATCACGCACAACACCTTTCGGTTTTCCGGTCGTCCCAGATGTATAGAGGATATAAAGCGGATCGGTTGATTTCACCGGAACGCATTCGCTTGTCTTGCCTGCTGAGTTTGCATCTTGCACAAGTTCAGCCCAATCATGATCGCGACCAGCTTTAAGTGTCGCTTTTTCTTGCGGGCGCTGAAACACAATAACGCCCTCGGGTTTATGTGTGGCGAGTTCAATCGCCTCATCGATCAACGGCTTATAATGCACAACGCGACCGGGCTCGATACCGCATGACGCCGCGAGAATGAGTTTCGGATGCGAGTCATCGAGACGTGTCGCAAGCTCGCGCGCCGCAAAGCCGCCGAACACAACGGAGTGAATAGCCCCAATACGTGCGCAAGCGAGCATCGCAATCAACGCTTCCGGAATCATCGGCATATAGATGACAACGCGGTCACCCTTATGAACGCCATAATCTTGCATGACCGCGCCGAGAGCCGACACTTCATCGCGCAATTCGCGATAGGTGAGTTTGCGCTTCATGCCGGTGATCGGGCTGTCGTGAATGATCGCCACCTGATCAGGCCGCGTCGCGGCATGGCGATCCACCGCATTGTAGCAGGTGTTCATCACCCCATCGGGGAACCAGCGGCCATAAACGCCCTGCGAAGCATCGAACACGGTTTTCGGTGGCGTAAACCAATCAATCGACTTTGCCGCGTCACCCCAAAACCCCGTCGGGTGTTTCAAAGAGCGCTCATAGAGGGCGCGAAATTGTGCGGCGTTACTCGCGGCATGGCTCATAGCGTTTCCCCTTTTTTACTCGTTCTGATTTAGCATCATGAAAGAGACGCGTCAGGCACGACTTTGGGCGCATGCTTGACAGGAGCCGCCTCGTCCTTGAAACCGCCTCCATCATGTTCAGCATTATCACCGATCCGTTCTTCTACCTCGCAGCTATTCCGGCTGTGATCCTCATGGGGCTTGCTAAAGGTGGTTTTGCGGGTTTGGGGCTCATCGCCATTCCGCTGATGGCACTTGTTGTGTCCCCGGTTAAAGCCGCAGCTCTGATGTTACCAATCCTGATCGTTCAGGACATGGTTTCGACATGGGCCTATCGGCATGATTTCGACAAACGAAACCTTTTTATCCTTTTACCCGGCTGTGTTTTCGGCGTTTTTCTTGGCTGGCTAATGGCCGCCCATGTGTCGGATGACCTTGTTAAACTTGGTGTTGGCGTTATTTCCGTTGTGTTCGTGATCATTTATTGGCGTCGACGCCATATTGAAGGTGAACCGATTCCAGGGAAAATCGGGCCGGGTATCGCTTGGGGCGCAGCCGCAGGGTTCACCAGCTTCTTGGCGCATGCTGGTGGCCCGCCATTTCAGGTCTATGTGATGCCGCAGCGCCTGCCGCCGCAGACCTATGTCGGTACTTCGACCTGGTTCTTCACCATCACAAATCTCATTAAAGTGGTTCCTTATTTTTTCCTTGGTCAGTTTTCAACCGAGAATCTTGGTACATCAAACGCCCTGTTTCCAATCGCTCTTGTTTCGACGCTAGCGGGCGTGTGGCTCGTGCGTCGCATTGAACCGTCGCGTTTTTACACAATCATCTATGCGCTGACTTTCATTGTAGGCTTAAAACTCATTTATGACGCCACACCGCATCTCTTTTGAGTGAGGATATCTCACGACTGGCAAATCGCGCCCAAAGAGACTAGATAGATCATGCGGGGCTGCGGGGTGCGTGAGAACAACTGTATTCCCGGGGCCTTATCGACCCTTAGGGAGCTGTCCCTGTTTTGGTCCGTGGACCGGAGCACACGGCGCCCACCTACTTATGTAGGCACCTGGGATCGATCGTTCCACGGCTTTTGCGGCTCCGCACAGTTTGGTTTCTGCTTCAATGTCAAAATCTTTGAAATCCCGCCTCCGCTCAGAGGCCTTGGCGCGACGAGATGTGCTTTCTGAAGCCATACGCGTTCACGCGGCTGAAACGCTCGCAGAACACCTATATCGCTTGCGTGATCGGATTGGTGCGGGGCCCTTAAGTGGCTTTTGGCCCATTCGCAGCGAAATTGATCCGCGCCCCGCAATGATGCGGTTTTCGGCTTTGGGTGTTCCAGTCGCACTTCCGGTTGTCACGGGATTAGAACTTGTCTTTAAACATTGGCAACCTGGCGAGCCTTTGAAGAGCGGGCCTTATGGTTTGAGCGAACCTTTCGATACGGCTAAGGCGCTCAACCCAAGCGCAATGATTGTACCGCTTTCTGCTTTCGATCGACGCGGCCATCGCATCGGTTATGGCGCAGGGTTCTATGACAAGGCGATCTCGCGCCTTGCTTCACTCACGCGCCCTTTTACGATTGGTGTCGGATTTTCCGTTCAGGAAATCAATGACGTGCCTGATGAGGCCCATGACATTCCGCTCGATCTCATCATCACCGAACGCGAAATCGTGATGCCGAAAGCGATTTAAGAGTCTGAAGCGCGAAAGGCCAGTGAGGCCGATATCGTTCCGGTCACGAGTGCAAAAAGTCCCAAGCCACACAAAATGGCAAAAGGCGTGTGAAACGAAAGTGGGCCGCCCAAAGCCGCTGATGTCGCGGATATTCCGAAAATCAGAACCGGAATCATCAAGGGCATCACCAGAATTGCCAGAATGAGCCCGCCACGGCGAAGGCCCGCTGTCAGCGCCGCACCCGTCGCACCAATTAAAGTCAAAGCGGGCGTGCCGACCAATAACGTCACCGTCACTGCAAGAAGTGCCTGCGGTTCCATGGCCAAAAGAAGACCCAAAAATGGTGCGGCCAATGCCAAGGGCAAACCCGTCATCAGCCAATGGGCAATCACCTTTGCGAGCACAACGAGCGGCAATGGCAAATACGCCATCCGCAAAAGATCGAGCGAACCATCTTCCTCATCGGCCTGAAACAGACGATCAAGCCCAATCAAGGTCGCAAGCAAAGCCGCGACCCAGAGAATTGCCGGCCCGATCCGCGCTAGCAACACAAGATCTGGCCCCACTGCAAAGGGCATGATCGTGACAAGCATCAAAAAGAATACAAGACCCACACCGGCACCGCCGCCCATGCGCATGGCAATCAGAAGATCGCGGCGGATCAAAGCCCGAAAGGCAATCATAAAATGCCTTCCAAGGACAAAGTTCGCGTCGCGATCGGCAGCGGCGCATGGGTGGCAATCAGCGCCAAACCGCCGCGCGTTAAATGATCGGCGACCAACGCGCCAAACATGGTTTCAGACGCCTGATCGAGCGCTGCGGTCGGTTCATCAAGTAACCACAAAGGACGATGCGCCACCAAAAGACGCGCGAGTGAAAGACGGCGGCGTTGACCTGCGGACAAATAGGCGGATGGCAAATAGGCGGCATGACCTAAGCCCACGCGCTCTAAAGCGGTCAAAGGATCTGTTGCCGCACGCCCCAAAAGCGATCGCCAGAAAGTCAAAAGCTCAAGCGGCGTGAGCGACGGTTTCAACGCATCACGATGACCAAGATAATGAGCTTC
>VGCJ01000120.1 GCA_016870035.1 Alphaproteobacteria bacterium
AAGGCGCGTTGGAGGCCGGCAAGGGCGTACGGCCTAAGATTATGTCCGAGGCCTTTTCGCCAATCATAATCGCGGGCGCATTGAGATTGCCGGTGGTCACGCGCGGCCTGATGGATGTATCAACAATATGCAATCCGTCAACGCCAATCACTTTTGTTTCCGCATCAACAACCGCCATCTGATCATCCGCGCGCCCTATCTTGCAGGTACCACAGGGATGATAAGCGCTTTCTACTTTGCGTTTGATAAATGCATAAATCGCATCATCGCTTTGAACCGATGCGCCGGGCTGAAGCTCGTCGCCGCGATACTCATCAAAAGGGGCTTGCGCAAAACTTTCACGCGTCAAGCGAACACAAGCACGCATTTCAATCCAGTCTTCTTCATGGCTTAAATAATTGAAGAGCACACGCGGCTTATCGAAAGGATCAGGCGAACGTAAACGCACCCAACCTCTACTCTTTGAACGCATTGGCCCGACATGAACTTGAAATCCATGCGCCTCTGCTTTCACACTGCCATCATAGGCAATGGCCGCAGGCAGAAAATGATATTGAATATCGGCATAAGGCACGCCGTCGCGCAAACAGATAAAACCGCAGCTTTCAAAATGATTGGTTGCACCCAATCCGTCTTTGAAGAAAAACCACCGCGCACTAATCAGGAGCTTCCCGAGCGGATTCATCCATGAATAAAGCGTCACTGGTTTTATGCACGCCTGTTGAAAATAGAATTCAAGATGGTCCTGCAAATTTTCACCGACACCCGGACGATCGGCCAAAACGGAAATGCCCTCCTCACGCAATTCTTCAGCTGGACCAATACCTGACAGCTTCAAAAGCTGCGGCGAGTTAATCGGCCCACCTGCGAGAACAACAGCACGACGTGCGTGAATGGTAACGATCTCATTGCCACGACGATATTCAACGCCAACCGCACGACGTCCCTCGAACAGAATGCGCGTCACGTGCGCTCCTGTCACAAGTTCAAGATTGGTGCGTTTCAAAGCGGGTTTCAAATAAGCGGAAGCCGCGCTCCAACGCTTGCCCTTGTGGATCGTGCGATCCATGCGGCCAAAACCTTCTTGGCGATAGCCATTCACGTCATCAATGGCTGCATAGCCCGCCTGCTCGGCCGCTTTGACAAAAATGGAATAAAGCGGGTTCTTCATGGGGCCATAGCTCGTGTGAAGCGGCCCATCACCGCCAAGATAATCATCACCGCCCTCGGCCCGCGTTTCGGCGCGTCGGAAGTAAGGAATCACCTGGCGATATCCCCAACCTTGAGCACCCATCTCTTCCCAACCGTCATAATCCTGCGGATTGCCGCGGATATAGACCATGCCATTGACTGAAGAACCGCCGCCAATCACTCGGCCGCGCAGCAAATCCATGACCCGGCCATCGAGAAAGGGTTCAGGCTCGGTGTGGTACCCCCAGCTATATTTCGCCATACCCATGGGGATTGAAAGCGCTGTTGGCATTTCAATAAAGATCGAACGGTCGCTACCACCGGCCTCAAGAACCGCCACACGATTCGAACCATCCGCGCTCAGCCGATCGGCCAAAACGCACCCCGCCGAACCAGCGCCGACAATAACAAAATCCGCTTCCCTAAGGGACATTCCACTTCCCCGATTTGTTGTTCACAAATTCAACCTCGGCAGAATAGGCCTGTGCCCGTCAACCCCCGCCAGAAAGCGACAGGAAGTTGAGTTTATGCGTCGGCTTTCAGAAAGGGGGTGACAAAAACTCTACCAGACTGTTTGATGCATAAGAAGGCTGGCGGCCCGGAAAAGGACTCGTCGGCTCGGATCCGGGGAACAACTAACATACCCCGTAAAACATATGGGAGAATTTGATCATGCGTTCACATGTCATGCGTTCACTAGTGTTCGGTGCTGTTCTTGGAACTGTGGCAGCTCTAGCTGTTCCGACCCTCACAATTGCAAAGGACCCGGGCTCATGCAAAACGGTCCGCTTCTCGGATGTCGGTTGGACCGACATCACGGCGACAACGGCGGCCACGTCGGAAGTCTTAAAAGGCTTGGGCTATATAGCAAAGACGGAAGTGTTATCGGTGCCTGTGACCTACACATCAATGAAAAATAAAAAGATCGATGTGTTTCTCGGCAATTGGATGCCAACGATGGAAGCCGATCGCAAACCCTATCTCGACAAGAAGCAGATCGAAGTTGTGGGTGTGAATTTGGAAGGTGCGAAATACACAATCGCGGTTCCTGAATATACTTACGCAGCCGGATTAAAGACCTTCGCCGATATTGCAAAATTCAAAGATAAACTCGCAGGCAAGATCTATGGCATCGAGCCAGGCAATGACGGCAACCGTCTGATTCTCGATATGGTCAAAGACAACAAGTTCGATCTTAAAGGTTTTGAACTTGTGGAATCCAGCGAACAAGGCATGCTTGCCGAAGTGGAACGCGCAACCAAAAAGAACGAAGACATTGTCTTCCTCGGCTGGGAGCCCCATCCAATGAATTCGAAATTCAAGATGAAATATCTTGAAGGCGGCGATGATGTGTTTGGCCCAAATCTCGGCGGCGCAACAATCTACACAAATACTCGTGCGGGCTATTCAAAGGATTGCCCGAATATCGGCAAGCTGCTCACCAACCTGACTTTCACATTGACCATGGAAAATGAAATCATGGGCAAAATTCTCTTCGATAAAGAAGATGCCAACAAAGCCGCTGCCGCATGGCTCAAAGCCAATCCAGCCATTCTCGACAAATGGCTTGATGGCGTGACAACACTTGATGGCAAGCCCGGCCTTGCCGCTGTAAAAGCGTCCTTGGGGATGTGATTTTTTCAGGGTGTAGGGCGTGGGGTATAGGGTGTAGATGAATTACACCCTACGCCCTAAACCCTACACCCTTTCTTTAAGCGTCACACACATAATGACGCACAAACAAACAATAGGGACAACGCGCTGATGGATGAGTGGATCACCCAATCAAAATTGCCGCTCGGCCCCTATATCGAGAGCGCGATCTCAACGCTGACGGATCAAGGACAAGAAGTTTTTGATGCCATCTCGACGGTTGTTGGCACCGGAATCGATAGTGTTACCGCCGCTTTGCAAGCCATCCCCGCAACGCTTTTTATTCTGATCTTCTCAGTTCTCGTTTTTCTTCTTCACCGTTCACTTGCGCTCGTCATCGGCTCAGCGCTCGCGTTATTACTCATCGCTAATCTCGGCTATTGGGATGCGACCATGGAAACGCTATCCCTCGTCGTCTCCGCAACACTTGTTTCGGTCATTATTGGCGTGCCGATCGGAATAGCGTCTGCACATCGGCCATGGCTCTATACAGCATTGAGGCCCATTCTCGATTTGATGCAAACGATTCCGACCTTCGTCTATTTGATTCCCACTTTGATCTTGTTTGGTCTCGGCGTTGTACCTGGGCTTATCTCGACAGTGATCTTTGCAATCCCCGCACCCATTCGCTTGACCCATCTTGGCATTACGGCGGTGCCGAAACATCTCATTGAAGCCGGTGAGAGTTTTGGTGCCACAAAAAGCCAATTGCTTTGGAAAGTTGAAATACCCTCCGCACTGCCCACGATCATGGCCGGTGTCACGCAATGCATCATGCTCTCGCTCTCGATGGTGGTGATCGCGGCGCTTGTGGGCGCTGGCGGATTGGGCAAACCCGTCGTGCGCGCTTTGAACTCCGTCAATATCGGCATGGGTTTTGAAGCGGGTCTTGCGATTGTCATTCTCGCCATCATTCTTGATCGCGTGTGCAAACTCCCTGAAGCGAAAAAACAGGGAAGCGCCAAATGAGCCATATTGTTTTTGATGGCGTCGATATTGTTTTCGGCGAGGCACATAAAGAAGCGCTGCGTCTGCTTGATCAAGGCGGCACGCGCGAAGAGATTTTGAAATCGACCGGCGCTGTGATCGGCGTGGCTGATGCATCGCTCACCGTTGAAGAGGGCGAAATCTGCGTGCTGATGGGTTTGTCAGGCTCCGGCAAATCAACACTTTTGCGAGCGGTGAACGGCCTCAATAAAGTCTCGCGCGGAAAGGTGATGCTGAAACATCGCGGCGCTATGGTTGATATCGCGAAGATTGATGCGAATACACTGCGTGCGGTGCGCACAGAAAGTGTCGCGATGGTGTTCCAGCAATTTGCCTTGTTGCATTGGCGCACCGTGAAAGACAATGTCGGTTTCGGTCTTGAACTCAAAGGCATGAACAAAGCCGAGCGCGATACGATCGTCGATCAGAAACTCAAAATGGTTCAACTCGACTCGTGGGCGCAAAAATATGCGCATGAGCTTTCAGGCGGCATGCAACAACGTGTCGGTCTCGCGCGTGCTTTCGCGACGGACGCAAGCCTGTTGTTAATGGACGAGCCCTTCTCAGCGCTAGACCCACTCATTCGCACGAAATTGCAGGACGAGCTTTTGTCGCTGCAAAAGAATTTGAAAAAGACCATACTCTTCGTGAGCCATGATCTTGATGAAGCGATGAAGCTCGGCAATCGCATCGCGATTATGGAAGGTGGGCGCATCGTACAATGGGGCACGCCGGAAGATATCATTCTGCGTCCCGCGAATGATTATGTTGCGGAATTTGTGGCACACATGAATCCGTTCAATGTTGTAAAGGCACGCTCGATCATGCGGCCGCTCGCTCAATGCGCGCGTGACGGCGATTGCTATTTCATTGACGAGGAACGCAAAGCCTCCATTTATGTCGATGCGAGCGGTAAGGCCCTTTCGGCAAAAATTAATGACGTTGATGCGCCACTCTTGCGTGTTGAAGCCGATGGCGTGATCCCGAACAATGCGAAACACGGCATCGCGATTGCCTCTCCTGAAATAACCCTCAAAACAGCGATCGCGCTGAGGCAAACCTCAGGGCATGGCTTAGGCCTTGTTGACGCAGACGGCCGCCTTATCGGCCTTTGCGATGACAGCGATCTTTTCGGCGGGCTTTTAAGGGAGAGGCGTTAAGCCTCTTTTGGCCCCAAACCCTTCGCTTTAAGCTCCAGCGCATAGGCTTTGAGGCATGTTGGGCAGAGGCAATCGGCCGGGCCGCCTTTGGTTGTGAGAGGCAGACGGAAATCCTCGCCCGAGCACCAGCAGGGTCCGCCGGTTGTGCACGTAAAAGCCGTGCCGCAGCGTTCA
>VGCJ01000121.1 GCA_016870035.1 Alphaproteobacteria bacterium
AGGTCTCGGCATCCTTCAGGTTCGCAAGCGTGCGGCACGTATGGGCCGTAACCCAGCAACCGGCGAAGCGATCAAGATCAAGGCGAGCAAGAAGGTCGCCTTCCGCGTCGCCAAGGAAGTCAAAGAATCGATCTAATTCATCGCTGATTTTCACTGGTTCAAATCCCGGTAAAGCAGGATATTTTCCTGTCTTGCCGGGATTTTTTTATGCGCCCTATCAGGCTGATACGAAAGGCGTATCCGCCAAACCTTGTGCGGCATTCGGAGCAACAAAAAGCGAACCGGATAAAGGCGCAGCAGTAAGCGCTTCCGCTGACAAGCCCACGCGAGCCGTTGTGATATATAGATCGCTCAGCGTCGGTCCCCCAAAGGCACAACAAGTGACGTTTGGCACAGGCAAAGAAATCACGCGATCAATTCGGCCTTGGGGATCATAGCGCACAACACGCCCGCCATCCCATTCAGCGTTCCAAAGACAGCCATCGGCATCAATCGTTGATCCATCGGGATAACCGGCATCATTTTTCAGTTCGGCAAAGACGCGGCGGTTAACTGGCGTGCCTGTCTCGATATCATAGTCAAACACATCAATGCGGCGCGAAGGCGTGTCCGCAAAATACATGAGCCGCCCATCGAGCGAAAAGCAGATGCTGTTTGAAATTTGAACGCCACCAAACAAAATGCGCGGTGGCGTTTTCCCGTCATAACTCCAGACGTGACCCAAAGGCTTTGGCCTGTCGGGGCCCTCATCCATCGTGCCGAAGATGAGACGCCCTTGACGATCAAGTTTACCGTCATTCAATCTTGTCGTGGGTTGATCACTTTCAAGCACGGCGATCACTTCGCGCTGAACGCTGTTCAAATCATAGCGCGCAAGACCTGATGCAAAACCTGCAATCAAACGGCCCTCACCAAGCGAGGCAAAACAACATAACCGCTCTGAAAGAGACTGCGCGGCGGCTTTTCGCGTCAGCGGATCAAATCGCCAGAATTGTTTTCCGAGAATGTCAGTCCATAGAATCGCGTTCTCGGCGGAAGACCAAATGATCCCCTCACCCAATTCATTTTCGTATCGATGCGCCAGTTCCGCGTTAATCACAGCCTCCCCTTGACAAGACCTTGGCCCCAATCCTCGCCTGCCTTTTATATGATAAATAAAAAATAATTATCATATCAAGTCTGTGAAAATCGATTTTGATGTGATGTGGGTGGGCGGCATGACGGAATTGTTGCGCATCGCGGCACATGCATCCGCCTATGACACCACAGTGGTGCCGCTAAGCTCAAAGTCTCCACACGCCCAGGCTTCGGCATGGAGATCCGAGATCGTTCGATCTTGAAAGAGTTCGAAGGTTAAGAAAACCGCTTTGGGGCAGCCAAAAGGTCACCCCTTTCTTATCGGGCAAAAGCGGCATTCACAGGTTTCAGTTGCTCATAGGCCAATTGGTAGGCCTGATATCGCGCGACATGATAGGCGTGTTCTGCGCTTTGCGGTTCGAACACGCGATTAAAGAGAACAAACTCTTTGGTGGCTTGAGCGAGTGAAGAAAAAAGTCCAACACCAACGCCCGCCATCAGCGCCGCACCCAACACACCGGCATCACTCGTCGCTGTGCGCTTTAACGCTTTTCCTAAAACATCACTGCGAATTTGACACCAAAGATCAGAGCATGAACCTCCACCTGAGTGATGGATGATCGAAGGCGCTCGTTTACCCGATGCTTCAAGCCTCTCAAACACAAGTCGCGCGGAATAAGCCACACCTTCAAGCACCGCACGCGCGAGTTCACGCGGCCCCGTTGCCGATGTCAAGCCGGTGAATGATCCTTTCGCGGAGGCGTCCCATAGAGGTGCGCGCTCGCCTTCAAGATGCGGAAGAAACAAAGGCACGTGATCGAGATCGGCGTGAGCAGCTTCCGAAAAAAATTCCGGCAATTTCATGCTCAATAAATTCGCGCACCATGCTGCTGAAGCACCGCCCGATTGCGTCGGGCCTGCATGAAGCGTGAGCTCCTCACAAGGTGCGAATGCAATCACGCCCGGTGTCGGATGTTTTTGCGAAGAGATCAGTCCGAGAATTTCACTTGTGCCGCTGAGATAAAGTCCCTGCCCCTCTTCACTCACACCTGCACCGAAAAGACCTGACCAAGCATCCATTGCGCCTGTCACAATCGGAACACCGGCACAGGGATTTCCTTGCTTTATGAAACCAATTTGTTTCGTGAAGGGTGCAATCTTCGGCACATGCGCTTTTGCACCTTCTAACAAATCCAACAATGGATCGATCAAAGACAATGATTGATCAAGAATGCCAAAATGAGTCATCGGATCAGCGACAACTTCACCCGTTAATGCCGCGAGGCAATAATCTTTCGGTGCCAAAACAAATTTCGTGCGCGCCCAAAGATCAGGAGCGGTTCGCGCGACATAAACCATGCGCGCCAACATATGGCTGGCATCAATCGGCAAGGGCGCACCCCACCATTTGATTTTGTCTTCCCCATTAATTTTTGAATCAAGCGCCGCCGCATCAGCTGCGCAGCGTGTGTCTTGCCATGCGAAAGCGGGACGAAGCGCTTCTAAATTCTGATCCACAAACACATGCGTATTGACTTGCGAACAAAAGCCTATCGCTTTGATCGATGCATTTTGACTGAGCTCGAAAAGCGCTTTGGTAACGAGCCCCATCCAGATTTTTGGATCTTGCTCAACATGTCCGGGTTCCGGTCGCGACGTCGGATAGGTCTCACTAAAATGACGTAACGCATGTCCCGCCTCATCGAACAGAGCGGCTTTAACAGCCGTTGTTCCCACATCAATGCCAATCAACATGAGGCCATCCTTGTCACAACCTGATGATTATGCTTTCTTCGCCTGATTGACGCAAATGTTCAATAAATCGGAGGAACAATGTTTCGGAAATCAGTCATCGGATTAGGTTTTGCGGCTGCATCACTTCTGGCGGTCGCAAACGCCCAAGCGGCAGGTGAAAAAGTCACCATCGTAACGCCTTATCTCGCCCAGCCCGGCACGCAATTCTATGTCGAAGCCTTCCAAGCAAAGGCCAAAGAATTTGGCTGGCAGGTCAATGTCGTTGACACCAAGGGGGATGTTGCTGCGGCCGTTGGTCGCATTGAGGACGCCGCCACACAGAAAGTCTCCGCCATTGTGATCAATGTCGATCCGTCACAGGTCGCTGCCGGTCTTGAAGCGGCAAAGGCAACAGGTGTTCCCGTTTTCGGTATGGACTCAGGCGCAACCCCACTTCTCGTCACCAATGTCACAAGCAATGGTTATGCAATGGCCGCCGACACGGCCTCTTATGTTGCCAATCGTATTGGCGGCAAAGGCAATGTCGTGATGTTCGTATTTGATGCGTTCCCGCCGGTACAACAACGCGGCGTAATTGCCGATACGATTTTCAAAAACAATCCGGATATCAAAGTCATTGATCGTGTCACACCCGATGTGAAGGATGGCGGCATTGCTGATAGCCGCGCGAAAATGGAAGCCATCCTCGCTGCCAATCCAAAGAAGGGCTCAATCGCTGCCGTATGGGCCGCGTGGGATCAACCCGCTCTTGGCGCTCTGCAAGCGATTGAAGCTGCAGGTCGCGGCAATGAAGGCATTGTGATCACCGGCATTGATGCCAATCCGCAAGCGCGCGAAGCGATTGCAAAGGGCGGCAATTTCGAAGCCTCGATGGCGCAAGACTTCAAAGGCATCGGCGCAACAACCGCTGAAGCGGTCAAGCGTCATCTTGGGGGTGAGAAAATCAAGCAGAGCGTGATCTATGTACCGACCACATTGATCACCTCTGCGAATGCAGGAAAGTAATTCGTTTACGATGAATAAATCAGTGAGGGTTGTTATGAGCGCTTTTAAGCATCATGCAACCCTCACTTCTTTTTTACTGCTTATTCTCCTTTTTTCGATTCTCCTGCCCGAAACATTTTTAACGGGCCGCAATCTTTTCAATATTTCCCAACAAATGAGCATGTTGATGGTAGCGGCATCTGCGATGACCATCGTCATGGCGATGGGTGATTATGATTTGAGTGTTGGCTCGATGGCGAGCCTTGTCGGCATTGTCGCAGCAATCATATTTAAAATAACAGGCAGCGAAAGCGCGAGTCTCTTTTTGGCGTTGTCCGTTGGACTTATGGGTGGTGCCTTTAACGGATTTCTGATCAGCACGCTGAACATTCTACCCTTTGTCGCAACCCTTGGTTCACTCACAATTTTCAGCGGTCTCGCTTTTTTGATTGCCGGTGGCAAAACGCTATTTGGCGGTGAGATCCCGCCACATTTTACCGCTTTCGCACGCGGCGGCATTCCGCTTCTCAACGGTGGGACGCTCGCGCTCACTTTACCAAATCTCACAATTATTGCTGCTGTTACACTTTTTCTTGTGTGGTTTCTTTTGCAGAAGACCGTCTTTGGTCGCCATCTTTATGCGATTGGCGGGAATACAGAAGCAGCACATCTCGCAGGCATTGATGTAAGACGCACGCGATTAATTGCGTTTATGCTTTCTGGTTTTGGCGCGGCGCTTGCAGGCCTCATGTATATGAGCCGAGTCGCATCAGCAAATCCGACGCAAGGTGCAGGCCTTATGCTCGATGCGATTGCCGCCGTCTTTATCGGCATGACCATGAACGCACAGGGTGAGCCAAAAGTGCTTAACACCATCATCGGCGTACTATTTCTGGGTGTTTTGTCGAATGGATTAACGCAACTGAATGTCGACAGCTATTTGCGCGATATTCTGGTCGGTGCGTTGATCATCATCGCTGTATCTGCCAGTCGTCTTGAAAAATTATCAAAATAGGCTTTTCAAAAAACCCGCGAAGCAGAGTAACGCTGCCTCGCGGGATATAATTTCAAACAATTAAAAATTACTTCGCCGCCTTCGACATTTCGCGGATTGAAGTTTCGATGATGTCGAGCGCTTCATTGAAAACCGAATCTTGAATCGTGATCGGTGACAAGAAGCGGATGACATTGCT
>VGCJ01000122.1 GCA_016870035.1 Alphaproteobacteria bacterium
TAGATTTGATGCGATATCGTATGATATAATTCGATATCGCATCAACCTGGAGAAAACAATGACTATGTCCCGTCGCCGTACGCTTGCCATGATCGGAGGCGGCGTTATCCTTGCCGCTACAGCCAGCTTTGGCATCATCGCCACCCGGCAGCCCCGTACCGCTAGCCTTCCCTGGGCCGTTGCGGGTCAAGGCAAGGACGCGCGTCACCGGGCGCTGTCCTATGCACTTTTGGCGCCGAACCCGCACAACAGACAGCCTTGGCTGGTCGACCTGCGCGAGGCGGGCGTGGTGACGCTCTATGTCGACAGCTCAAAGCTCTTGCCCCATACCGATCCCTTCAGCCGTCAAATCACCATTGGTCTTGGTTGCTTTCTGGAACTGATGCGCATGGCTGCCAGCCATGCCGGGCATCGGGTGACGATCACACCCTTCCCCAACGGGCATGACGACCGGGTGCTCGACGCCCGTCCTGTGGCACGTGCGGTTTTCACGCCAGACACTTCGGTCATCCCCGATCCGCTTTTCGCCCACGTGATGGCGCGGCGGTCGAACAAGGAGCCTTATGACCTAACCCGACCATTACCCGTTGAGACCTTGACAAAGCTAGCCGTCGCAAAGACAGCTAGCTTTGGCGGCACCTTGGATGCTAGCGAGGTCGCCAATTGGCGCGGCTTCACCCGCGAGGCACTTCGGATCGAGATCGAGACACCACTGACCTACAAAGAATCTGTCGACTTGTTCCGCATTGGCCGAGCGGAAGTAGACGCTAACCCCGACGGAATCGACTTTACTGGCCCGCTATTCGAGGTGATGGGAGCGACGGGACTTTTCACGCGAGAGGCGGCGCTCGATACCACTTCGCAAGCTTACAAGGCGGGGCTCGATGCGGTTTACGCCAATGCTGATACAGCGATGGGGCATGTCTGGCTGGTTACGCCGGGCAACTCGCGCCCTGACCAGATCGCCACCGGAGCCGACTGGCTGCGTGTGAACTTGGCGGCTACCGCTGCTGGTGTGGCGTTCCAGCCGCTGAGTCAAGCCTTGCAAGAGTACCCCGAGATGGCCAAGCTGTACGCTGAACTGCACGCAAGGCTTGCGCCCAAAGGCGGCACTGTCCAGATGTTGGGGCGCATCGGCTATGGTCCCGAGGTGGCCCCAAGCCCGCGCTGGCCATTGGATGCAAAGGTACGGAATGCCTGACACCTCAGCGTCACCAGAAGCAAAACTGTTCACCTTCTTAAACGAGATTGGGATCTTGGCACAGTTGAGCCGCGCGTTGTTTGAGGCAAGGTTGCCCCTTGGATTTACTGTGCCACAGTTCAGCGTCCTTAACAATCTGGTTCGGGTCCGCGACGGCCGCTCGCCCGGCGAACTGGCCATGTCAGAATACCAAGCATGCCGCCGATGAAAAAGGTTAAGGCCGCCAATTCAAATGGAGGCACTTGACCGGAGGCTGCGGTCAGCAAAGCAAGAACTACCCACATCAGCACCGCAAGGAAGCCGATGCCTGTCGAAATTTTTCGTGACATCGATATTAACCCCAGAGCACCGCTCTCATATGATCAAGAATGAGAGACACACCCCGCTCACCTAAGTCTTTCGAGGCCCCTTCTGCGGAAAGCGAATACCATTCTTCTTTGTTTAATCTACCCATATCCACGGCTTCGGGGCAAAGCGCCATCATCAATGATGTTTCACCATTGCCGGCGTGATCAAAAGGATATTGTGCAATAATCTCTTTTGTCATGAGGGGATGAATTTTGATCCAGTTGAAAGGATCGCTACCCGCCGCATGTTGCGCATAATAATCGGCCATGGATTTATTACCCCACCAACCTTCGCCCCGCTCCTTTTCAAGAATTTCAAAAATTGCCTGACGTCCAGCGAATTTGAAAGCGAGATCGGTTGGCATACCCGCAGTGAAATTTTCACTTTGATGATGAATGAAGCCATGAATGTTGCGAAAGCCAACGCGCAAAAGGCCACGAAACAAAGATTTGGCAAAAGGCGCAATCGACTCGGAGTCAACATGAACCGAACCCTTGCGTTCGGGCGCTTCCACCGCATAACTCGCCGCACCATAGTAAAAGGGTGGCAAGATCACCACCGGCTTTTCTTTCTCAAGGCGATCAAGAATACGAACAACGGCGAGCGTATCCATACCCAAACCCAAATGTTCGCCATGATATTCAAGCACGCCGAGAGGCAAGATGACTGGCCAGTTTTCATCGATCGCTTCACGAAGCTGATGTGGTAACATCAATTCATAACGCATGATTTTTTTGTCCTCTAAACAGGTGGGGCATAAAGCACGTCAGGTTGGCCACGCGGCTCATCGCGATAAACAACCCCTTTGGGTGATAGCATCGCATTGGTCAATGTTCGCTCCGCATGCAACATGCGATGACTTAAGAGTCGTTGCGCATAATCGGCTATCACGTGGCCATAAGCGGGATCATCGGCAAGATTGTGAAGCTCATCAGGATCACGTTTGAGATCAAAGAGCAAAGGCGGCAGTGCTGTGAAATGCACATATTTGTAATGATGATCCCGAATTACATTGAGCGTGCATTCATCGGATGAAAGTTGAAGCGCCGTTTCATAACGCTTTGTAACGGGATCTCTGAAGTCAAATTCCCAGAATACGGACTTTCGCCAAAGATCAGGCGTTTTACCATTGATCCATGAGCGAAGCGATGCGCCATTCGCTTCGGTGGGAACCGAACACCCCATCCATTCGAGAATGGTCGGCATGAGATCAACCGACTCACTTAGCGCATCCAAGCGTCTACCGCGTCCCGCCTGCGGCGCATAAGGATCGCGAATAATCAATGGCACATGGTTCGATGCATCAAAAAATCCACCCTTACCCCATGACCAGTGATCGCCCAACATTTCACCATGATCTGATGTGAAGATGATCAGGGTTTTTTCATATTCACCTGTGGCTTTGAGGTGATCGATGATACGGCCAATTTGATGATCAACTTCATTGATCAATCCGAAATAGACCGCACGCATCTCCTCATAATCTTGCTCCGGCAATTGATGAAGATCGAAGGGCGCATCGAAATAGCCGGGCACCGACATTTCGTTGAGCCATTCGCGAAGATAAGGGTGAAGCGCGGCTTCAAGCTCATGCGTTTCGCGACGGGCAGGCTTTGGCACGAGATCGCGATCAATCAATTGATCATAGGGTGCGGGTGCAATCAAAGGCGGATGCGGACGCAAGAAGACAGCATGAACAAGCCAGTCTTCTTTGCGACGTAAGCGCATATAGTCGATCACCTTATCGGCGATATAGGCTGTGTCACTGTCTTCCGCTTTATAGCGCGCAGGACCGCGCCAGAACCGCCGCGGATCAACAGTTTTGGGCGGCGCATAAATATCAAAAAGAACTTCCGGCACCTCATAGCCTTTACGTGCCAATTCGGTGAGCCAACCGGAGAGTGCATTCTCATTTAATGTGGCTTCAAGACGAAAGCCCGGCAAAATGCCTTCAAAACTTTTTAAACGCGGATCATCAGGCGCCATCTCGCGCGGATCAGCCGATGAATCCGTATAACCAAACAAAACGGGATCACGTCCTGCGCGCCGCGCTTCAAGCGCCAAATTTGTATGGCGCCGATCAAGCGGCGTGCCGTTGCGCACGGAGCGATGAATGAAGGGATAGAGCCCGGTTAATAAGGTCGTGCGCGCGGGACCACAAGGCGCAGAACATGTAAAATGTTTGGTGAAACTCACACCTTCCGCCGCAAGGCGATCAAGATGTGGCGTGCAAGCAGCGGGATGACCGAGAAACCCCAGAGCATCACCACGCCATTGATCCGCAGTGATAAAGAGAACCTTGCGATCAGACATTATTCACTCCAAAACTCATTCATGCGAGGCGATAAAATTTCTGCGCATTATCGCGGAAGAGTTTTCGCAGCTCGGTTTCGGAACATGAAGATGTCATTTGATCAAGCAGCCCAATCCAGGCGGTGTAAGGTCCTGCGAGTTCAGAGACGGGCCAATCGCCGCCATACATCAAACGATCAAAGCCGAAGACATCGATCACATGTTCGACATAGGGTTTTAATTGTTCAGGCGTCCACGAGTCATGATCCGCTTCTGTCGTCACTCCGGATAATTTGCAGACAACATTCGGGAGTGCCGCCAATTCGCGGATTTCTGTTTTCCATGGCTCGACCAAGCCAGCTTTGATGCCGGGCTTCGCAATATGATCCATAATGAAAAACACATCGGGGCAGGCCTTCACATAGGCAATCGTATTTTTCAATTGATGATGGAAAATGCAAAGATCAAAAGAAAGATTATATTTTGCGAGACGTTTTGTTGCGTCAATCACATCCGCGCGCAAAACAAATTCTGGGTCAGGCTGATTTTGAATAAGCCGTCTCACACCTCGCGCGACTGGAAGCGACGAAAGCTCAGCGATTTCATCCTCAAGTGCGGCGCCCTTCTCAATCGGCAGACAAGCGACACACCCCTTCATGCGAGGATCACGATCCGCAAGCGTCTGCACCCAGCGTGCCTCTTTCAAATAGTCAGGATGATCGACATCAACTTCGACAAAAACCGCGCTCTCAATCATGTAGGGCTTGGCTGAAGAGGCAAGATCTTCGAGTGTCCAATCGCGCGCGAGTTTTGGCGCACCTTTTGCCCATGAATATTTGAAAAGCTTTTGGTCCAGAAGATGGACATGCGTATCGATTACCGGAAACGCGATCATGAGACTCCCCCGCTTTGTCGTAAGAAGGATTGTGCCACCCCCTCGCCTCCTACGCCACCCCGACGCAGGAGTCTTTTTAACGGGAAATCTCTATCAATTCGCGCGTGAGGAGGGAACCCAAGGCTTTGGCGTTTCGCTGACCTGACCCCATGAGGCGATCCAGAGGTTATGTTAGTTTAGGATTGCGTTTGGCGCCAGCCGTTGGTTGGCCGGCGTAGCTGGTTTGAGTTGCGAAGCCGGCCATTGCAGAACCTCA
>VGCJ01000123.1 GCA_016870035.1 Alphaproteobacteria bacterium
TCGCGAGATCAGCTTTCGCATGAACATAGATATGGCAAATGCCTTCTAGATGGGCGAATACGGGAACGCGCGCTTCATCTTGAACGCGCGCTACAAGCGCTTTACCGCCGCGCGGGACAATCACATCGATCGCGCCATTTAGACCTGATAACATCAGTCCGACAGCATCGCGATTTTTTGTTGGGACGAGTTGAACCGTATCTTCCGGAAAGCCGACACTCTTTAATCCCGCGCGCATCGATTCAGCAATTATCGAAGATGTCCGAAAACTTTCTGAACCCGCGCGAAGAATTGCGGCGTTACCGCTTTTCACACAAAGAGATGCAGCATCAGCCGTCACATTCGGACGACTTTCAAAGATAACGCCGATCACACCAAGTGGTGTTGCTACACGTTGAAAGCGTAATCCATTCGGTTGTGTCCATTCGGCGAGAATGTGACCCACCGGATCATGCAGCGATGCAATATCTTCGATCGCTTTTGCAATCGCTTCGAGGCGCGGTTCATCCAGAGTCAAACGATCAAGAAATGCTCCTTTGGTTCCCTGCGTTTCAGCCTCTTTTATGTCTTCACGATTGACCTGCAAGATTTTTTGTTTAGACTTTCGAATTTCTCCGGCTGCCGCACGAAGAGAGGATGATTTTAATTCATTCGAAACGGTCGCGATGATGCGTGACGCCGCACGGGCCTTCTCACCCATCTCAAGCATTAGCGCTTTGAGAGCCTGCTGATCATGATATTCGGATTCACCACTCATGATCAGCTCACCCCTAAAGCCATATCATCGCGATGTACGAGTTCCGCGCGGCCCGCATAGCCAAGAATCTCTTCAATATCGCGCGACGAGCGTCCTGCGAGCAAAGCGGCCTCCGTTGAATCATAACCGATCAAACCGCGTCCTAATTCGCCGCCATCAGGCGCGCGCATCACAACGGCGTCACCACGTTCAAAAACACCTTCGATTTTTTTTACACCTGCAGGCAAAAGACTTTTTCCAGACCGTATGGCGTCCGTCGCACCATTATCGAGAAATAATATGCCTTTAGGTTCAAGTACACCGGCGATCCAAGTCTTGCGTGCCGATACGGGCGTTGAACCCGTCAAAAACCAAGTGCAGGGGCCTTTGTCTTCAATGCGTTTGATCGGATGGAGCACACGACCATCAGCAATGATCATATGTGTACCACCCGTCGTCGCCATTTTTGCGGCCTCAACCTTTGTTCTCATACCTCCACGCGACAAATCAGAAGCAGCGTCACCGGCCATCGCTTCGATCTCGGCAGTAATGCGCGGCACAATCGGAATGAGTTTCGCATTCGGATCTTTTGCAGGCGGCGCGTTGTAAAGACCTTCAATATCGGAAAGCAGAATGAGAAGGTCAGCACCCGCCATGGTCGCAACACGCGCGGCCAATCGATCATTATCGCCATAACGAATTTCTGTCGTGGCGACTGTATCATTCTCATTTACAACCGGAATCGCTTTGAGATCGATCAGGCGTCCAATGGTCGCGCGTGCATTCAGATAACGTTTCCGCTCTTCGGTATCGCCGAGCGTCACAAGAATTTGTCCCGTAGTGATTTTATGGCGGCTGAATACTTCAGCCCATGCACGTGATAATTCGATTTGACCGACAGCAGCGGCAGCTTGGCTTTCTTCAAGCTTTAGCGGACCACGCGGTAATTTTAAAACACCGCGCCCAAGTGCAATCGCACCTGACGACACAACAATAATATCGACACCTTTTTTTGTGAGCCCAGCAAGATCTTCTTCAAGCGCGTTGAGCCACTCGATTTTCAAACCTTTGGCGGGATCAACAAGAAGCCACGAGCCTACTTTGACAACGATCCGTTTAAATTTCGAAAAATCAGGACGTTTGCTCACGGATGCCACGCTTTCTCTTCTACGCCGACCTCCGCATCTTGTTTGCGATTGTCATCAATGATGGCAGCCAATACGCGAAGAATTTCTATCACGCCCTTGTTTGAAGCGGCAGATACAATAAGCGGTTCTTTCTTCGCGGCGCGTTTCAATTTTGTCTTTTGCTCTTTCAAAATCTCAGGTATCATCGCATCAATTTTCGAGAGGGCAACGATCTCAATTTTATCTTCGAGACCTTGCCCATAGGCATCAAGTTCAGCGCGGATGATTTTGTAAGCCTTGCCTGCATCTTCACCTGTTGCATCAACAAGATGAAGCAGGACGCGGCATCGTTCAATATGACCCAAGAAGCGATCACCAAGACCGTGACCTTCATGTGCGCCTTCAATCAAACCGGGAATATCGGCGAGTACGAATTCACGACCATCGATGCGCACAACACCAAGGCCGGGATGTAATGTCGTGAAAGGATAATCAGCGATTTTCGGTTTTGCGGCCGTCACCGCGGCAAGAAATGTTGATTTGCCGGCATTCGGCAAACCGACCAATCCTGCATCCGCGATCAATTTCAAACGCAACCAGACCCAGCGTTCTTCACCGGGTAAGCCGGAATTGGCATGACGTGGCGCGCGGTTTGTTGATGTTGTGAAATAGGCATTTCCGAAGCCGCCATTGCCACCTTTAGCAAGCGTGATGGTTTGGCCGATTTCTGTTAGATCGGCGAGGAGTGTTTCACCATCTTCTTCGAAAATCTGCGTGCCTTTTGGCACTTTCAGAACGACATCACCGCCTTTACCACCGGCGCGATTTTTTCCCATGCCATGGCCGCCGGGACGCGCTTTGAAATGTTGCTGGTAGCGATAATCGATGAGTGTGTTGAGACCCTCAACACATTCGACACGCACATCGCCCCCGCGCCCGCCGTCACCGCCGTCGGGCCCACCGAATTCGATAAATTTTTCGCGCCGGAAGGAGACTGAACCCGCCCCGCCATCGCCGGAGCGGATATAGACCTTGGCCTGATCAAGAAATTTCATGCGCCCTTCCTACAGGAATTTGTAGAAAAAGGGAGCGTGAAAAGCCGCGATTGGGTTAATGGCCGTTTTTGCGGATCGTAAGTGTGACGGAGCCCACCGGAATAAAGCCTAAGAAATTGACCGTTGCGGTGTTCAAAACGGTTTTTTCATCCGTTGACTCAAGGCGATCAACGAAATCGAGGTTCACCCCGCCAAAAGAAGCCGCATAGCGCAGAATGATCGCGCCTTGGTCTTTTGAGACGGTCGCCGCCACTCCATCACGCGTCGCCTGATAGGATCCGTCCTCCGTTTTGGTGAAGACCCAGACCACTTTGCCTTTCTCGCCATCGGAATAGGTGATGTCTTCGTCAAGCGTGAGTACGCGTTGTGCATTGTCCCATTTGCCACGCATGACCACAGTGAGGCCGCGTGTCTGTCCCGTCCAAGAATTGCGGAAGCTGCCTTCGGCTTTCAATGTACCGCGCAAGAATTGTTCAAGCATAAGGTCCTTATCTTTCGCGAAACTCGGAACTGCGAAAGCGATAAGAGAGAGAAGAGACAAAGCGAAACGTGTCGTAAGTGATCGTTTCATCATATGATCCTTTGAAAAAAAAATAGTTTCGTCAAACTACGCTGCGGCACCGAAGCCAGACCACGCACCGCCATTGCGCCAATCGACGCGGGTCAGGCGGAAGCAATCGATCACTTCTTCGCGTTGACGCGCTGGCATGAACCGACTTTCACGACCTGTTTCTTGAAAGCCAATTTTGGCAAGAATGCGTTTTGAGTCTGTATTTTCAGGCTTTACCATTGCATCAATGATTTCGGCTTTGCTTAATGAAAAGCCGGTTTGAACCATGGATAATGCGGCCTCGCTGCCGAAACCTTTTTCCCACTGCGTCGTCGCAATCCAATAATCCAACACCAACTGTTTTGGATTGTCTTCAACACGCGCAAAACTGATCGCGCCGATCACCGAATTCGGCTTTTGCTTCGGCGTGATCACAAGACCGAGCGCGGTACCGTCATGATTGGCTTCACGAGTCGAATAGATAAACTCTTCAGCATGCCCATCGGGATAGGGATGCGGAATGCGGCTCGTCATGTCGGAGATACGGCGATCAGCGAGAGCATTCGCAATCGCGGGCGCATCAGTGAGTTTAGGCCAACGCAGCCAGAGCCGCTGCGTTTCGATCCGATACACATCATCCCGTGTGATGTCTCTGAACATAGTCCGATCCTCCCGATCACTCCGCATCGGCCGCATGGCACGATTTGGTGACTGAAAAACGACAAAGGGGACGCCGGTTCCCCGACATCCCCGTTTTTCCGTCTTTTGAACGGGACCGGATGGTTTCTTTTCAAGAACCGCATCCGCCGGGGACCTCGAGGGTTCGGCGGGGGTTCTTTTAAAAACCGTTCCGCCGTTACTCGGCTGCTTTTCGTGTGACGACCGTTACAAACATCCGGTCATTGGCCTTCTTTTGAAACTCGACCGTGCCCGGTGCGGTTGCAAACAAAGTGTGGTCCTTGCCCATGCCGACATTGACGCCTGGATGCACTTTCGTGCCGCGTTGGCGGACAATGATGTTACCGGCAAGAACCGTTTCGCCGCCGAATTTCTTTACGCCGAGGCGGCGGCCGTCTGAGTCACGTCCGTTGCGGGATGAACCGCCTGCTTTTTTGTGAGCCATTGTTTTGCTCCTAAATCTCTGACGCGGGTCCTACAACCCGAGTTATTGCTGACGATCCGATTTTACTCTGCTTCGGCCTTCCTGGCCTTGGCAGCGGGCTTTTTCGCGGCGGGCTTCTTTTCGCCTTCCGCTTTCGGGGCTGCAGCCTTTTTCGCCGCCGGCTTTTTGGCTGGGGCTTCGGCAGCAACCGCCGCGGCCGGAGCCGCCTTCACGCTTGTGGCCACAGGCTTCGGCGCTTCACCCGCTTTATA
>VGCJ01000124.1 GCA_016870035.1 Alphaproteobacteria bacterium
CGTCAACGGGCTGAGAGCCGTCGATATGGGTGCGCCATCTTATCAAACGGTTCTTGCCGAACATAAAGCCTATGTCGAGGCGCTTGAAGCAGCAGGTGTTGCAGTTGAAATATTGCTGGCGCTTGATGGCTATCCGGATTCAATGTTTGTCGAAATTCCTGCGCTCGTATTCACCGAAGGTGCGATGATCATGCGGCCCGGCGCGCAAAGTCGCTTAGGTGAAGCGCAAGAAATTACTCCTGTTTTTCGGCGGCGTTTTTCACGCGTCATCGATTTATCCGGCCCGCGTTTTGATGATGGTGGCGATATTCTCGTTCTCAAAGATCGCCTGATGATCGGCCTATCAGATCGCACAAACGAAACAGGTGCTCACGCTTTGGCTAACGCTTTGCGCGCGCTTGGCAAAAATCCGGAGATCGTAAAAACGCCTGCGAATGTTTTGCATTTTAAATCGGATTGTTCGCTTCTTGATGAGACAACAATTCTCTCAACAAAGCGTCTCGCGATATCGGGAGTGTTTGACGGATTAAATGTAATCTTGACGCCCGAAGGTGAGGAGGGGGCAGCGAATGCGCTGCGTATCAATGAGCGCGTGTTCTTAGGCTCTGCCTTTCCGAAAGCACGCGTACAGCTTGAAAAGGCGGGCTATCAAGTCATTACGCTCGCGACGAGCGAGATTGCGAAAGTCGATGCAGGGCTCTCTTGTATGTCGCTTCGCTGGTGGGCGTAGATATTTGAAGATAATTAGCCTATAAACCGGCTACAAAACGCCCTTCATCAATGTCAATCAATGTAGGGCCTTTGCGCGATGCAGCTTCGCGCAACAAATTTGGCAAGTCACGCGCATTAGACAGGCGCTCTGCATGTGCACCATAGCCGCGTGCAATTGCACATAAGTCAGGCGCGCCAATCTCGACACCTTGTGGTTGGATCTCACGGTTGATCATGAAATTTTTGATCTCGCCATAGCCTTGATTATTCCATACGAGAATGATGATCGGCACGCGTTCTTCAACGGCTGATCCGATTTCAGCGATCGTGAATTGCAAACCGCCATCACCAATCACTGAGACGACCGGATGATCAACGCCGATACGCGCACCAATGGCAGCGGGAAGAGCATAGCCAAGCGTACCAAAGCCCGTCATTGATCCAAAGAACCGTCGTGGCGCATCGGGTGCATAGGCAACCGACGCCGCATAAGTCGCTTGGGTTGAATCGCCAACAATAATTGCGCTCGGCAATGTTTTCTTGACGCAATCGAGAAGATGAAGTCCGGCACGATAGATTGGTGTTAACTCTTCACGCTCAACACGCCCGCGTATTTCTTTCACGCGCGAGGCAGTGGAGCGCGATGGCGCAGGCTCAACATGATTCAGCAGAGCTTCAACGCAAAGCTTGGCGTCACCGATGAGCTTGGTATCAGCCACGCGACCCCGATCAATTTGACCTTCATCAAGATCGATGCGGATCAAATGCCCCGGAATGTTAAAACCACCATCTTCATACCAATCATAATCGGTGGGACCGAATTCCGTGCCAATGGCTAACGTAATATCAGATGTTGCCATAACATCACGAAGCGCTTGTAAACTCGGATTGAAAGGCAGAGCCAATGCATGATCGGAGGGAAGAATACCTCGCCCATTCACGGTCATGATCACGGGAGCATCAAGACGTTCTGCAAGTGTTTGTATTGAAGCGGCAGCATCAATTGCCCCACCACCCACAAGAAGGAGCGGTGAGTATGCTTGCTTCAACATCTGTGCGGCAAGCGTAATTCGTTCTTTTTCAGGTGAAAATTTTGCGGGCAAAGCGTGGCGTTCGGCTTTGATTGCGGCATCCACTTTCATGCGCATCACATTAGTTGGAATTTCAATGTGAACGGGGCGTGGACGGTTGGTGGCAAAAAGCGCAAATGCTTTTGCCATGGCTTCATCAAGATCTTCACGCGTATGAATGGTGGTACTTGTTGTTGAAATTTGTTCGGCAAAAGCACGTTGATCTTTGAGTTCATGCAGCCAACCGCGACCAGAACCCATACGGCCCTCGGCATTTACGCCAGTAATTACCAACATCGGAATTGAGTCCGCATAGGCTTGTGCCATGGCAGTTGCGGCGTTGGTCAGGCCGGGGCCTGTGATCAGCAAACACACGCCTGGCTTACCCGTGATGCGTGAATAACCATCTGCCATGAAGCCCGCGCCTTGTTCGTGGCGCGGTGTCACATGGCGGATGCGCGTTAATGGCAAGCCCCGATAAAGTTCAACCGTATGCACGCCCGGTATGCCGAAGACGGTGTCAACGCCATAGGCTTCGAGCAATTCGGCAAGATAAACACCCAGCGTGCGCATGATTAGGTGGTCCTATGCCGACAAGGATCGAGCATAACGCAAAATTCTTTGCGCGGCATCAGCGAGCGCATCTTCTGAAACGGTGAAAGCCACGCGAATATAGCCGTCAGCAGCGGGGCCAAAGGCGGAGGCATCAAGTACGGAAACGCCCTCGGCTTTAAACAACCCCCATGCGAAATCATGCGCGCTTAAGCCTGTGCCACGTACATCGATAAGTGCGAACATGCCTGAAACCGGATAAAGCACTTTAAGATTATTCGCTGCTTTCAACGGATCGCATAACACGCCGCAACGCGCGCGATAAATGTCGCGCATTTGTGGTGTAATGTGTTCAAGATCGGCAATGGCTTGTATGGCGCCATTTTGAATGAAGCCAGGCAATCCATATAGCGAGCAGAGCGCCAAATGATCCGCATGCGTTATTAAGGCTTCTGGCGCAATCATCCAGCCAATGCGCCATCCGGTCATTGCGTGAGATTTTGAGAGCGATCCGATCGTTACCGTGCGCTCGGCCATACCTTCGATCGAGGCGATGCTTTTAAATGAACCATCAAAAACAAGTTCCGCATAGACTTCGTCGCTAATGACCCAGAGATCATATTTCTTGGCAATCGCCGCGATGCCTTCAAGTTCGGCATGATTTAACACGATCCCGGTGGGATTGCCCGGATTGGCCATCATGATACCGCGCGTGCGTGATGTGACTGCCGCTTCTAATGCGGCAAGATCCGGACGGAAGCTTCCATCGCGCTTGGCTGAAGCGCGAACCATCCGCGCGCCTGTTGCGCCAATGGTCGCCTCATACGTCAAATAAGCGGGTTCGGGAACGATCACTTCATCGCCCGGATTGAAGAGACATTGTGCAGCAGAAAAGAGACCGTTCTGCGCGCCGGCTACAATCAGCACATGATCTTCATGAAGCGCCAAACCCGTCCGTCGCGACTGATGAGCGGCGATGGCTTTTCTCAAATCGTGTTTGCCGGCAACTGTTGTATAATGCGTGTCACCATTTTTCAGCGCCGAGATTGCGGCGTCACTGATCGCTTGCGGGGTAGCAAAATCGGGGTCCCCTACCGAGAGCACAATGACATTCTGACCCCGGGCAAGGGCTTCTTTTCCCGCATTATGGATGTCCCAGGCCCTCACAGAGCCGCCGCCTAATTGGTCTACCCGTGCCGCAAACCGCATTATGCACTCCTGATTCAGCATGAGGGCAGAGCCATAGCCCTGACCCCGCTGAAGCTCAACCCGGGGAAATACGCTCGCCCGGGGGCAAATCGGGGGCGGGGGCCTTGTTCAACGCGAAAAGGAGTGGAATAGATCTCTCATACGGCTCCGTTTACAAATCCGCCGATGCGGCGGGAGGGCCGAAGTTCCAGAAGGGGGATCAATATTATGCTCAAATCAATCATCAAGGGTGCAGTGGTCGTCGCGTCGCTGGCTCTGGCCACATCGGCCATCGCGAAGGATAAAATCCGCGTCGGTATTTCACCGGAAGCCTATCCGCCCTTCACCTCGCTCAATGCAAAAAATCAGTGGGAAGGTTTTGAAATCGATCTTCTCGCCGCGCTTTGCAAACAGATGGATGCAGATTGCAAAATCGTCTCCATCGCATGGGATGGTTTGATCCCCGCTCTCAACGGCAAGAAGATCGATATGATCTTCAACTCGATGTCGATCACCGATGAGCGTAAGAAGGTCATCGACTTCTCGGATAAATATTACAATTCACCTGCTGAAATCATCGGCACCAAAGATGCACCGAATGTAACTGTGGTTGATAATCCCGATGGCAAAGGCGGTAAGATCGCCAATCCGGCCGATCTGAAGGGCAAGACCATTGGCGTGCAGACCGCGACCATTCACGCCGACTATGCTGCAAAATATTTCAAGGATGCGACGGTGAAGGTCTATGACACCGCCGACAATCACAACGCCGATCTCGTTGCCGGTCGTATTGACTATGCGCTTCTTGACTCAGTTGCTGCGGATGACTTCGTTAAAGCCAACGCGGCAAAGGAAATCGGTGCGAAGCTGATCGTTCCGGCAGATCCGATCTTCGGAGTTGGCGCAGGCGCAGGTCTTCGCAAGAATGACACAAAGCTCAAAGACAAGATCAACGCCGCCATCAAAGCGGTGCGCGCGTCAGGTGAATATGACACGATTGCCAAGAAATATTTCACCTTCAACATCTATGGCGATTGATTAAGAATGTAGACCGCGGCGGTCATCCGTCGCGCTCTCTCTTGTGAAAGGGCAATTGGTCAAAAATGGACCAAGCCTCTCTCTTTTCTCTCTTAAGTTTTGGCCCCGATGGATGGGGCATGCGCTTTGTCGAAGGACTCGTCGTCACCGTCGAAGTCTCGGTGGCCGCTTATTGCATCTCTCTTATCTTGGGATTGATCGGCGCGGGCGCAAAATTATCAAATTCAAAAGTTGTACGCGGTATTGCTGATCTTTACACAACGTTTGTGCGCGCTTTGCCG
>VGCJ01000125.1 GCA_016870035.1 Alphaproteobacteria bacterium
GTGAGGTCTGCGACCAACACCTTCATGTCGCAAACTTCACGACGAAGATCTTTGACCTCGCCACTGGTTGCAGATCGGGCCGTATCCCCCGCTAACCGCCGCTTGCCTGCTTCAAGGAATTCTCTCGACTAGCTGTAATACAAGCTCTTGGCTATTCCTTCACGTCGACAGAGCTCGGCAATACTGTATTCGCCACGAAGACCTTCCAGCACGATCCGGATCTTCTCTTCCGCTGAATGGTGTTTGCGGGTCGCCCGGCGGATGTCCTTCACAACCTGCTCAGTTGACCGCGTTCGTGTCTCGGATTTTTGTCTCATCTGCGCTTCTCCTTGAAGCTACAATGAGCCAAAAATCCTCTCTTCCTCAACTCAGCCAGTTTGTCTCATAAGCCCTGATGCCGGACATTGCTGCGATCAGGACTTAAAATAAGACTGCGTGTCCAATGGCCGCCGGGTTTGAAACTAGCAAGCTTGCGGCCAGGTCCATTCAAACGTGTCGCATCTCGTTGATAATCAAAGGCCATCAACGCATCAGTATTGCCGACATAAAAAACATTGTCGTGTAAAGCCATGCCGAAAGGTTGGTTTTGTTGATCAAGAAATGTGAAGCGCTCTTCAGCAATGCCATCGCGATTGCTGTCGCGTAACAAAGTGATACGGTTTGGGCTGTCACCGATGGCAGCCGCGCGGCGCATCGTGCTTTGCATTGCGAAGTCGAAGATGGATGAAATACCGCTCGGAACAAAAAGCGCCTCGGCAACGGCGACGTCGCCATTCGGCAGCACTTCAATCCAGCGCGGATGTTTAAGCCCCGTGGCGAACGCGTTGACCTGAAGACCAGGCGCGACTTCAGGCAGATGACCCGCTTCCCAACCTTTTGCCGTCGGCATTTTGAGCGTCGGCAGCGCGCCTTGCGGACGCGGAGCCGGGATGGCGGGCGCAAGACCGACGGCTTGCGCGGGCGCGGGAATCGTGGCGCGGCGCCACACAATCATCAGTGAGCCTATCAAAGCGACAAAACGAGCGAAAAGAGCGGAAAACATGCGGTCCTCATCTAAGCCGGGGAGGAAAATCCATAAGCGTCCGCTCGTTCGACGACAACCTAAAAGACAAGCGACTTTTTTAAAAATAGTCGAGTTTATCTCTACCGAGGGCGAATATGAGAATGAGCAACGCAAGTTTGATCAAAATTGGCTGATAAATAAATCAAAATCATCAATCGCCTTTTGCTTCTCGTGATCAGGCAAAAAACTCGCCACGAAAGCATTTCGGCCAAGTGTAATCAGCGCCTGGCGGTCAAGCGAAAGCGCGTCCGAAATCGCCAAAAAATTATCCGTGAGATAGCCGCCAAAATATGAAGGATCATCGGAATTGATGGTCACAATCAAACCCGCATCAAGCATTTTTTGTAACGGATGCTTTGTCAGATCGGGGCAGACTTGCAATCTTTTATTGGAAAGCGGGCACATAGTCAGCGGAATTTGTTCGCGTGCGATGCGTTGCACGAGAAGCGGATCTTCAAGCGCGCGATTACCATGATCAATACGTTTTACTTTTAAATCATCGAGCGCTTCGCACACGTAAGAGGAAGGCCCTTCTTCTCCCGCATGAGCGACAGGCACAAATCCTTCGTCGCGAGCGGCACGATAGACACGTGAAAATTTTGAAGGCGGATGGCCCTTTTCCGATGAATCAAGACCAATCCCAAAAATACGATCCTTGCATCGACATGCATGCGAAAATGTTTCAAAGGCCGAGTCTTCAGAAAGATGGCGTAAGAAACACATGATCAGGCGCGAGCTTATGCCATATTCTTTTCTCGCCTTTTCAAGCGCCGATGAAATTCCATCAAGAACCGTATTGAAAACTATGCCGCGTTCGGTATGCCCTTGCGGATCGAAGAAAATTTCGACGTGACGCGTGTTTTCCTGATGCATGCGCGTGAGATAGGCGAAGGTCAGGTCAAAAAAATCACGTTCGGATTTTAATACCGACATGCCCGCATAATAAAGATCAAGAAAATCTTGCAGTGAGCCGAATTGATAGGCGGTACGGATTTCTTCAACCGAATTATGGGGAAGCGTGACTTTATTCCGCTTGGCGAGCTCCATCATCATGTCAGGCTCAAGCGTGCCTTCGATGTGAATGTGAAGTTCCGCTTTGGGCATAGCGCGGATAAAGCTTTCGGCGTTGAAACTCATGATGTGTCTCTCATGGATGATGAGATTAATTTAATCAGAAAGGATAAGGCTGTCCGTCCCATGTTTCAAAACAGCCGGTTTTTTCGAGAGAGAGGGCGTCGAATCTTTCGGATAAGCCTTTCGCTGACTCTTCAACGCTGATCTCCGCGACCGCTCCGCCCATTTCGGTTTTCACCCAGCCCGGATGATAAATGCCAACCGGAATATTTTTGGACTTCAAATCGGTCGCGAGATTGCGCCCTAGATTCAGCGCCGCACTTTTTGACGCGCGATACATATAAGAACCGCCCGGCGCGCGCGTGGTTGATCCCATTTGCGAAGAGATGATCGCAATTTTGCCACGCCCTTTCAGAAGATTTGGCAGAAGGGCTTGGATTGTTAAAAACACGCCCGTGAGATTGACCGCGAAAGTCTTGGCCCAGAGATCTGCGTCATAGCCATTTTCAATTGTCTGGTTGCGATCAAGGAGCACGCCGGCATTGCAGATCAAGCGCGATAGGGGCAGGCCCGCGAGTTTCGCAGCTAATGCGCGATGGGAGGCGGGCTCGGTCACATCAAGCGTCTCCCATCGCACCAAAGACGGGGTAGCGGGGATCTCGCTCCGTGTTGTCGCGATCACGTTTTCGCCGCGAGCGGCTTGATGATGGGCGAGGGCCAATCCGATTCCGCGATTGGCTCCGGTTATCAACACGGTCATGACATATCCTTTGGGCTTAAACGAGCGGCAAACAGCGTGGTTTTTGGCGATCCATCGCGACAGGCCCCAATTGTTAAACCAATGTGGCACTTTCACAAGGCGGGCGCATCGTCTAATCCAACCGCCAGATGCGGGAGTTGAAGCCTTTCACATGGTGGCGCGGCCTCAGGGGTCTGCGTCATTGATTTGCGGCTTTACCTGCATAATAAGCGAAACGCCCGGGAATAGGGCCAATAAAGATGGGGTGAGATATGAACAACGCAGCGTTAGCGACGAGGCGTACAGAGTCGATTTCGCGGGGCGTCGGTGTGACGACGCAGATTTATGCCGACCGCGCGGAAAACGCCGAGATTTGGGACGTCGAGGGCAAGCGCTATATTGATTTCGCCGCGGGCATTGCGGTTGTGAATACAGGGCATCGCCATCCGCGCGTGATGGATGCGGTTAAGAAACAACTCGATCGCTTTACGCATACCTGCCATCAAGTTGTACCTTATGAAAATTATGTCGAGCTTGCCGAACGCTTGAACAAAGCGGTACCCGGCAATTTTACGAAGAAAACGATCTTCGTTTCCACAGGCGCCGAAGCGGTTGAAAACGCGATCAAAATTGCGCGAGCGGCCACGGGCCGTTCAGCGGTGATTGCCTTCACGGGTGCCTTTCACGGCCGCACCTTTATGGGCATGACGCTCACGGGAAAAGTTCAGCCCTATAAAGCGGGTTTTGGCGCGATGATGCCCGATGTGTTTCATGTACCATTCCCGATTGAACTTCACGGCATCAATGTCGATGAATCGCTTCATGTGCTTGATAAATTGTTCAAAGCTGATGTTGATCCGAAACGTGTCGCTGCGATCATCATTGAACCGGTGCAAGGTGAGGGCGGGTTTTATCAAATGCCGCAGGCTTTGATGAAAGCCTTGCGCAGTTTGTGTGATGAGCACAGCATCTTGTTTGTGGTTGATGAAGTGCAGACGGGTTTTGCGCGCACGGGCAAACTCTTTGCGATGGAACATTACGGCATTGATCCTGATCTCGTGACGATGGCGAAGGGTCTTGCTGGTGGCTTTCCACTCGCAGCCGTTACGGGGCGCGCGGATGTGATGGATGCGGTCAATCCTGGCGGGCTTGGCGGCACCTATGCCGGCAATCCGATTGGCATTGCGGCCGCGAATGCGGTGCTCGATGTGATTGCGGATGAAAAACTCTGTGAACGCGCGGAGCAATTAGGCTCTCGCTTGAGACAGCGTTTGCAATCCTTGCGTGCGGATGTGCCGGAGATTGCCGATATTCGCGGGCCCGGCTTTATGAATGCGATTGAATTCAATCTACCGAAATCTGACAAGCCCAATGCGGATTTTGCCAATGCGGTGCGTGTGAAAGCGCTTGAGAAGGGTCTTATTCTTTTGACATGCGGCATCTACAGCAATGTCATCCGCTTCTTGTCACCGATCACGATCCAAGATTCGGTTTTCAATGAAGCGCTCGACATCATCGAAACTTCAATCCGCGAAGTGTCGAAGGCGGCGAAGTAATTTTCAATTGTTTGAAATTATATCCCGCGAGGCAGTGTTACTCTGCTTCGCGGGTTTTTTTTGAAAAGTCTATTTTGATAATTTTTCAAGACGACTGGCAGATACAGCGATGATGATCAACGCACCGACCAGAATATCGCGCACATAGCTGTCGACATTTAGTTGCGTTAATCCATTCGACAAAACACCCAGAAATAGTACGCCGATGATGGTGTTAAGCACTTTTGGCTCACCCTGTGCGTTCATGGTCATGCCGATA
>VGCJ01000126.1 GCA_016870035.1 Alphaproteobacteria bacterium
CCCCGCTTCACCACCTTCCGCAAGCCGGTCTCTCCGGCGCCTACGTCACGGTGGATGACACGGGTGCCCGCCACGCAGGCCGGAATTGCTATACCACGCAGATCGGCTCCCCCCGCTTCACCACCTTCCGCACTGGCCCATCAAAGTCGCGGCTGAGCTTTCTCTCCCGCCTTCGTGGGAATACTTCGTTGTGGGTCATCAACAACGCTGCCCTCGCATACATGAAGGGGCGCCACCTGCCACAAGACCTGATCAACAGCTTTGCCGCCCATGAGAAGCGTATCTTCGATAACCCGGCTGACTGGGCCCGGCATGTCGAAGCCCTGACAGCCCGCGAGACAGCCGTGACGCCCGATCCTGTCCTGATCGTCAATGAAGCCGGCGTGTGGGGCGCCATCAAGCATCTGGGCCTGTTACAGAGGACGGTGATCGTCTCCGACGATGCAGGCCAGTTCCGTGTCGGCCAGCACGCGCTGTGCTGGGTGCATGCAGAGCGTCTCGTTCACAAGCTCATCCCGGCCAATGACAAGCAGCGCAACGCCGTGAATATCGCGAAGCGCATGATCTGGTGGTTCTATGGCCGTCTCAAGGACTACAAGCTCTTTCCCTCTCCCGAGAAAGCCGAAACCCTGCGCGCGCAGTTCAGCCGGATCTTCAAGCGCGGCCGGTCTGGTTATTCCACACTCGATGGCTTGCTACGGCGGATACACCGCCACAAGGATGAACTGCTTCTGGTTCTCGAGCGTCCTGACATCCCGCTAAACACCAATGGCTCCGAGAACGACATCCGCGCCTTCGTCACAAAGCGGAAAATCTCAGGAGGGACCGTGAGCGAAAACGGACGGGAAGCTCGCGATGTGATGCTCGGGCTTTCCAAGACATGCAAAAGGCTCAAGGTGTCCTTCTACGACTTCCTTGGTGACCGCCTCGGTATTCCAGGACCCAAGATACCGAGCCTTGCAGGTCTGGTGGCAGCACCCGAATAGGCCCCGGCGGCAACCCGCAGACGCCCGGGAATCTGCCCCGGTTACCGCCGTACTTTTTCCGCGCAGTCAGGAGCTTTGGAGAATGTGGGGCCAAGAGAGAAGAAAATCGGCCCTCGTGCCTCTTCCGCAGTCAGGAGCTTTTCGCAAAGAGGCCCTCAAATACTGGGGAATTTCGCCGCTCTATTTTCGGGGAGAGAGATTTGCCCAGGGGCTAGGTGGCGGAGGGAGAGGGATTCGAACCCTCGATACGGTTTCCCGTATACACACTTTCCAGGCGTGCGCCTTCAACCACTCGGCCACCCCTCCGTCGAGCGTGCACTAAGGCGCACGCAAATCCTTTAACAAAGACGGTTGCCAAAGGCGACCTGGTGCGCCTTCAACCACTCGGCCACCCCTCGGTCGAGCGTGCATTAAGGCGCACGCAGTTTCTCATATCGTCGGATGGGTCTCGTGCTTATCCTTTGTTAAAGGATGCCCTCGCTTTCGCGCGGGCTATACACGAAGCCACCCCTTCGTCTTGCGTCGTAGATCGTTTTGAAAAATCAATATCTCGACCGCAGAACGCGCTTATAGCCAACCTCGGCGCGTGTGCAACCCGCAACCGGGGCGCGAGCGCGTTATAATCGCACAGGGGGCTCGAAAATCACGAAATTATCCTTAAATTGCATGATGAATTAATCTGCGGGGGTCTCATGTTTGGATTTCGAAAAGAGATGCGCATGCCGACGCTGTCTGAGGCTTTGCCCGGCCGGCCTCACCCTTTGCTAACTGCGGAGCGCCACTTTGTAAATCAAGAGCTATTGAAAGGGCCTTACCCCGCGGGCAGCGAGATCGCTCTTGTTGGTATGGGCTGTTTCTGGGGCGCTGAGCGTCGGTTCTGGTCGCTCCTCGGCGTTTATGTCACGGCCGTGGGCTATGCGGCAGGACTTACCC
The DNA here is from genome assembly GCA_016870035.1 of Alphaproteobacteria bacterium. GTDB lineage: Bacteria > Pseudomonadota > Alphaproteobacteria > Rhizobiales > Beijerinckiaceae > CAIUPE01. Next base: position 1,920 of record VGCJ01000126.1, read on the forward strand.
CTAATCCGACTTATGAGGAAACCTGCACGGGCCGCACGGGTCACAATGAAGTGGTCAAAATTGTTTTTGATCCTTCACGGATTTCTTTTGACGAAATTCTGAAAGTGTTTTGGGAGAGTCATGACCCGACCCAAGGCATGCGACAGGGCAATGACATCGGCACAACCTATCGCTCAGGGATTTATTTTTATTCCGAGGCGCAGCGTGCTGTAGCCGTGTCGTCGCGCGATATATTTCAGAAGCGGTTGTCCGCAGCCGGCTATGGAAAAATCACAACAGAGATCATTCCGGCTTCTGAGTTTTATTATGCAGAAGATTATCATCAGCAATATCTTGCGAAGAATCCCAATGGCTATTGCGGCCTTGGGGGAACGGGCGTGAGCTGCCCTATCGGCGTGGGCCTCGCAGCGGAATGAGGATCAGGATGGTTTCGCAAATGATTGAGCGGGTTTTGTTTGCGAGTCGTTGGTTGCTCGCGCCCTTTTATCTGGCACTTGTCGCTGCACTGAGCTTCTTGCTTTACAAAACCATGCAGGAGGCTTGGCATTTTGCCTTGCGTGTTCCGGAAGCTAAAGAAGCGGATGTTATTCTAGGCGTTCTTACGCTTGTCGATTTGACTCTTACCGGCTCATTGATCGTGATTGTTATTTTTTCTGGTTACGAAAATTTTGTTTCAAAGATCGAAGCGCGTGATCATCCTGATTGGCCCGAATGGATGGCAAAGATTGATTTCAGTGGTTTGAAACTCAAGCTTCTGTCATCGATCGTCGCAATCTCGGGCATTCAACTTCTCAAAAGTTTTTTGGATATCAATAATATTTCTGATCGAAATTTGATTTGGTACGTGATCATTCACATTGTTTTTGTTTTGTCAGGTCTAATTCTCGCCTGGACGGATCGAATATCCGGCGATAAAAATTGAATGATTTCATATGAATACTAATGTTATTATCTTTTGAGATTTATGGGGATACAAAAACATTTTCGCTAAAGTTTAATCAATAGCAGTCGATACCATTCTAGGATAATTCAATCAAATTGATCGACTTGTTGTAGTGTTGTTGAGCTAGCTCCCCTGAACCGCTCGCGGCTGACAAAGATCATCCGTATTCTGTGCCACTTAGTGGTTCAGTCGGCCGTGCGATTGCCGCCTGGATTGTACCGCATTGAAGTTACCGCCGGCTCTGATTAAAATCTCTTTCAACACAAACGATATCAAACCATCGTTGGATTAAAAAGCCAAGTCTATATAAATGACCACGAAATGATTTAGCAATGAATCACTCTAAGACGACAATGTAGTGTTCACGACTCTTGTGAAGTATTCTCGTCTATGCAGAGCCTGCTATTTTGCAATGCAGGACTCAAAACCATTGCGCAGATCCTCCCGATCAAGGTTACGGCCGATGAACACCAATCGGCTTTCACGCGTCTCATCTTTTTGCCAAGGGCGCTGAAGATCGCCATCGAGTAACATATGAACGCCTTGAAATACAAAACGCCGTGGTTCATTCGTAAAGGCAAGTATTCCCTTTGAACGAAGTATGTCACGACCCTTTGATGCAACAAGGCCACTAATCCATCGCTGGAACTTTTCATGGATCAACGGTTGATTAGTCTTAAAGGAGTAACTTTGGATATCATCATCATGGTCATGATGATCCTCGTTAAGGAACTCCGGCTCCAGTTCAAGGATACGGTCAAGATCAAAGGCACCTCGGCCTAATAATTCCTCGACATCAATTTCGCACTTCTGAGTGTGATGTAGCTTGGCGTAGGCATTAATTGAACGCACCCGCCTCTCCACAATCGCCAGTTCATTTTGAGAAACAAGATCGGATTTGTTCAAAAGAATGATGTCGGCGAATGCTATCTGCTCTTCCGCTTCATGGGAGTCTTCTAAACGGGCGTTTAGGAACTTCGCGTCAACAACGGTTATAATAGCGTCTAGCTTTGCAAACTCGCGAACTTCATCATCAACAAAGAAAGTTTGGGCAACGGGCGCGGGGTCCGCTAGACCCGTCGTTTCTATCAGAATAGCGTCGAGCTTGTTCCTCCGTTTCATCAGCCCGCATAGGATTCGAATAAGATCACCCCTCACGGTGCAGCAGATACAACCGTTATTCATTTCGAAAACTTCTTCGTCAGCGTTAACAACCAGATCGTTGTCAATTCCGATTTCTCCAAATTCATTGACAATTACAGCATATTTCTTACCATGCTGCTCTGTCAGTATGCGGTTGAGAAGCGTGGTCTTACCAGCTCCGAGATAGCCAGTCAGAACGGTTACGGGAATAGGCTGCATGTTAAACCTCACTGTTCGACCATTGCTTTGGACAATAGACTAGTGTTGTGCTGCATCATATCAATATAGGTCGATGCTGGGCCATTCTTCGCCGATAGTGCGTCGGAATAGAGAGCGCCGCCAATCTTCAGGCCGGTTTCCTTTGAGATTTGTTCAATTAGCCGGGGATCGGAGATATTCTCCACGAAGAGAGCTGTAGCTTTACGCTTGCGAATTTGCTTGATGAGGCGAGCCACGTCTTTTGCTGATGCTTCGCTTGCAGTGCTAACGCTTTCGGGGGCGAGGAACTTTACACCGTAGGTGCTAGAGAAGTAGCCAAAAGCGTCATGGGAAGTGATGACGGTTCGGCGGTTTTTCGGGATAGAGCCAATCCTTGTCTTTATCGTATCGTGCAATGATGCGAGATCCTTCGAGTATCCTTCTGCGTTCGCAC
>VGCJ01000127.1 GCA_016870035.1 Alphaproteobacteria bacterium
GCTCAAAAATCCGCCGCCTTAATGCTAGAGTGTCACCCTCATTCACGAGTTCGGGGAGCCGGGCGCCGACGGCTTTAAAGAGTAGGTAGGTGTCAATGGGGAAAGTTGATCCCAGAATTTCACGGTAGTGTGCGAGTGTTTCTTCAAAATTAACCGACCCTAAAAATTTATTGATTATCGCGCTATCATCTAAATGGTTATGCCGACTGAGAGCTGACAACACGACTACGATTTCATGGCGGATGATATCGAGGCGCTTCGTTGACGTCGTATTTTTTCCGTGAATTCGATATAGGATCAATTCGTCATTAATTTGGTGGATTTCTCCCAACTCGCTTAATCGGAACCACAAATCAAAATCATGAGCGTAAATAAGGTTCTCGCGATAGCCGCAAACTTGTCTCATTGCTTCGGATCGAATGAGGGCACTTGGGTTTGTGATAGACGGAATTTCGGGCGGGAAGATTAAAAAATTTGGTCGACGGAATGAGTAAGGTCGTAGTTTATAGGAAAGCTTATTTCGACGCCTTAACGTCTCTCCTCGCTCATTGATCGTTTTGCTTAGGGCGCCCACGGCGACGCATTTAGGGTTCCTCTGGAGATAGTCTACCTCTCTCGCAATGCAGTCTGGAAGTTTGATGTCGTCGTGATCCATCAGAGAAATATAAGTTCCCCGCGATTGCTTAATCATGCGGTTGGCTGTAACGGGTATCCCACAATTATGTTGAATTGTTAGTCGTATGCGGCTGTCCCAATTTGCCAGTCGCTGCAGGATTTTGGGACAATTATCTGAAGACCCGTCATCAAAAATAATTAATTCGATATTTTTGTATGTCTGTTCCAGAATTGAGTTAACAGCCTCCTCAACGAAGGCAGCGCCATTATAAACTGACAAAATCACAGAGATTAGAGGTCTTTTTTCCATTTCAGACTTCAAATATAAGTTCAAATTTTTTAGTAGGTTATTAATCTATTTACTCAATTATATCGTATCATTCATCGATAAAACTCAATAAATATTGTTTTTTGCCCACTTGTAATTATTTTATATTTTCTTTAAAAATAGCTGCTGATTTTAAATTTAGGTTCAAGGCTAGTGGCACTCTTCGTGTTGACGCCCCGCCGCTTTACCGACGCCAGAGGATGGTTCGCGGAAACCTTTAATGAGCAGCGTTTTGCTGAAAAGGTTGTGTCGTTGTGCTTTGTGCAGGACAATCAATCTCATTCGGTTCGCGCAGGAACGGTGCGGGGTATGCACTTTCAAAGGCCGCCCCACGCGCAGGCCAAACTTGTCTCCTGTCTTCGCGGGAGCATTTGTGACGTGGTCGTCGATATCCGCATTGGCTCGCCGACTTACGGTAAATATGTTTCAGTTATACTTTCGGTCGAGAATGGCAAACAACTTTTTATTCCGGTTGGCTTCGCGCATGGTTTTATGACGCTCGAACCAAAAACAGAAGTTCACTATAAAGTTTCAGATTTTTATGCGCCTGAATGCGAAGACGGTCTTTTGTGGAATGATCCTCAGCTCGGCATCGACTGGCCAATACAATCTGGTGACGTGCCTCTCTCGCCAAAAGATTTAGAACTTCAAACGCTCAAAGAATTTGTTTCGCCATTTGGTTATGATGGTATGCCCATGACGCTTAGTGAGGTGTAAGCGTGATGAATGCTATTTCACAAGAAAAATGTCGCGTGTTTGTTACCGGTGGCGCGGGCTTTATCGGCTCGTGCCTTGCACGATATTTGATCGCGGAAAGTGATTATCAAGTTCTCGTCTTTGATAAGTTGACCTATGCGGCGACACTGACGTCGCTTGATCCGATTGCACGCGATCCTCGCTTTCAATTTATTCAAGGTGATATTTGCGATAAAGACGCCGCCATAAAAGCGATTTCAACTTTTGATCCCGATTTCATTGTGCATCTTGCAGCAGAATCACATGTGGATCGATCAATTGAGGGGCCGCAATCCTTCATTGAAACCAATGTGGTAGGTACTTTGGTGATGCTTCAAGCTGCTTTGGCGCATTGGGCCAAATTACCGAAAGAGCGTGCCGCATTATTCCGTTTTCATCACGTTTCAACCGATGAAGTCTTTGGTTCGCTTGGTGACACGGGCAATTTTAACGAAGAAACAGCCTATGATCCCCGTTCCCCTTATTCCGCTTCAAAAGCAGGATCCGATCATCTAGTGCGTGCATGGCATCACACTTATGGTTTACCGACCACAATTACAAATTGCTCGAATAATTACGGCCCCTATCATTTTCCAGAAAAACTCATTCCATTGGTTATCTTGCGGGCACTTCATGGCGAAGATCTTCCTGTCTATGGCAAGGGCAAAAATATTCGCGATTGGCTTTATGTTGAAGACCATGCACGTGCCATTCGCCTCGTTTTTGAAAAAGGTATTTCCGGTTCAACCTATACGGTTGGTGGAAAATCCGAACGGAAGAATATCGATGTCGTAAATTCGATTTGTTCGATCCTTGATCGAATCAAACCGAGAGATCATGGCAATTCATACGTAGAGCAAATTCGTTTTGTAACAGATCGGCCCGGTCATGATCATCGTTACGCGATTGATGGATCGAAAATTGAGCGTGAGCTTGGCTGGTCACCGCGCGTTTCATTTGAGCAAGGACTTGAAGCGACAATTCGTTGGTATTTGGCGAATGAATCGTGGTGGCGCCCCCTTCTCGAGCGTGGAGAAGCCACGGCGCGGCGTGGATTAAAATCAGCATGAAGCGCATTTTGGTTACGGGCGGGGCCGGGCAGGTCGGACAAGCTCTTGCTGGAAAACTTGGTGATCAGCGAGACGGCTTCCTCTTTCCCTCACGCGCGGACTTCGACCTTCTCTCAGAAGCTTCAATGATTTCGGGCCTTCGTGAATTTAGGCCCGATCTCGTTCTGAATCTTGCCGCTTATACGGCCGTTGATTGCGCTGAGGATGAGCCGGAACTCTGCGCCGCCATTAATACGACCGCGCCTGCAATTCTGGCACGCGAAACGGCACGGCTTGGTGTGCCTATCATTCATGTTTCGACGGATTATGTTTTTTCGGGTGAGCTCGAACGCCCCTATCGGGAAGATGATGAGACCGGGCCGATCAATGTCTATGGTCGAACAAAATTAAATGGCGAGCGGGCGATTGCGGCAGCAAATCCCGCTCATGTAATTCTCCGCGCCTCTTGGATTGTGAGCCCCTATCGGACCAATTTTGTGAAGACAATTCTTAGGCTCGCGGTCGATCGTGGTGTGCTTAGGGTGATTGATGACCAAATCGGGGGGCCCACCTCAGCTGATGATCTCGCTCAGGCGCTGTTAACCATTATGGATCGCAAGAACTCTGATGGTGATATCATCCCCGGCATCTTCCACTTTTCCAATCAAGGAGAGGCCAGTTGGGCGGATCTCGCGGAAGCCGTCATGAGTGCTGCTGAAGCGGGCGGAGGCGTAAATGCTAAAATCGAGCGTATTTCAAGCGCAGAATACCCCACAAAAGCCCGCCGCCCTCGAAATTCTAGACTTAAAACTCAAAAAATTTCTCGCTATTATGCCGTCATTGCACAAGATTGGCATGATGCAATCAATCCAATAGTAAAAGCTTTGGTCAAAGGGGTTAATGCTTGAGGGGTATTATTTTGGCTGGTGGCGCCGGCACGAGGCTTTACCCGGCTACTTTGGCCGTTAACAAGCAGCTTCTGCCTGTCTATGACAAGCCAATGATCTATTATCCCCTGTCTGTGCTCATGCTTTCAGGCATTCGCGAGATTTTGATTATATCCTCGCCCGAATTTATCGGAAATTTTAAGAATTTACTTGGCGACGGTTCTGCATGGGGTCTATCAATCCAATATGCGGTGCAGGAGCGGCCGAACGGCCTCGCGCAGGCCTTTGTGATTGGCAACTCATTTGTTGGCAAAGAAAATGTGTCGCTCATTTTGGGCGATAATATTTTTTATGGGGCCAATCTCACGGATAAATTGCTCTCGGCAAAAAATCGCAAAGATGGCGCGACGATATTTGCCTATCATGTTGATGACCCCGAACGCTATGGCGTGGTCTCATTTGACAAGGACGGCAAAGCTGAAACCATCGAAGAAAAGCCCAAAAAGCCAAAATCCAATTGGGCTGTCACTGGTTTATATTACTATGATAATTCTGTTCTTGATGTAGCGCGTCACCTTAAGCCATCCGCTCGCGGTGAATATGAAATCACGGATGTGAACCGCCACTATCTCGAGCGTGGACAGTTGCATGTTGAGCGCTTGGGCCGTGGCTTTGCGTGGCTCGATACAGGCACGCATGAGTCCTTGCTTGAGGCCTCACAATTTGTTCATACGACGCAAAAGCGCCAAGGCATTCAGATCGCCTGCCTTGAAGAAATAGCCTTTAATAGAGGATTTATTTCGCGTGAGCGGCTGACTGAACGGCAAAAGCTATTTGAAAAGACTGCCTATGGTGCATATCTCGACTATATTATTGACAGGGGCTCATTTTAAGAACCGAAAGTGAATTAGGTTCTAGTTCAATTTTTGACTCTCATGCTACTTCAGGCCGCCATGATTTTCTTGCAAGCTCTAAATCATAT
>VGCJ01000128.1 GCA_016870035.1 Alphaproteobacteria bacterium
TTGCCGTGAGGTGAGTTCTGCTTCGAGATCCAGATTTTCCACGATCGCTTCATAAGGTGCGGCAACGCCTAGCGAATAAGCGAGCGCCAAATCGCGCTGATTGCCGAGCGGCTTCGTCGCCTGAATTTCAAGCTTTCCCGGCTTTGGCAGGCGGTGATAGACCATAGAACCGGCGCGCAGATCGTCTGAAGCATTTGATGATGACGCCATGATCTGCACTCCGTATTCTTAAAATTACGCTCTTATTTCTCCGGTGCGTTCACACGCAGCGAAAGCTCACGCAATTGCTTCGGCGTTGCTTCTGCCGGTGCACCCATCAACAAATCGAGCGCCTGCTGGTTCATCGGGAAGAGCGCAACTTCACGCAAATTCTGCGCGCCGACGAGCAACATCACGATACGATCCACACCGGCAGCCATGCCACCATGCGGCGGTGAGCCATATTGGAACGCGCGATACATGCCGCCGAATTTCTCGATCACAGTCTCTTCGCCGTAGCCTGCAATCTCGAATGCCTTCACCATCGCATCAGGGTTGTGATTGCGAATGCCGCCAGAGGCAATTTCGAAGCCGTTACATGCGATGTCATATTGGAAAGCTTTGATCGTCAGCGGATCCATTGTCGTCAACGCATCCATTCCGCCTTGCGGCATGGAGAAAGGATTGTGCGAGAAATCGACCTTCTTGTCTTCTTCATTATATTCAAACATCGGGAAGTCGACGATCCATGCGAGCTCGTAACGGTTCTCGTCGATGAGGTTCAGATCCTGCCCGACCTTGATGCGTGCAGCACCAGCGAACTTTACGAATTTGTCGGGATCACCGGCTGCAAAGAAACATGCGTCACCAGCCTTCAAACCAAGCTGCGCGCGGATCGCTTCTGCACGCTCGGGACCGATATTGTTGGCAATCGGACCTGCCGCACCCTCTTCACCTTCACGCCAGAACATGTAGCCCAAGCCTGGCTGACCTTCGCCCTGCGCCCATGAATTCATGCGGTCGCAGAATGTGCGCTGCCCGCCATTCGGCGCGGGGATTGCCCAGACTTGGTTTTTCGCATCTTCAAGAATACGCGCGAAGACTTTGAAATTCGAGCCGCGGAAACGCTCCGACACATCGGCCATTTCGAGCGGCGCTTTCGTGTGCGGATTTATGATGCGCAGATCCGGCTTGTCGGAGCCATATTTCGCCATTGATGTCGCATAAGGAATGCGCGGCCATGGCGACGGTGTCACATGTTTGCCATTGCCGAATTCGCGGAAGATGCCGCCGATGCCAGGCTCGACAGCTGCAAAAATATCTTCCTGCTCGACAAAGCTCATTTCCAAATCGAGCTGATAGAATTCGCCCGGCAAACGATCGGCGCGCGGATCTTCATCGCGGAAACATGGCGCGATCTGGAAATAGCGGTCAAAGCCCGCCATCATCAACAGCTGCTTATATTGCTGCGGCGCTTGCGGCAGTGCGTAGAATTTGCCGGGATGAATGCGCGACGGCACAAGGAAATCGCGCGCACCTTCAGGTGACGACGCCGTCAAAATTGGCGTTGCGAATTCATTGAAGCCCTGCGCCTTCATCTTCTGGCGCATCGCATCGATCACTTTAACGCGCGTCATGATGTTGTTGTGTAAAGTCTCGCGACGTAAATCAAGGAAACGGTATGTGAGGCGCGTTTCTTCCGGGAACGGTTGATCGCCGAAGACTTGCAGCGGCAATTCCTTCGCAGGGCCCAACACTTCGACGTCTGTCACATAAACTTCGATGAGGCCTGTCGGCAGATCGCGGTTTTCCGTGCCTGCGGGACGCAAACGCGCTTTGCCATCCATCCGCACGACCCATTCGGAACGAAGCGTTTCGGCCAATTTAAAGGCTTTTGAATCCGGATCGATCACGCATTGGGTGAGACCATAATGGTCACGCAAATCAATGAAGAGCAAGCCACCATGGTCGCGGATGCGATGGCACCAGCCAGAAAGACGAACCTCCTGGCCGACTTCGCTCTCCCCGAGCGCGCCACACGTGTGCGAACGATAGCGATGCATGAAACCCTCTTTTTGTCCGGCGGCGCGGAAAATTTGACCCGGAAAACACATGCGCCGCCTGCCCTTGTCAAGAGAAAGCGGCTCTGGCAGGCATTTTGCCGAGACTCGTGGTATAACGAGCTCTCATCTTGGCCCATGATTCGTAAATTTTGTTCATCTCCCCATGCCCTTAATCACCACGACCGCGGCGCTTGAAGCGGCCTGCCAAAGACTTGGCACTCATGATTTTGTGACAATCGACACGGAATTCATGCGGGAGACCACCTTTTTCCCGAAATTATGCCTCATCCAATTGGCGAGCAACGCCGAGGATGTCCTGATCGACCCCTTGGCGCCCGATATTGATTTGACCTCTTTCTTTGCGCTCATGCGCAAGGAGAGCGTCGTCAAAGTGTTTCATTCCGGCCGCCAAGACATTGAAATTCTCTGGATTTTCGATCGTTGTATCCCGAAACCCTATTTCGACACACAAGTGGCCGCCATGGTCGCCGGCTATGGCGATAGTGTCGGCTATGAACAGCTCGCCCATGATCTTGCGAAAGCCAAAATCGACAAGTCATCGCGTAACACGGATTGGTCGCAACGCCCCCTCTCCGACGCGCAGCTGAATTACGCCCGCGCGGACGTTACCCATCTGCGCGTGATCTATCGTGCGCTTCTTGAAAAGCTCAGCGCTTCGGGACGTGAGCCGTGGCTTGTCGACGAGATGCGCATACTCACATCGCCTGAAACTTATGATCTGAGGCCGGAAGATTCCTGGCGTCGCTTAAGCGGTCGTATTCGTAAACCGCGTGATCTCGGTATCCTGATGGAGATCGCCGCATGGCGCGAACAAGAAGCACGCACCCGCAACGTGCCGCGCTCGCGCGTTTTAAAGGATGATGCCATCATTGATATTACGACTTCAGCACCACGTTCTGTTGAAGCGCTTGGAAAATTGCGATCGATACCGAATGGTTTTGAACGCTCACGAACCGGTACTGAAATCCTCTCTCTCATTGAAAAAGGTCTAGCGCGCGATCCTTCTTCACTTCCCACAATCGAACGAGTGGAACGCAAAGCCTATAATCCCGCCGCTGTCGAATTGCTCAAAGTGCTTTTGCGAATGACTTGCGACAAAGAAGGCGTGGCAGCAAAACTCATCGCCACAGTTGATGATCTTGAAACGATTGCGGCTGATGATCAGGCCGATGTTCCCGCTCTCAAAGGCTGGCGTTTTGAGATTTTTGGCCAGCAAGCCATTGATTTAAAACATGGCCGCCTCGGCCTTGCAGTCGACAAAGGCACGGTCGTTTCATTTGCGCGGTAATAAGACCCGTTGTAGCGAGCGTATAAACCTCAGCCCGTTATTGCGAGCGAACGCGAAGCAATCTAGTTGGAGTCAAAGAAAAAGGCGCAATGGAAACACTGCGCCATAATGACAATCATCAGCTGGATTGCTTCGCTCACGCTGGCAATGAGGGTTATGTAGCGCTCACCCTCGTCCTGATCTTCGCTGCCTCAAACCAGATGCGTTCCGTTTGCTCGGCGAGTGAATCAAGAATCTTCAATGTAACTGCATCGAGTTGATCAGCGCCTTCTCGAACAAGCTCTTCCATCAATGCCAATGTCGATTGCGCATAGGCGCACAAGACATGCACACGAAATCGCAACGATAGCTCATTGGGAAAATCTTCATAAGGCATGGTGTACCCCTTTTGGAGAATGACCCCAGCGTGAACCACGCTGGAGTCGGGGTGTTAACAAGCCACCATACGTTGGCCGCGACGCTTTTAGTCTTGCGACCTGAACATAACGCCGCCACCCCGATGTGTGAGCTTCAGGGCAGTTTGGTCACTTCAGATGCGCTGCCGCGTATGATGGGGTTGTTATGCCCAGAGTCATGGTTCTGCATGAAATTAGGAAAACGTATCAGCCTCGTAACAAAATGCAAATCGCCTGACGCATCATGCACGGACTTGGCTTTTTAAGCATGAGGTGATGAAGGGGCGTGAAATTCGAGTGATGTATTTTAATTAATTACAACCGGTCCCTTCATCGCGCGCGAAACTTCGTCCGTCATTGCGAACGAATGTGAAGCAATCCAGTTGGAGTCATAGGAAAAGGCGCAATGGAAACACTGCGCCTTAATGCCAGCCATCAGCTGGATTGCTTCGCTCGCGCTCGCAACTACGGTAAACCTACGACTAACACCCTACACCCTACTCCACCAACAGCATCTCAGGTGTGCGACCTATAATGCGCGCCAAAGCTTTCAGACGATTGAACACGCGCTCGCCGGCGAGAGGTGCAAG
>VGCJ01000129.1 GCA_016870035.1 Alphaproteobacteria bacterium
AGGAGCAATGTGCCGCCGTCGGCTGCGCGGAAAATGCCTTTGTTCGGAGTATGTGCGCCGGTGAAAGCACCTTTTTCATAACCGAAGAGAAGGGCTTCAAGCATTGTGTCGGGAACGGCGGCACAATTGACGGCTATGAAAGGCTCACGGGCACGCTTTGAAGCACGGTGAAGAAATTTCGAAACGACTTCTTTGCCAGTGCCGGTTGGTCCTACAAGCATCACGGTGACATCGCTTGCTGCCACGCGGCGTGCGAGGCGCAGAAGATTAAACGTTTGCGGATCACCGGCTGCTACAGCTTGTTCATCATCAAGGAAACGCGCAGCCACTTCAGCCGCATAACGCCATCCTTGTTTTGAAGGCGCCAAACGCAGCACGGAACCGTTGAACTCACCCTTTGATTGGAATTTGTCGCCCGGCTTATCGACAACGATGATGCGATCCGCTTTCAGTTTGCGGCACCATCCCGGGAGACCGAGTGCATCGGTTGCCAGAGTTTTTGCAGCATCTTGCGAAAGGAGAAGTCCCGTTCGCTCCCAGCCATCGGCTTTGAGTGTGGCTAAAGACTTCACATCGCTCATCGCGGTTTCATGGCCGCGCATGTGAAGATGGGTGGTCCAGGCCTCGCTATCTGCAAGGTGGTCGGTTAAGCACAAAACCATGCTCATCAAGCAATCTCCCTCGGACTTTGCCGGTTGGTGACCCTTGAAAGCAACGATCTTGCCAAGTTTTTTGAGACGCCCCTGAGTTGAGCGGCGCGGCAACCCGCATTAACCGATTAACGCTTTGTTAAAATTAGTAAAATTTTAACCTGAAAAAATTTCACTCTGGGCGTCAAAAAGGGGGTTTCAGCAACACTTTCGCAATCAAGCCTCGATAAAGGGCTTGTGTAATTCTGCGGCTCAGTCAAAAAATCGACAGCCGTTGTCCGAGGAGTAGTGTGTGTCTGGACAGGATTATTCGCGTTTTCTCGATCTTCCGAGTCCGGCCATGCGTGCCGTGGCCGATATGGTCGATAAAGTCGCCCCCCTCGGCTCGACGATCTTTATTCAAGGTCCCTCCGGTAGCGGTAAAGAAATCGTCGCCCGCGCGATCCATGCCAAATCAGAGCGGGTGAACGGACCTTTTGTCGCCGTTAATTGCGGCGCGATCCCGCGTGATCTTTTGGAAAGCGAGCTCTTTGGTTATGAGAAAGGTGCCTTTACGGGCGCTTTGAAGGACCGCGTCGGCTTGATGGAAATATCGGGTGGCGGCACGCTTTTCCTCGATGAAATCGGCGATATGCCCCTCGATATGCAGGTGAAACTGCTCCGCATGCTTGAGGAGCGGACCTTCACGCGTATTGGTGGATCAAAGCCGATTTCAGTTGATGTGCGCTTTGTCTGTGCGACCCATCGCGACCTCACACAATTGATCGCCGAGCAGAAATTTCGTGAAGACCTTTATTATCGGATCAATGTGTTTCCGATCACTTTGCCCCCGCTCAAAGAGCGCTTGGCCGATATTCCGGATCTTGTTCGCTTTATTATAGAGCGCTTCGAGGCGCAGGGCTTTCCGAAGGCGCCAATCCTGACGGATGGGGCGCTTGATGCCCTTAAATCATATGAATGGCCCGGCAATGTCCGCGAACTCCGTAACATATTGGAGCGGGCAGGGGCATTGTTTGTCGGTCGCGCGATTGATTTTGCAACGATGGCCAGTCTCATCCGCCCAGGCCAGCCGATCGATCGCGCCGAAGAAGCGGAAGCCATTTGGGACGCGGTTGCCGAATTTGCCGATGATGTGTCGATTACGATGACGGCTGATGGTAAAGAAGACCTTCCCCTTCGACCTATTGAAATCGGGGCGAATGATGACCAAGGCGTCCGCTCGCTATTAAGCGGGGCGCGCGGGTTTAATTTGAAAGATTATGTCTCATCCCTTGAGGTCGCCTTTATCCGCGTAGCTCTTGAGGACGAAGAAGGATCTGTCTCCGCTGCCGCGCGGCGGCTCGGGATTCAGCGCACGACCTTGATCGAGAAAATACGAAAATTCGGGATTGGTCGACCTAATTAAGCGGCGTTTTTTGCCTGTTTGCCAATCATCGACCAGGCTTCCGAGATATCAGCCATAGCTTTGCGAATGGCGGTGAGGCGCTCAATTGGTTCTGACCGGTTGGCCTCAATCATCTGAACACGCGCCCACTCATAAAGCTCGCCCAGTGTTGTTGCCACGGGTTTACCGCGCTCGAAATCGAGACTACTCGCTAGAGAGACGATGATCATCAAAGCTTTTGAGTGTGCGCTAGAGCGAGCCACTTGGTCACCTGTTTGGATGGCCAGAATGGCGCGATCAAGTGACCCGAGCAATTCTGCAAATAAAAGCTCGATCAAGCGGTGCCGATCCGCGCCTTCAACTGCAAAATCCGTTTCCGCCTGTTCGTAAGCTTTCAGAGCGTTGCGGTGCAACATGTTTGATCCTCGCCTCTTAACAACCTGAAAGACGGGTTAGGCCTCGAATTTTTTAGGGCGCGACTGAGCCGGTCGGCACGGTTCTGGCTAAGCATCCGTGAGCACGCTCACGATCTTTGTTAACCGATTGGCACGGGACTTGCTAAAACCTTTCCGTATCGAACCCATCTTTCGGAGGACCTCATGCTCTCGGTCACCATGGCGGCGCTGAACGCAACGCAAAAAGAAATGAATGTGACGTCGAATAACTTGGCCAATGCTAGCACGGTTGGCTTCAAACGCTCTTACGCCAATTTCGGCGACGTATTCTCGAATGATCCGGCCGCCAATCCAAAAACGGCTGTGGGCGCCGGTGTACTTTTGACGAGCGTGTCTCGCGATACAACCGCAGGTGCCTTGAAGTCCACTGGCCGAGTTACCGATATGGCGATTGATGGACGTGGCTATTTCGTGACGCGCGATCCCGCAGCAGGCACCAATGGTGCAAACACCTATTCACGCGCCGGTAATTTCAGCCTTGATATGTCCGGTAACGTGGTTGATTCGGGCGGTTTTGTTGTTCACGGTTATCCGCCTTTAGTAGGTTCGTCTCCATTGGCACCGAATGAAGCAGGCACGCTTTCCGGTGTCAAAATTCCTCCATCACTGAAAACGGGCGAAGCCTGGCCAGCAGGCACGCGGCTTTCCGATGGCCTACTGGCACCCGTCCCAACATCAGATATCATATTACAGAGTCTTTCGATCAGCCCTAAGGGTGAAGTACAGGCCACCTATTCTGATAACAAAACTTACACTTTACGTTTTGTGGCGATCGCAACTTTCCCCAGTGATCAAGGTCTGAAGGCGGTTGGTAACAATCGTTATTCAGAAACGGGCCTCTCTGGTGCAGCCTCGATCACCGGTGCGGGTGCGCCGAAAGCAGGCAACATCATGACCGGCACACTCGAGCAGGCGAATGTCGACATCACGAATGAATTGATGGACATGATCCGTTCGCAGCAGGTCTATAACGGTAATGCCCGTATGTTGCAGGCCACTGTGGAAACGGTTTCGCGTATTACAGATAAGATCTAACGTGAGTTAGTCACGTTGGTAGGCCGCGGGCGTGCGGATGTACCACGCCCGCGCCGCTTCCTCCCTCAGACTTGTCAACGCGGCCCTTGGGCCGCGTTTTTTTCCTTGAATCGCTTACGCTATTTCAATTCGGGGTAACCTAAAGCTTTCGCTTCTTCCTCAAGAGCAAGGATTTCATCATAGGCAGTGCGGGGCAAGACGATTGCATCTTTGAGCATCAGCGTCCCAACCGCGTCGAGACGGGGTGCTTTGCCTATGACCGAGAACAGCGCATGACGAAGTGCTTCAATCATATTCGGTGCGGCGGCTCCGCTTGTGATGAAGGGAAGCCCCGGCGTCTTTGGTGTGTAAGCAATTATTCTGATCTTCGATGAAAGCTTAGGATCGAAGCACTTAAAATGAGCAAGTGAGACGACATCAATTGAGGCGATATCCGCGCCGCCTTTAATCACGGCATCGATACTGGCTTGATGCGATCCCGTGACAATCACTTTCGAGAAAAAGTTGCCGCGTGCGCCAG
>VGCJ01000130.1 GCA_016870035.1 Alphaproteobacteria bacterium
AATGATCGAGCAGCAATTTCACGCCCGCATAAAGCGCAGCTTTGCCGAGTTGAATTGCCCGAACATCGGCTTGAGTGATCGTGATGCGTGGCTCGCCATTGTGCAGCAGATAAGTGAAGGTGCGGCCCTCCGGCAGAATGCGCGATGTGCGGGCTTGCAAATCGCCATCAATCACGCCGTCTTGCGTGATGACGCCAGCGAGATACATCTCCGCAATCGCTTCGATAATGCCCGAACCGCAAATACCATTGACGCCCGTCTTCGCGGCTTCCTCAGTAAAGCCGTCTTCATTCGACCAAAGATTTGAGCCGATGATTTTGAATTTCGGTTCAAGCGTTTGAGGATCGATGCGCACACGCTCGATTGCACCCGGTGCCGCGCGCTGACCGGATGAAAGCTGCGCGCCTTCAAAGGCCGGACCTGTTGGTGATGAACACGCTAGCAACCGCTTTTTGTTGCCAAGCACGATTTCGGCATTCGTGCCGACGTCGACGAGCAGCGTCACGTCATCATTCATATGCGGTGCTTCGGAAAGCACAACGCCTGCCGTATCCGCGCCCACATGGCCTGCAATGCAGGGCAGTAAATAGACATAAGCACCCGGTGCGATAGTGAGACCGACTTCGCGCGCCTTCACATCTTGGCCCTTATCGAGAGTGAGCGCGAAAGGCGCGCCGCCAAGCTCGGTCGGATCCAATCCCAAGAAGAGGTGATGCATAATCGGATTGCCGACGACGGTCATTTCGACCACACGCTCGCGGGTGATCTTGGCTTCTTTGACAACTTCGCCGACGAGATCGTTGAGTGCCGCGCGCACAGCATCCGTCATCTCGTTCTCGCCGCCCGGATTCATCATCACATAGGAGACGCGGCTCATCAGATCTTCGCCGAAGCGGATCTGCGGGTTCATCAAGCCTGCCGAGGCCAATGTCTCGCCGGTATAGAGATCAGAGATATGCGCGGCGATGGTTGTCGAGCCCACGTCAACGGCAACACCGTAAGACGTTTCAACAAGGCCCGGATAAATGCCGACGATATCGCGGCCTTTGCGCACGGCGACGGTCACTTTCCATTCGCCTGCACGCAATGTCTTTTGCAGCGTATTCAGCACGCGCAAATCCGGCATCGAAGCATCGATGGCCCATTGCGCTTTCAGTGCTTCGCAGAGACGCGTGAAATCGGATGACGGCTCGTCGATATTCGGTTCGGCCACTTCGATGAAGTGCAACCGTACAACAGGCTCAAGCGCGATCTGGCGTGTGTCGGCGCTTTTGCGCACGACTTGGCGATGCACTTGGCTTTCCGGTGGCACGTCGATGACGACATCGCCGCAGAGTTTTGCCTGACAACCCAACCGCCGATGCGCGCCGAGCGCGCCGCGCTTCGACGCATAACGCTCTTCGACCTGGTTCCATTCGGTCAGATGGCTCTCAGATGAACTGATGCCATGCTTGGCGAAATCACCCTCTGCCACAAGAATTTGACACCGGCCGCAAATGCCGCGACCGCCGCAGACGCTATCGACATCGACACCGAGTGAACGCGCCGCTTCAAGCACCGAAGTGCCCTCAGCAAAATCACCGCGCTTGCCCGAAGGCGCGAAAACGATGCGATGTGTCGACATGATTTACTCGCGATTGCGACGACGGCCTTCACGGCCACGACGATCACCAGCCGCGCCTTCAGCACCTTCCGGCACGGGTTCGCGATATTTGCGAATCCAATTACCGCAATTCGGATCGTGACCCATCATCACATCCGCGCCGATAATCGCTTGAATATCTTCCGCATGGAGCGGGTTCATGATTGCTGATGTCATGCCCGCACCAATCGCCATCGGCATGAAGGCGGCAGCCAAGCCGCGACGGTTCGGCAAGCCGAAAGAAAAATTCGACGCGCCACACGTTGTGTTGACTTTTAATTCTTCGCGCAGACGACGCAGGAGATGCAAAAGTTTGCGACCCGCATCATTCAAAGCACCGACCGGCATGACGAGCGGATCGACAACGACGTTTTCTTTTGAAATGCCGTAATCAGCGGCGCGTCGCACAATCTTCTTCGCGACTTCAAACCGCATATCGGGATCTTCCGAGATACCGGTCTCATCATTCGAGATCGCCACAACCGCTGCGCTATATTTTTTAACGAGCGGCAAAACGGATTCAAGACGCTCTTCTTCACCCGTCACCGAATTTACAAGCGCTTTGCCTTTGTAAACCGAAAGGCCACTTTCAAGGGCCGCAACAATCGAACTATCGATCGAGAGCGGGACGTCTGTGACTTCCTGCACGCGCTTGATCGCTTCGGCGAGAATTGCCGGTTCATCGGCAAGCGGAATGCCGGCATTCACGTCGAGCATCTGCGCGCCCGCTTCCACTTGCGCCAGCGCATCGGCGATAACGCGCGTGTAATCACCTGCGGCCATTTCAGCGGCGAGCAATTTGCGGCCTGTCGGATTGATGCGTTCGCCAATCATAACGAAGCGGCGATCAAAGCCGATCACGACTTCTTTTTTATGCGAAGAAAGAACGGTATCAGTCATCGGAAATCCTCAAGGAGCCTCGAAGGGCAGATATAAGAAACAAGCGTCACTGGAAAACTCTTTGGTCGGATAGCGTCATTCCAGCCGCGAGTCTTGTCACATTGCGACAGCGGAAGGCGGCATCTCGCTATCGGCCGGTGTGGCAAAAGCGCGCCGGAAGGGCTGGCGGCCCTTCAGCACGCCCGATTCCGTCACAATATGGCCGACGCTTTCCTCTTTGCGATAGGCCATGATGTGAACACCGGCGACGCCTTTGATTTCGGAAATTTCCTTAATGAGATCGATACAGA
The DNA here is from genome assembly GCA_016870035.1 of Alphaproteobacteria bacterium. Classification (GTDB taxonomy): domain Bacteria; phylum Pseudomonadota; class Alphaproteobacteria; order Rhizobiales; family Beijerinckiaceae; genus CAIUPE01. Next base: position 2,833 of record VGCJ01000130.1, read on the forward strand.
GCTTTATGCCCTCGGCCTTTTGATTTTCAGCACCTTCAATGCGCTTGATCACTTCATCCGGAATATGCACGCCCGCAACATTGCTGCGCATCCAGCGCGCGGTCTTGGCGGATGGCAAAGGCCCGACACCAACGAGAATATAGCATTTCTCATCAAGACCCATATCGCGGACCTTGGTCATGAATTGCTTTAACAGCGGCACATCATAGCAATATTGCGTTTGAATATATTGCGCACCGGCCGCGATTTTTTTCGCCAAGCGTAACGGACGCCAATCATAAGGCGGCGCAAATGGATTCTCCGCAGCGCCTAAAAACAAACGCGGCGGATCAGTGATTTTGCGACCAGAGAGAAAAGTTCTCTCATCGCGCATGATTTTGATGACCGAGAGAAGCGACGTTGAATCAAGATCGAAAACGGGCTTCGCTTCCGGATGATCGCCCGATTGCACGCCGTCACCCGTAAGCGCCAACACATTGCACACGCCGAGCGCTGCAGCGCCCAGCACATTACCTTGAATCGCAATGCGGTTGTAATCGCGACAAGAGATTTGCAAAATTGGTGAATAGCCAACGCGTGTGAGCAGCGCACAAATCGCAACGCTCGACATATGGCAATTCGCACCCGAGCCATCGGTCGCATTCACACCATCAACGAAACCATCGAAATGTTTGACGCGCTCATAGACATCGTCAGGATTAGCGCTGTCGGGCGGATTGAGTTCTGCGGTGATCGCAAATTCACCACGACGCAACACGCGCTCCAAACGACCACGCGACGTGTGACCCGGCAATTCGGGAAGTGGCGACGCAGGCGTTGGGCCGAGATCGGTTGAAGGAATAGGAGGCGTCATTATTACTTGTCCCTAAACAATATCACTCATGCGCGCCTTGAGAGACGGCAAGCCATGAAGAGCGGCCCTTCAAGCGATGATCAATCGGCTTTTGTACATCCATGATCTTATCGCCCTCTTTCATAAGACGACTGCCTTCCCAACCCTTCACCCACACACAGGGCATCTCGGCATAGACTTCGCAATTGCCATTCGCGCGCAC
>VGCJ01000131.1 GCA_016870035.1 Alphaproteobacteria bacterium
GATCCTTATGCGGCAATTGCGCCGGATCGCGCACGGCTGTCACCTTGATTGGACCGCGGCCAACATTGATCGTATCGCCCTCAACCGTAACCGTGCCCGGAAATTTGCCATGCACTGAGTCATAACGCATCAAATGAGCGTTGGTCTCAACCGGACCCAAATCATTGATCGCTACGACTTCGATATCGGTACGGCCTGATTCAATAATTGCACGCAACACATTGCGGCCGATACGGCCAAAGCCATTAATGGCTACACGAACGGTCATCATCATCTCCTCGAATGTATAATCATCAAAAGCCTCGCGCTCACGAGGCTTATCGTCGCGCTACAAAAGCGCCTTAACGAAGGCGCTCTGACACTTTTTCAACAACAGCCTCGGCGGTGATGCCGAACTGCTTGTAGAGTTCTTTATAAGGCGCGCTCGCGCCATAGCCGGTCATGCCAACAAAGATACCGCTTGTGCCAATGATCTGATCCCAACCTTGACGCACACCCGCTTCAATTGCGACATTGACCTTTGCGTTGCCTAGAACAGAAGCGCGGTAAGCGTCATCCTGACGGTTGAACATTTCAAAGCTCGGTACCGAGACCACGCGCGCTTTGATGCCTTTCGCTGCGAGCTGTTCTCGCGCCGCAGCGGCGATTTCAACTTCAGAGCCCGAAGCAAAAATCGAAACATCAGCAACACCGTCAGCAGTAATCAATTCATAAGCGCCACGTGCCGAGCGATTTTCAGGCGCATTGTCTTTGCGCAGCTGCACGAGATTTTGACGCGTCAACGCAAGAATGCTTGGCGTGCATGTTTCACCCAGCGCGATCTCCCAGCATTCGGCCGTTTCAACCACATCGGCCGGGCGAAACACGTTGAGATTAGGAATGACACGTAGAGCGGCGAGATGCTCAACCGGTTGATGGGTAGGACCATCTTCGCCAAGGCCGATGGAGTCATGCGTCATCACATGAATCGCACGCACACCCATCAACGCAGCAAGGCGCAGAGCGGGACGGAAATAATCGGTGAAGACCATAAAGGTCGCATCTGACGGAATGATGCCGCCATGAAGCGCCATGCCATTCACAGCCGCCGCCATGCCATGTTCGCGAATGCCGTAATGGATATAGCGACCAGCATAGGAGCCCGGCGCCATCGGCGTGATGTTTTTCGTCTTCGTATTATTTGACGGCGTCAAATCAGCCGAGCCGAGAAGGAGCTCTGGCACCGCTTCGGTAATCGCTTCAAGCGCCATCTCGGACGCTTTACGCGTTGCAACTGTTTGCGGCTCGGCGGCATATTTTGCTTTGAGCGCAGCGATGGCGTCTTTCAATTTCGGCGACGGTTTGCCACCCATGCGGCGCTCAAATTCCGCGCCCTTAGACGACGCAGCCAAACGCTTTTTCCACTCCGCATGCACGCTTTGCGACCGCTTGGCATTTGAACGCCAAGCGTCAAGCACGACCGCATCGACATGGAAAGGCTCAGGGTTCAAGCCCAATGCCGCTTTCGTGGCGGCGAGTTCTTCAGCACCGAGCGGTTCACCATGCGCTTTCGACGTACCCGCTTTTTTCGGCGCGCCTAAGCCGATTGTGGTTTTGCACGCGATCATCACCGGACGATCTGATGTCTTAGCGCGTTCAACAGCGGCAAGAATAGCCGCTTGATCATGACCATCAACCGAATCTGTTGCCCAACCGGCGGATTCAAAACGCTTACGCTGATCAACCGAATCCGCAATCGACAAAGGCCCGTCAATCGAAATGCCATTGTCATCCCAAAGCACGATCAAACGATTGAGTTTGAGATGGCCCGCGAGCGCAATCGCTTCTTGCGAAATGCCTTCCATGAGATCGCCGTCGGAGGCGAGCACATAAGTGTAGTGATCAACGAGATCCGAACCGAATTCAGCGTTGAGATGACGCTCGGCGAGGGCAAAACCGACGGCTGTTGAAATGCCTTGGCCCAAAGGACCTGTAGTCATTTCAACGCCCGGCGTATGACCCACTTCCGGATGGCCCGGCGTCTTTGAGCCCCATTGGCGGAAGCTCTTCAATTCATCAAGCGTCATGCCTGGCGTGCCGGTGAGGTAGAGAAGCGCGTAAAGCAGCATCGAGCCATGACCGGCCGAGAGGATAAAGCGATCACGATCAGCCCAATGCGGATCAGCCGGATCGAATTTCAGGACTTTGGTGTAAAGAACGGTCGCGATATCCGCCGCGCCCATAGGGAGACCGGGATGACCGGATTTGGCTTTCTCAACCCCATCCATGGCCAATGACCGAATGGCATGGGCCATCCGCGTGTCGAGCGCGTGCGCGTCCATTATCTAAGTCCTTTCGCCGAATGCGGGGGTTCTGTAGCACCCCTCCCCCGCGAGTCAATTACCAACCGCTTCCCTTTGTCGCAGGCGTGCTTTGCACTGCACAAATGTCTGATGATCTTATGCTCCGATATAGAAGAAGCGGCCACGAAGTGGCTGCTTCTCCGTCAATTGTCTTGCTTTTCTTGGTCTGCCCGTAATTCACAAGCTGAATTTGTGATTTACCACTCAGGAGACTGCCAATCGGGTCACTCGGACGCGAGAAATCAAGCGCCTTTTTGCTTCACCACGATCGGCATCAAAAGATCACACCAATAGCCGCCTTCGGCATGATGGCGGGCGGTGCGTTGCAGCTCGACCGAAAGGCCCGCCTCGACCGCGTGCATCACGGCTTGGTTCAAGCGATGGAGATCATTGGCAAGCATACGAATGGCGCTCTTCTGCGCTTCGTTCATTTCGGTTGTGAGTTCTTCAGTGCGTTCTTTCACACGTGTTCTGGTCATGGGAGTCTCCTCGAATTGGTTTTGATGACAGATTGTTTAGACAGAATTTTAAAAGGTCTAAGAAAATAGGGCCGAGGTAATCGGTATTTTCGAAGCCCTACACTCTCATCTCAATCACTCTGCCGCATGTTTATGAAACTGCGCAGCCTCGGTTGATTCACCCATCGCGGTTGTCGATGATTTGCCAGCCGAAATCGATGTCGCCACAAGATCGAAATAGCCGGTGCCGACTTCGCGCTGATGACGTGTCGCCGTGTAGCCTTTCGTCTCGGACGCAAATTCAGCCTGCTGCAATTCCGAATAAGCGGCCATGCCACGATCTTTATAAGCAAGCGCCAATTCGAACATGCCGTGGTTCAATGCATGGAAGCCTGCGAGCGTCACGAACTGGAATTTGTAACCCATCGCGCCTAGTTCACGCTGGAATTTGGCAATGGTAGCCTCATCAAGCTTCGCTTTCCAGTTGAACGACGGCGAGCAGTTATAAGCCACCATCTTGCCCGGATATTTCTTCTGCAAGGCTTCGGCGAATTTCTTCGCATCGTTCAAATCGGGATGCGATGTTTCCCACCAGATCAGATCGGCGATATCAGCGTATGCAAGCCCACGCTAGATGCAGTGACAAGACCCGTGCCATCCATCAAGCGATAGAAGCCTTCCGGCGTTCGCGAATCCGGCTCGATGAACGGACGATCACGCTCATCAACATCAGCGGCTTCTTTGGTGATGCCCTATCAGAAATTTCTCGATGCGGCAGAAGCGTTGAATTACGACATTGATGTGCTTGGTGCGCGTTTTCAAGCGAGCTTTGAACAGGTCGCGCATCGATTAACAACCTTAAATCGTACCAATGCGCGCGGTGTGCCCTTCTTTCTCATTCGCATTGATAATGCGGGTGATGTATCAAAACGGTTTGCTGCGGGGAATTTCCCCTTCT
>VGCJ01000132.1 GCA_016870035.1 Alphaproteobacteria bacterium
CCAGGCGGCACGGGCAAGCCAAGATTGCTCATCTCGGCAAGATTGGCACCTTTGCCGCCGAGGAGATTGCGCATTGTGGACTGGCCTTCGGCCCGTCCGTCCCCAAACGTATAGACCCACTTCGCCATCGCGCCATTCCTTTTCGCAGATGCGAGATTGTGGCTGTTCCATGACGGATCGACCCCGAAAAAGCAACATCAACTCAAGGCTAAATCCTTGGAAAAGCGTGTAATAGATCTAAAAAAATCGCTCATCATTATATTTGAAATCCTCATATCGCGCATTTTCTCTGCGAAATACTCGCTTTGGCACCGCAAAAACGCTATAAACCGCTCAGATCCAGAAAAGGCGCTCCCATGACCTCCGCTCCCTCTTCGTCCGGTTCGGCCGCACGCTCCGCCTCGCCTGCGCTGATCGTCATTTGCGGTAGCCTCATTGGCCTTCTTACCTTTGGCCCGCGCGCATCAATCGGCCTTTTTCAATTGCCGATGACTAGCGAATTCGGCTGGGGGCGCGATGTTTTTTCTTTCGCGATCGCGATCCAAAACTTGCTCTGGGGCGTCGGACAACCTTTTGCAGGCGCGCTTGCTGATCGATTCGGAACAATCAGGATGATCATGCTCGGCGGCTTGCTTTATGCAGTCGGCCTTGTGCTGATGGCCTTCGGCTCGACGCAAACAACAATTACACTCGGGGCGGGCGTGATGATTGGCTTGGGCCTTTCGGGCGCATCATTCAATTTGATCCTTGGTGCTTTTGGGAAACTGCTTCCCGAGCAATGGCGTGGCTTGGCCTTTGGCGCCGGAACTGCTGCGGGTTCATTCGGTCAATTTCTGTTTCCGCCCATTGGTGCGGCGCTGATTGATACGTTTGGCTGGCATCAGACCTTGCTTGTCTTCGCTTTCACAATGCTCGCTGTTTTACCTTTGTCGATTCCTCTTTCCACACGCGCTCTTTCAAAAATAAATACATCGGGACCAACTCAATCCATCAAACAAGCGTTAAGTGAAGCCTTTCAACATAAAAGCTATTTGCTGCTTGTACTTGGCTTTTTCACGTGCGGATTTCAGCTCGCATTTATCACGGCGCATATGCCGGCCTATATCAAAGACATCGGCATGCCCGCATGGGTTGGCGGATGGACGCTCGCCATCATTGGTCTTGCCAATGCGGTTGGATCACTCACGGCTGGATGGCTGACGACCCGAATGCCAAAACGTTATATTCTCTCGATCATTTATTTCGGTCGTTCGCTTGCGGTTATTGCGTTTATTATCATTCCGGCTTCACCCACAACGGCAATGATTTTTGGCTTTGTGATGGGACTCTTATGGCTCTCTACCGTGCCGCCGACATCGGCGCTCGTCGCCCTCATGTTTGGCACACGATATTTGGCTATGCTTTATGGCTTTGCGTTCTTCTCGCATCAAGTTGGCGGCTTTCTCGGCGTATGGCTTGGCGGTATTCTTTATGAATCATCAGGCTCGTATCAAATTGTCTGGTGGCTCAGCGTCGCGTTAGGTGTTGCATCTGCCGCGATTAATCTTCCCATCAAAGAAAAAGCTGTCATACGAACCTCTGAACAACCCGCATAACTTCACACGCATAATTCATAATCATAGAGTTAATCAAAGGGACCTCATCATGTCATCATTCAAAGCAGTCATGGTCACCAAAGATGAAGCGGGCGCACAACATGTCGCTTGGTCTACGCTCTCTGAAAATGATCTCATGGATGGCGATGTTGTTGTGCGTGTCTCACATTCAACCATCAATTATAAAGACGGCCTTGTTCTCTCCGCAAAATCTGCTGTGCCACGCAAATTTCCGATGATCGCGGGGATTGATTTCGCAGGCGTGGTTGAAAGTTCTTTGCACTCGAATTTCAAACGTGGCGATGCGGTTTTGCTCAATGGTTATGGTCTTTCGGAAACGCATTATGGTGGCTATGCCGAAAAAGCGCGCGTCAAAGGCGATTGGCTCGTTAAAATTCCCTCGAGCATGAGCGCGCATGATGTGATGGCGATTGGCACTGCGGGTTATACTGCGATGCTCTCTGTGCTTGCGCTTGAAAAACATGGCCTCAGACCCTCTGACGGTGCGGCCATCGTTACCGGTGCTGCAGGTGGCGTGGGTTCGGTGGCGATCGCGCTTTTTAAAAAAGCGGGATGGCATGTGATCGCCTCAACGGGTCGCGTGGAAGAAGCCGACTATCTCAAAAAACTCGGTGCCGCAGAAATCATTGATCGTAAAGAACTGTCCGAACCCGGTCGCCCCCTGGGCAAAGAACGTTGGGTGGCAGGCGTTGATTCTGTCGGTTCACATACGCTTGCGAATTTGTTGGCGCAAACCAAAGCGCATGGCGCCATTGCAGCATGCGGTCTTGCGCAAGGCATGGATCTTCCGACCAGCGTTGCGCCCTTTATTTTACGCGGCGTTGCACTTCTCGGCGTCGATAGTGTGATGTGCCCCATGGCTTTGCGTCTTGAAGCCTGGAAGAGATTGGTAAGCGATCTTGATCGCTCGCTCCTCACCTCGATGACAAAAACAATTCCATTCAATTCTGTTATCGAAACCGCTGCTACGATTTTGAAAGGTCAAATTCGCGGGCGCGTTGTTGTAGAGATGTGAAAGAAAGGGAGTAGGCTGTTGATTATAAATGATTCCGAGCGATAGAAACTAAGCCCTAAAGATTCAGCCGACTGCCTAAGACCTTACCCCTTCAATCAACGGCTTGAGTTTCGGTAACTTACCCGCTGCCACATCAAGAAAAGTGCGCACGCGTGGCGAGAGACGCAAATCAGGATGGGTGAGTAACCATAGACCTGTTGCAAAATCAAGATTGGGATCACTTTAACGCACAAGCTTCTCGCGGCGATCCGCAATAAGACAAGGCAAAGGGCCAATGCCGATGCCTTCCTCAACCTCTTCGGTTAAGCCAAGCACTGTGTTGATCTTGATCGCAATCTGAGCTTCTGACACGCGTTCATGCACATACCGAACAGCTCGTATATGTCCAAGCTGATCCCCAAGTGATACCCAAATTCGTAAAGCCAAACTGTCGAGATCAGGATGCACACCATGAACCGCATCCGGAAATTCGCTCTTCAAACCATAGATCGCCCAATTCAATCCACAAATGCGACGACCCACAAGAGTCTCAAGCGGATTATCGGTTACACGAACGGCAATGTCCGCATCGCGCTTTGAAAGATTAAGCAGTTGATTGGTGAGCACCACATCAAGATTGATAGTAGGAAACGCACGACGAAACGCCGCGAACACAGGCATCAACAAATAGACTAGCAAGGTGTCATTTGTCGTGACACGCAATTCACCGGTGGGGATCAAACTCTGCCCCGCCAATTTGCGCATAAAGGATTCAACATCATCATCCATGCGCGAGGCAAGTTGCGCCATTTCATCACCGGCAGGTGTTAGCGCTTAACCTGTACGATGACGCTCAAATAGCACGGTGCCGAGTCGCTTTTCCAAACCGTAAATCGACGAAACGCGGTCGAATGATTGATGTTCAAAATCGCCGCCGCACCATTCAATGAGCGCGTATCGGCAATCGCTTTGACCAAGCGAAAATCATCCCAAGCGACGTGGTTCATTTGCAGCCTTGCAAGAAATATTTGATTTGACGGATAATGGTTGTACGTGGCTGAAAGAGCAAGCTCGAAAATCAGACTTCGCTTCAGGAACGCGGGGCGGCTGCGCGTTGAAGCCGATCCTTGAGCGCCTCGCCCA
>VGCJ01000133.1 GCA_016870035.1 Alphaproteobacteria bacterium
ATCCCGAACGCGCTTGGCGTGCGTTGTCGCAATGGCGCACGTCTTGGCTTTCGCGCGAAGGTGTTGCGGCAATCTTCACATATCCGCCCGCTTTGCTATTTGGCCTTGTGGTTTCTGGTCTTTACACGAATGAGAGTTTGATTGCGCCCTTAGGGTTCATCATCGCTTTTATGGCGATGATTACCGTATTCACGACCGGAAAAATCTATGCGTCTCTGACGACCATTCGCGCGTGGAACCAGCCGCTCACGGTTCCCGTCTATTTAATTTTCGCGCTCGCAACCGGCGCATCACTGATGCTAGCACTCCTCTCGCTCTTTACTTTTAACTCGGGACTCGTAGGCCCTTTCGCGATGGTGGCGCTTCTGCTCGCCGCTTTAATGAAAATTCTTTATTGGCGCGCGATTGATCGTGCCCCACGTGATCGTACAATGGCGGCAGCCACCGGTCTTGGTGACGGTGTGCGTCAATGGGAAACACCACACACGACAAAAAATTTCGTGCAACGTGAAATGGGTTTTGTCGTCGCGCGACGCCACGCCGAAAAAATTCGCCGCATCGTGCTGGCGCTTCTCATCATCGCATCATTGTCTTCTGCTTTTGCGGGCGCACTTCCGGCACTTGCCCCCCTCGCCGCTCTCGCCTCTTTACTCGCCGCATGGGCTGAACGCTGGCTCTTTTTTGCTGAAGGCGAACATGTCGTGACATTGTTTTACGGCAACCCCCGCACATAAAAATTGCTTCACGAATAAAAATTACTCACGGTGAGTTTCAAACCATCAAGTACGGCTTCTTCGGCTGTGCGGGGTGTCAGCGCATCGCCGATGATGTGAACGATAACATCGAAATCGTTCAACTCGTCCTTGAGCGTGTTAACGCTGCTATGGCCTTGAGAGAGTACAAGGGTCTCAACGCCCTCGATCACGATCGGTTCACCCGAACTCGCATGATGGAAATAGATCGATTCATCGTCAGCGCCGTAAAGACGTGCATAGGGCATAATCTCAACACCAAAGCGATGAAGCCGCGCGACCATTTCATCGCGCACATAGAAAGGCAAAGCCTGCCCCGCCATCGGCATTTCTGTGGCCAAAGTGACTTCACGTCCTTCGCGCGCGAGTTTTTCGGCAACACCCATGCCGATCCAATCGCCCTTCCATTCGGCGATCACAACACGCCCGCCAATATTCACTTCACCTTTCAGCACTTGCCACGCTGTCACACAATGCGCACTGTCTGATCCTTCAAAATGAGGGCGCCGAGCAGTCGCGCCCGTGGCAATGATGACCGCATCAGGCTTTTCGTATTCAACAATCGCACGAGTCACTTGTGTTGAGCGGCGCACATCAACGCCTGCGGCATCCATCTCGCGCGCGAGATTGGTGATGATACCACCAAATTCCGCGCGGCCCGGAAGCATTTGTGCCAATAATGCTTGCCCACCAAGTTGTGAAGTCGCTTCGCATAAAGTGACATGATGCCCGCGGGCGGCCAAGACTGAGGCCGCTTTCATGCCTGCGGGCCCACCGCCCGCAATCAAAATCTTCTTTTTGTGTTTTGTTGGCATTTTGCCTGCGGCCAAAGTGAGTTCACGCCCCGTCTCAGGATATTGAATGCACGATATCGGATAGCCCTTGTGAAAATGTCCGATGCAGGCTTGATTACACGCGATGCAAGCACGGATATCATCAATCCTATTGGCATGCGCTTTGTTCGGCATCTCGGGATCCGCGATCAAAGCACGCGTCATGCCACAAAAATCGGCGCGACCTTCGCTCAAAATTTGCTCGGCGACTTGCGGTTGATTGATGCGGCCTGTCACCATCACGGGCGCTTTCACGCGCGCTTTTACTTTTGAAGCAAAAGGCGCAACATAGCCCGTCTCATAATACATCGGCGGCACGATATGAATGGCACCTTGAAGCGACGCCGATGTGCCTGCAATCACATGGTAATAATCATAGGCATTTGATTGATCGAGCGCCTCACAGACGACGATGACTTCATTTTGATCGATCGCCTCGGCATCACGCTCATCACCTGAGAGGCGTAAGCCCATAATAAAATCATACCCCACACGCGCACGCACGCTTGTCGCAATCTCTTTGATAAATCGCATGCGGTTTTCAAGCGCGCCGCCATACTCATCTTCGCGCTGATTGATTGCGGAGTTTAAAAACTGCGCCGGCAGATATCCATGGCTTGCAACAATTTCGCACCCATCAAGCCCCGCTTGTTTCAAACGAAGGGCGGAGGCGGCATAGCCTTCAATAATCTCGTTGATCATCGCGTGATCAAGCGGCGCGGGCATCACCCCAAAGCGTGAATTCGGAACGGCCGAGGGCGCATAGGCCACAGGGGCGGTACCATCATCCGTTTCCATGATCTCGCGGCCCGGATGAAATAATTGACCGAAAATCTTGGTGCCCTGCGCGTGAATTTTTTGAGCAAGTACGCGATAACCTTCGATACAGTTATCATCATCCGCCATCAGCATATGGGACGTGTAACGCGCGGTTTCATGCACACCGGCGACTTGCACAATGATGAGGCCCGCGCCGCCTTTCGCGCGCGCTTCATGATAGGCGATCAATCGATCGGTCACATGACCATGATGCGCCATCACCGTGTCATGGCCCGTGGAAACGATCCGGTTGGGAATTGTAATGCCGCGGATTGTGTAAGACGAGAAGAGCTTTTCCAAAGCCATGAGAGAATCCCTGAACTTAAACGGACTTCATACTGCGCTGGTGATAGACCGCCAAAACACCGCCGCTACGCATCAAAAGCATCACTACAATGACAAGATTAACGAGGTTGAAAACAAGCCCGTTCAAGAAGGCCATCGCGTAAGAGCCCGAGAGATCGAATATCGCGCCGGACATCCATCCCCCAGCCGCCATGCCAACAAGTGTCGCCATCAACACAAGACCCACGCGACGACCGGCTTCTTCTGCCGGAAAATAATCACGCACAATCACCGCGTAATTCGGCACAATACCGCCTTGGAACAGTCCAAACAAAGCCGAGATCAAATAAAGTGATGTAAGCGAGTCAAAAAAGAGAAAGAGTATCAAAGCAAGGCCTTGCATCGCAGAGCCTAACACAAGAGCAAAAATACTGCCAAACCGATCAGAGACAAAGCCACCCGCTATGCGGCTGATCACACCAAGCCCCAGCATCACTGAAAGCATGTCGGCACCGCGCGCGGCGCCATAACCGAGATCACCACAATAAGCGACAAGATGCACTTGCGGCATCGCCATTGCGATGCAACAGCCCGAACCGGCAAGACCGAGCAAAAGCTGCATCACTCCGGGCGATAAACCAAGGCCGCCTTTTGCACGCGAGAGAGTCGCCGAACCCGTTTGTGGTTTTTGCGCGAGTGCGCGACGACGCATCAAAAGCGCCAGCGGAATCAAACTAACAACACAGAAGAGTCCGATCCATAAATGAGTTTGACGCCAACCAATATGATCAATTCCGTATTGAACGACTTTCGGCCACACCGCTCCGGCAAAGTAACTTCCGCATGCGCAGAGCGCCACAGCGAGTCCGCGATGTTTTGAAAAATAAAGTGACGTATCAGACATCAACGGGCCGAACGAAGCTGAACTTCCCAAAGCGCCGATCAACACACCGTGGATGATAATGAAAACCCAGATATTGGGCGAATAAGCCGCAAGCGCATAACCAACGCCAAGCGCAAGC
>VGCJ01000134.1 GCA_016870035.1 Alphaproteobacteria bacterium
GCCGGGCATGTACACATTATAATATTTGCCATCTGGGACGTTGAATCCTGCCGGTGCTTCCGCATAACCATTCAAAAGTGCAGAAATATAATCAACACCTTGCTCTTGAAATTGCGTAAAAATATCGAACACGAAATTCGGAAAGCCGCGCTCATAGGTGCGAGCTTTCGCGATCACCGAAAAGTCCGGCGGATAGGCGCCTCCATTGGCAGCCTGCGATGCCTGCTTATTTGGGTAGGGCGCGGGCCACAAATCAGCGGGACGGGCGGCGCGCTCGAAATAGTCACCATTTTCATTCGGGCCATCCTTAACCATGAAGGTTGCAGCAAGCGCATTCACCTGTTCATTGGTAAACCTTGGTCCACCTTCTTGCGACAAATTACGAAAGGCGAGCTTGTTCATTGAATGGCAGCCCGAGCACACTTCTTGAAAGACTTTGAAGCCGCGTTGCAACTGGGTTTCATCATATTTGCCGAAGGGGCCCGAGAAGGACCAGTCATTGCGCGGCGGTGTGGCCGCCGTGCCCGCGGCAAAAGCCGCGCCGGTTATCATCACGGTGGCGAGTGAGGCAATCGCCAAGCGTGTTGATAGGGACGAAATGAATTTCATGAGTTTAAATCTTTCTCGTCCATTCACGCTTTTCTGTTCGGCTCATGAGCGGCTCTCAATGGCATCGCAAACGCTGTGCCGGATTTCCCCAACACTGAGTCGGCGATTGAAGCTGGTAACGCTTTTGGCGTTTCAAACAAGCCAAGCAAAGGCAAAATAATGATGAAGTAAGCGAAATAGTAGGTGGTGCAGATGCGCGAGGCGATCACATAGCCACCTTCAGGTGGCTTCGCGCCTAACCAACCGAGCAATACGCAAGACAAAGCAAACAACCAGAAGAACACCTGGAACACCGGACGATAACGCCCTGAACGTACGCGCGACGTATCGAGCCAAGGCAAGAACACCAAAATGGCAATCGAGCCAAACATCGCAACAACGCCAAGAAGCTTATCAGGCACAGCGCGCAAGATTGCGTAGAATGGCAAAAAATACCATTCCGGTACGATGTGCGCAGGGGTAACCGCCGGATTGGCTTCAATATAATTGTCCGCGTGACCAAGGAAATTAGGAATATAAAAGGCGAACCAAACATAAACTATCAAGAAGCACGCGAGCGCGAAGGCATCCTTCACAGTGAAATACGGATGAAAGGGTAAGGTGTCCTTGTCAGATTTCTTCTCGATGCCCGCCGGATTGTTCGAGCCAGGAACATGAAGCGCCCAAATATGGAGCGCGACAACGCCCGCGATCATGAAGGGAAAGAGGTAGTGAAGTGAGAAGAAGCGGTTTAAAGTCGGATTGCCAACCGAATAACCGCCCCATAAGAAGGTGACTATGGTTTCGCCGAACATTGGGATCGCCGAGAAGAGATTGGTGATCACGGTCGCGCCCCAGAAGCTCATTTGGCCCCACGGCAGCACATAACCCATGAATGCGGTGGCCATCATTAGCAAAAATATTAAAACGCCGAGGATCCAGAGAATTTCGCGCGGAGCTTTATATGAGCCGTAGTAGAAACTTCTGAACATGTGGATATACACGGCGATGAAGAACATCGAAGCGCCGTTGGCATGAAGATAGCGGATCATCCAGCCGTAATTCACGTCACGCATGATCGACTCGACCGAGGAAAAAGCCAAATCGGCATGAGGAGTATAATGCATCGCGAGCACAACGCCCGTTAAGATCTGAGCAACGAGCATGAAGGCGAGAATGCCGCCGAAGGTCCACAAATAATTGAGGTTCCGAGGATTAGGAAACACTACAAACGAAGAGTGGATCAAACCAACAATTGGAAGACGACTTTCAAACCACTTTCCAAAAGCACTGGTTGGTACATACATGGACGGACCGCTCATAACTTTCTACCTCAAGTTTACGTTTTTTGAACTGGAAATTAAATGGAGGATGGCAAATCTTACCCAATACGGATCGACGTATCGCTCGTAAATATGTAAGGCGGAACGGGAAGATTGGTCGGCGCTGGTCCTTGACGAATACGGCCCGACGTATCGAAAACCGAACCATGACACGGGCACATCCAGCCTCTAAACTCTCCTTCATTACCGAGTGGCACACACCCTAGATGGGTACAGCTGCCATAAACTACAAGCCATTGTTCTTTGCCCACCTTGACGCGGTCGGCATCAGCCTGTTGGTCACGCAAGGATGAGAGATCGGTAGACTGGGCCAGTTTAATTTCGTCGGTCGTTCGGTGACGCACAAAAACCAGGTTGCCGCGCCAGAATAATTTGACGATCTGGCCTTCCGCAACGGGCGAAAGATCAAAATCAACGGGCGCGCCCGCTGCAATGGTTGCAGCATCCGGGCCCATTTGGCTGATGAAAGGCCAAATCGCTCCCGCGATACCAACAGCGCCAACGGCGCCGGTCGCAATATAAAGAAAATCGCGTCTTGTAGGTTCGGCCGAGGCCGCTGCATGTGTCGAAGCCACTGTGGTCATCCTCGTATCCGGCGCCCCCAGAGCGAAACCCTTTGCGGGGCCTCAGCTCCGGCCACCACTGACCCTTTAGGCGACGCCGGTTGCCGAAAGAGCCCTCTCATTTCTTGATACAACGCTGCAACTATTAGCCTTTCGGCCACGGGCGCGCGACGGGGCCGTGTGTCGCATGAGGCGTTCCGCTTGTCTATAGTCCGGAAGGCGAGACCCCCCTCGTTTTCGGCGCTTTTTTGACTGATTTCCATTCCTTTCTTAATCATCCCTTATGCAGCTTGCCCTGTACCAGCCCGATATACCCCAAAATACCGGAACCATGCTCCGCCTCTGCGCCTGTTTGGGGGTCACCGCGCATCTCATTGAACCAGCCGGCTTCCCGATTTCTGACAAGAATTTCCGCCGCGCAGGAATGGATTACATCGATCTGGTCGATATTCGGCGCCATATCAGCTGGAGCGACTTCGAAATCTGGCACAAAGCCTCGGGTGCACGGCTCGTGCTCGCGACCACAAAGGGCGCGGTACCCTACCCGGACTTCAGCTTCAGACCGGATGACATCATCCTGATGGGGCGCGAATCGGCAGGGGTGCCGTACGAGGTTCATGAAGCCGCTGATGCGAGGCTTCTCATTCCCATGCGCGCCGGATTAAGATCGCTCAATGTCGCGGTGTCCGCTGCGATGATGATGGGGGAAGCGCTCCGGCAACTGGACGCTTTTCCAAGATAAAAATGACGATGTGAGGAATGTAAGTAATGACCGACGCCTTAGACGCCCGTAAATCGCGCGCCGAAACCTGGTTCCACTATTTGCGCGACGCAATCTGCGCGTCATTCGAAGCGCTCGAAGATGAGTCGACCGGACCCTTCTTTGAAGAAGCGAAAGAAGCGGGACGTTTTCAACGCACGCCCTGGGAACGCACGGATCATTCCGGCGCCAAAGGCGGTGGCGGCGTGATGTCGATCATGAAAGGCCGCGTGTTCGAAAAAGTTGGCGTGCATTGCTCGACTGTCTGTGGCGAATTCGCACCCGAATTTCGTGGCCAGTTTCCGGGCTCGGACAAAGACCCGCGCTTTTTCGCAACGGGTGTTTCTTTGATTGCGCATCCGTGGAACCCCAATGTGCCAACTGTTCACATGAACACAAGATTTGTTGTGACGACAAAAGCGTGGTTTGGCGGCGGCGCGGA
>VGCJ01000135.1 GCA_016870035.1 Alphaproteobacteria bacterium
GCGCGGTCCTCATTCGGGCGCAGCGAACACAAATCATTTGAAATACGCTCGGGCAACATCGGCACGACGCGATCAGGAAAGTAAACCGAATTGCCGCGTAAGCGCGCTTCGCGATCCATGCTTGACCCTTCATGGACACAAGCAGCGACATCCGCGATCGCGACGCTGACGATATAGCCATCTTTGTTTTTCGGATCTGGATCAGGCATCGCGTGAACCGCGTCATCATGATCTTTCGCATCAATCGGATCGATGGTGACAAATTCAACACGCCGCCAATCTTCGCGTTTTCCGGGACTTGCAAGGGTTACGGGTTTTGATGCCTCCGCTTCCGCCAATGCGGTTGCCGGAAACACATGCGGAATTTGATGCGTGAAGATCGCAATCAGGCTCACCGCTTTTTCGGTTTTGATCGAGCCCACGCGTTCCGTCACACGACCTTCAAAAAGGCCCAAACGATTTTTGCGATGAAGCGCAACGGCGACAAGATCACCATCTGTCGCATCGCTTTCTTGTCCGGGCGGAATCATGATCTCGCGGCCTGAGGATTTTTTATCAATCGGCAAGACACGACCACCACCATGCGGGCTTTGCCGAAACTGACCGAGCGTTTGCGCTTGATGTTTTTCCATAATGCGCACCGCGCGCCCGCGATAAAGCGTGGCGTTGTCATTCGCCACTTCAACACGCGCCAGCACGCGATCCCCCACGGTGGGGGCGGGTTGGCCTGGACGTTTTTTTGCCGATGACATCAGAATGATGCGTGGCGCTTTGCCTTGAGTGCCTTCGTTCCATTCAACGGGGCGGGCGAGAAGATCGCCGTCGCGATCCCAGCTTGTGACATCGACGAGAACCATGGGCGGCAGATGCCCGGCTTTCACCAGCGCGCGGCCGCGTTTTTCGAGTGCGCCTTCGGCTTCCAACTCTTTGATCATGGCTTTGAGCGCGATGCGGCCATTGCCCTTGATGCCAAAGGCTTTGGCGATTTCGCGTTTGCCGGTTTTGCCGCTTTGCGAGCTTTTGAGCCATTCGAGCAGCGCCTTGCGTGTGGGCAAGCGCTCCGCGCCGGACATGTCATGCGGTTTCTTCGCCATGCGCGCTTATGGCAAAGGCGCACGACAAAAGAAAGGCCGCTTAATCGCCGATCAGGGCCGCGGTTTCCTCCGGCGCCTTGGCAATGAGGGCGAGATAGGAGCGGGCGGTGGCATCAGGCTTGACGCGCCCCTGTTCCCAATTTCGAAACGTGCCGAGCGGAATGCAATAGCGGCGCGTGAACGCAATCTGGGTGAGCTTGGTGCGGCGGCGGATCTGCCGGATCAACATGCCATAGAGCAGCGCTTCGGCCTCCGCTGACGGAGCGGTTGCCTCGGGCGCAGGCGCGGGTAGCTCAGGCGCGGGAGACTCGAGCAGAGGCGGCGCGTCTGGCGGCGCATCCGGCGACTCCTGCGGCGGCTCGACAGACGGCAGCGGCAAAGGCGGCGCAGGCGGGGCGTGTCGTGTATGCGGCAAATCGAGCGGAAGCGATGACGTATCCATGCGCAAAGTCTGCGCGAATTTTTCCTTCGCGCACCTGTCACATGTGACAGGGTGATTTAGCCCGTTTTTGTGATCTTACGAGTTGCGCTCGGGGCCTTTACCGACGCTTTCCGCTTTTCACCACGCTCCAACGGCTTCTTGTTAGGGCCATAGAGGGGGCGCAACGAGTTCCAATCGAGGAATTCGGACATATCCTCGCCTGCATCAAATCTACGATCAAATTCTTCGGCGCTGATCGTCTTGGTAGAGGTCTTTTTCGCCATAGCGGGCACGCCTTACGGAGATGAGGTTTTAATGCGAGTGAACCGGTTCCGTCATTGCGAGCGACAGCGAAGCAATCCAGCTGATCTTTGTTTTTGAAACACGATGTTTCGACTGAGCCTTATTCTGAGACTCCAACTGGATTGCTTCACATTCGTTCGCAATGACGTAAAAAAGAGATGCGCTTTATTCCGCCTTTGCGGATAATCAATGAAGCTCAATTCAAGCGTGTTGGCCAGGGCTTCGCTTTCTTTCAACGTATCCTCGAGCAGATCGATGAAGAAATGCGCGGCGGTGAGGGTTGCGGGAACCTCATCCTCGCGATGGGCCGCTTCATCGCGCAACTTTACAAGACAAAGCGCAAGAAGGATCACAGCGGCTTCCACCGCATCGGGAAAACTCATAGTCTCCTTGTAATTGATGAGCGGCATCGGCACCTCCGAAATGAAAACGACTCCAGTGCGGGGACCGCTCTGGAGTCGGGGTGCTCAAAAAACCACAAAAGCAAAGCCGCAGCGCTTTTAGCTTTGCAGCTTGGACATGACGCCACCACACCGACGTCTATGAACGTCAGGGCCTTTTTGGTGTCGGCAAAGGCACTGCCGGCTTTTGTGAAGTTTTTGTGTCCCCGAGTCATGTGGATGCGTGACCTAAGGGCAACTCTACTCCACCGACGCCAAAATACAAATCCCCCGACGTGAACCCACGCGGCGGATGAGGGGTAGCGAGGAAGAATGGAGAGGCGGTTAGGGAAATGGGGAGGATTTTAGGTAGATTGCAACATATCATTTATTTGATGATTAGGTCGGTCACATACTCTCGCTTGCAATATTGGCTCAAATTCATAGTAAATTCCAAGTTCCTTATAAATTCTATCGATGACGTATTTAATATCGTTAATATATTTTTTAATTTTGTGTTGATGGATCCTAGATGAACAAAATAATTCCTATTTGCACCCATCTCCTCAATTGAATCAAATAAAGTTACTCTTCTGTTTCGATATCTTTTTTCATTATTTTTTTGTTAAATAAAAATCTAGAGCAATATTTTTAAAATGCAAACAGATTCAGCTTGGCTTTTGAAAAGTTATATCTTCTGATATTACTTCCTCGATCAATTGATTTTTTAAGATTATTTTATCAAATTTATATTTATTTAAATTAATTTTTATCGAATCTAATTTTTTAGTGGGTCTACAAACTAAAATTGCCAAAAAAATATTTCTAATAAATTCCTCTCAAATTGATATAACGTATGGGACTGTCATGTTATTTGATAAAATAAGAGGATTTATTCGTGTAAAATGAGGACTTTTTGCCATATCTGAATATTTAGCATCTAAGCCTCGCTGCGATAAGTAGAATTCTAGTCTCTTCATGTTATTCATGAAATTCCAGTGTGCAAGATAGCACGCTGAAGATATAAGCTTCGGTGCTACGTTCTCCGGATTTAAGAACCGATTTTTCCTATAATCCGTTTCTAAATTTCCTCCAAAAAAATCTCTAATTAATTTGATAGTTTTATTTTGATGATCGAGGTCCCAATAACTTCTTGAAATTCGCGAACATGTTGATACTGAGATGTAAAGTTTATATCGAAATATATATAATTCGACTCCGGTAGACGATTTGAAATCGTGATCTTCAAACCGAAAATATGATCCAATACAGTTCCGGATTTTATATGAACCTTTAATTTTTTTATATCCAAGCATTCTAATTAAGTGAGTCAGATTTTTTATATTTGATTTTTTATTTAATTTGATATACGTCGAATAACTCATTATTCAGGCCCTTAAAATCTTATATTCATTATAGACACTTTCTCGATTCAAAAATTATTGCGCTACGGACATTCGCGTCCATCTTCCAATCATCCAACCTAACA
>VGCJ01000136.1 GCA_016870035.1 Alphaproteobacteria bacterium
GTCCGATACACTTTATCCCGTCACGGATTTGAAAAGCGAAGGCGTGATCATATCGCCTTTTGAGGTTCTCGGTCATTTCTTGGCTTCGTTTGAGAAATGGCTGTCTCTTTATCGGAGGGGCGAGGGCTTTGGCGATATCCGAGAGCGTTGGCTTGCCTTGGCGCATGGGGTGGGCGGTCCGATTGTGGTCAAGGATCGTAAAGAGGAACGGGTTGGCGTCTTTGTGGGCTTGGACCGCGAAGGGCGTTTGCTTCTTGATCAAAATGGACAGATCGAGCCGGTCATTGCCGGCGACGTATTTTTTTAAAATTCATAGAGGATTCGATTGATGGCTGAGCCAAAAGCCGATTTTGTATTTTGCGCGCTGGGCGGTCTCGGCGAGATCGGCATGAATGCCGCGCTTTATGGCTATGGTTTGCCGCATAAACGCGAATGGATTCTCGTCGATTGCGGCGTGAGTTTCGCCGGCCCCGAATTGCCGGGCATTGATCTTGTTTTGCCGGATTTAAAATTTCTGGAAGGCGTCAAAAAGAATCTCAAAGCAATCATCATCACTCATGCGCATGAAGACCATATCGGCGCCTTGATGGATCTTTATCCGCGTTTGGGTAAGCCGCCCGTCTATGTCACGCGTTTTGCTGCCGGTCTTTTTGATATCCGTCGTCAAAATGATCCGATGCAAAAACGCCTTGCGCTCACTTTGATGGAACCAGGTGATCGCTTGCCACTTGATCCTTTTGACGTTGAGATCATTTCGGTCGCACACTCTATTCCTGAATCGACCGCGCTCTCTATTCGTACACCGCTCGGAACGGTGATCCATACGGGTGATTGGAAGATTGATGAGACGCCGATTGCCGGTTGGAAAACGGATGATGCGCGTTTGAAGGCGATTGGCGATGAGGGCGTCTTAGCTCTTATCTGTGACTCGACCAATGTGATGCGTGAAGGTGAATCTTTAAGTGAAGATGATGTTGCGCGTGGTCTTTCTGATGTGATCGCGAAGGCGGATGGTCGCGTAGCTGTCACGACTTTCGCTTCAAACATTGCGCGAATTCGATCAATCGCTTTGGCGGCCAAAGAAAATGGTCGCGAAGTTGTGGCCATCGGCAAAGCCATGGATCGTGCAATTCAAGTCGCAATTGAATGCGGTTATCTTGATGATGTTCCAGAATTTCGTTCAACCGAAACTTATGGTTATTTGCCGCGCGATAAAATTGTTGCCCTTTTAACCGGCTCGCAAGGTGAGCCGCGCGCAGCCCTTGCACGTGTTTCCGATGATCAACATCCTGATGTGACGCTCGCACCAGGGGATACAGTGATTTTCTCATCACGCACAATTCCCGGCAATGAGAAAGCCGTTGGTCGCATCATCAATGGTTTGGTGCGGCAAGGTGTGAATGTGGTCACTGATCGTCACGCACTCGTTCATGTTTCTGGCCATCCGCGTCAGGGTGAATTGCAGAAAATGTATCAATGGGTGAGGCCGCGCGTTCTCATTCCGGCGCATGGCGAAGCACTGCATCTTGAGGAGCATCGGAAATTCGCATTGCGTTCTGGCATTTCCGAAGTTGTGATCGGTCATAATGGCGATGTTATTCGGCTTGCGCCAAGCAAAGCGGATATTGTCGATGAAGTACAACATGGCCGGATCTATAAAGATGGCAATGTGCTTGTGACGTCGGCTGATCCTGCGATTGCAGAACGTCGCAAGTTATCTTTCGGTGGACTAGTGTCCATTGCCATCGCAATTGATCCGAAGGGTGAACTTGTTGGTGATCCGGCTTTTGCGGTATCCGGCATTCCGCAAGTGACGAGAGAGGGGCGCCTTTTCGAAGATGTGATTGAGGAGGCGGTCTTCTCTGTTCTTGAAGGTTTGCCGAAAGCAAAAAGGCGCGACCCAGATCTCGTCGAGATGGCGTTAGAAAAAGCGATACGCTCGGCGGTTGATGATGAATGGGGCAAGAAACCGATCTGCCATGTGCAGATTGTCGTGGTGTAGAAAGGGCTCAGCATGATTGGTCGTCTCAATCACGTCGCCATTGCGGTCAAAGATCTAGTCTCATCGACTCGGCTTTATCGGGAGACATTGGGTGCAAACGTCTCTGCGCCCTTGCCGCAGCTTGATCATGGCGTCACCGTTGTCTTTATCGAATTGCCGAATACTAAAATCGAGCTTCTCGAACCGCTAGGTGAGGCGAGCCCTATTGCCAAATTTCTCGAGAAAAATGCCGACGGCGGAATCCATCACCTTTGCTATGAGGTTGAGGATATTCTCGCCGCACGCGATCATTTGATCGGGCAGGGCGCGCGGATTTTGGGCACGGGCGAACCGAAAATCGGTGCTCACGGAAAGCCCGTATTGTTCCTTCACCCGAAGGATTTTAATGGCACTTTGATCGAACTCGAGCAGGCCTGAACGGGGAAGCCACGATGTCTTATGTGACGCTTTTTGCCATGTATGCCATCGCTTGGTGGCTTACCCTTTTTGTGGTTCTTCCTTTGGGGGTCAAAAGCCAGGAGGAGAGTGGCGACGTCACACCGGGCACCGAGCCGGGCGCGCCGGTGGCACCGCGTTTGGGACGTAAAGTCTTGATCACAACGATCGCGGCTTTTCCCGTTGCAGGCGCCATTTACGCGCTCGTTCAATTCACGAACTAATCGCGATAATTCATTGTTTTTAAAATGAAAATAAAAAAGGCAGGGACAGTCCCTGCCTTGAAACTTTTTTAGGTCCTAACCGCGCCCAGATGGCGTTGTCCGCCGTCCATTATCGCTTTCTCAGTCCTCTAGCGGGACGTGATGCGGTATCCCTCCCTAGACTTAGCCCTGTGCCGATTGCCTCATGGCAGCGACCTCTTTTTGAACTCAGGCGACACAGTGCTAGCTGGTTTTTTTCCGTCTGTCACGTGTTCCGACAGACTTCTGCCAAAATTTTAGCGCTTTGCGGAAAAACCATTCATCTTGCTTAAAATGGGCGTCGCCAGAAGGTGACCGACCGGATCGCTCTGGCTTGTGTTTTTGGGGCCGATGCGGTTCAAACGCTATCGACCAAGGCCGTCTTACCCGATTCCTTCACGATAGAGCCCCATAATGCGTCTCAGCCGTTTTTTCCTGCCCATTCTCCGCGACAATCCCAAAGAGGCGGAAATCGTCTCGCATCGCTTGATGCTGAGGGCCGGTATGATCCGGCAGGAGGCGGCGGGGATCTATGTGTGGCTACCCATGGGCCTTCGGGTGCTCGACAAAATCAATCGGATCATTCGTGAGGAGCAGAACCGATCCGGTGCGATTGAGCTTTTGATGCCGACAATTCAATCGGCAGATCTGTGGCGCGAGTCAGGACGTTACGATGCCTATGGCAAAGAGATGCTGCGCATCGCGGATCGCCACGAGCGCGAGATGCTGTTTGGTCCGACCAATGAAGAAATGATCACCGAGATATTCCGCGCATCGGTGAAATCATACAAAGATCTTCCGCTCAATCTCTATCACATTCAATGGAAATTCCGCGATGAAGTACGGCCGCGTTTTGGGGTGATGCGCGGGCGCGAGTTCTTGATGAAAGACGCTTATTCTTTCGATCTCGATCAGGCCGGCGCGCGTCATGCCTATAACCGGATGTTTGTTGCCTATCTGCGGACATTTTATCGTCTCGGTCTCA
>VGCJ01000137.1 GCA_016870035.1 Alphaproteobacteria bacterium
GTGAACCCGATTTTTCTGAAGGTTGGAACCGGCGTGCGACCGTATTTTTTCTGATGGATGATTATAATCGATCAATTTCCGATATTGCGGAAACGTTGAAACGCGAACCACGTCATTTTGGAGCGCTATCTGGCCTAGGATTCATACTGCTCATGCGTGGAGATTTGGTTCATGCGCGTGAGACTTATGAAAAAGTTTTGGCAATATATCCAATGATGGAGAGCGCTCGCCTTACGATTAAAAAAATCGACGAGGAAAAAGGCGAGACCGCTCTCTAATTTTATTCAAACTCAAGGCGCATAAGCAATACGCACCATATTGGTGGCGCCTGGTGTGCCAAATGGAACGCCCGCAACAATGATCACGCGTTCTGCAGATTTCGCAAAGCCTTCGGAGGCCGCAAGTTCTGCCGCGCGCGTCGCCATATCATCGACATCATGCGCGTCTTCTGTGACGAGTGCATGAATGCCCCACGCAATCGCTAAACGTCGTGCTGCAGAAATATTTGGCGTTAAAGTCAATACGGGTGCTTCAGGTCTTTCACGTGCGATACGAAGACCAGTTGCACCCGATGCGGTCCAGGCAATAATCGCCTTCAAATCGAGTGTTGCAGCAATATCGTGTGTTGCCATCGCAATCGCATCAGCGCCCGTGGCTTCAGCCTTCGCGCGTTGATTGTTGATAATTGAGCGATAGATCGGATCGCTCTCCACTTCCTCTGCAACGCGGTTCATCGTTGAAACCGCTTCTTCCGGATATTGGCCAGCAGCCGATTCAGCTGAAAGCATGATCGCATCTGCGCCATCAAAAACAGCCGTTGCCACGTCCGAAACTTCAGCACGTGTTGGCACTGGCGACGTGATCATGGATTCGAGCATTTGCGTTGCGATCACCACAGGCTTGCCCATGCGCCGTGCGCTCCGTGTGATGCGTTTTTGCAAACCGGGCACTTTTTCTATCGGTAATTCGACACCGAGATCACCGCGCGCCACCATCAAAGCGTCGGACAATTCGATGATTTCATCAAGCCGTGTGATCGCTTGCGGCTTTTCGATTTTAGAAAGTACAAGCGCACGACCGCGCGCAATTTTTTTGACTTCTGCAACATCTTCAGGACGTTGAACGAAAGACACGGCGATCCAGTCGATTCCCGCTTCAAGCGAAGCTTCCAGATCCGAGCGATCTTTGTCGGTCATCGCCGACACGGGAATGGTTGTATCGGGCAGGCTTACGCCCTTGCGATTTGAGGCTTTGCCTGCAACTTCAACGACGGTGACCGCACGAGTTTTTGTGGCTTCAACGACACGCAAGCGTACTTTGCCGTCGTCAATCAAAATCACATGACCGGGTTCAAGGGATGCGAGAATTTCGGGATGGGGAAGGTGAACGCGCTCGATATTGCCGGGTTGTTTTACGGCATCGAGAATAAATTTCTGTCCCTTCTCAAGCATAACGGCGTTATCAGTAAAAACATCAAGGCGCAATTTGGGGCCCTGTAAATCGACCATGATGCCGATCGGACGGCCAACTTTGCTTTCGACCTCGCGGATAATCGAGACTTGCTGACGCATACTATCATGTGACGCATGGCTCATATTGATGCGAAACACATCGGCACCCGCCAGAAATAGTTTCTGGATCATATTGTTTGAAATTGAAGCCGGTCCCAGAGTGGCGATGATTTTGACCCGCCGCATACGTCTCATCTGTTCTTGCTCTCTTATTTCGGGGCTGATTTCGCCGGATCGGTCAATTGCACCGTCCAGTTTTTCTGCTCGCCCGTATCTACTTCAAAAAATTTCATTCTGTCATAACCGCGCGCAAGACAATTCTCTACCCCATCAATGGTAAATTGTCGGTCTTGTGTGCAAAGATAGGACGTTCCGCTCCATTCGCCGCCGCGATCATAATCTTGCGCAAAAATATAAACAAAGCGTGACGATAAATTACCATTGAGCAGCGTTTCACATGCGCCTGGTTTAACATTCCACCATCCCTCGCTGCGCCACGCTTCAGCGGCCTTGTAGCCGATTGCAATGCCAACGCGGCTCGTCGTTGTGTTGCATAAGCGCAAATCCGCGAAGGCCGGCGCCGAAGCTAGTCCTGATGTAGCCATCGTAACGGCAAGGCAGATTGAAATCGCAAAATGCTTGTTCATTTCATCACTGGGTCACGAGGCTTTCGACAAGTCATCATTTATTGCGGGTGAGCTTTTGGTGTTTTTGGGGCGTGCGATCCAGATTCCGGCGAGAATGGCCGCGCCTCCGAGCAATTGCAGCCCCGATAGCGCCTCATTCAGATAGAGCCAGCCCGCAAGCGCGGCCGCAAAAGCCTCAATGAAGATCACGAAAGAGGTGAACACGGTCGGGAGCCTTCCGAGCGCGATGGCGAGAAGACCTTGCCCACCCGTATGGCTGATGATTGCAAGGGCGAACAGCGCGCTATAGCCCGATGATTTTCCAGGTAGCAGCACATCGCCATTCATGAGCGCAAAAACAAGAATGATGGGTGCGGCGATCAGCGACATGCCGAAAGTTGCGCGCGCGGCCCCTGCATATTTGCGCGTTGACTGAACGGCAAAGAAATAAAGACCGAAGAACACCGCCGTTCCGACCGCGAAGAGATCGCCCTTCACATGGCTGGGATCAAGTTCGACCGAACGACCAATCAACGCAAAACCACCGAGAACGCAGAAAATGATTCCGAGAGGCACAGCGGCGGGAATTTTTTCGCGATAGACAAGCCAGGAGACCAAGACGACCCAAATCGGCGTTGTTGTTCCTAAGAATGTAGCGTTCGCAATTGTCGTGTTCAAAATGGCGATGTGCCAGAGAAGAAGATCGCCAGCAAAGAGACATCCTGCGAGAAGGATCGCGCGGTTCATGGTCGGACGGGTGCCTTGGCCCGCACGTTTTTCTTCAATGACAGCCCAAAGCCAAAGGATCGGTAAAGCCAACGCCACACGCCAGAAGGCGGAGGCGAAAGCCGGCACACCCGCATCCGATGCGAAGCGCACAAAAAGCGGCGAGATGCCCATCGCACAAGCCCCTAAAACAAGGGCGACGAGACCAATAAGATCAATGGCGGGGCGTTGGCGCGCGGCGAGCGCGTCAGAAGTCGTGGGCGAACTCATACTGTTGGTTGTGCTTTCTGTTGAATGATTGTTTTCTATGGCATGACTATATGCTCGCGACAAAATTTTTGGGGCTCGACCTCCATTCCTAACATCTGATGACCGAAATCTTCGACGCCCTGACGCCTGAAAACGCCCCCGATCATCCTGTGACAGAGATTCCGGGTGATCCGGCCACAGGAATCCTCGTTTTATGCGATCACGCCTCAAACGAGATTCCGCCTGAATATCGCGATCTGGGCCTGCCGCGCGCCGAGCTTGAGCGACATATCGGCTATGATATTGGCGCGGCAGCGATGACCGAGGCGATTGCCAAGACGCTTGGCGCACCTGCACTGCTCACCAATTTTTCACGGCTTTTGATTGATCCTAATCGAGGCGAGGATGATCCGACCTTGGTGATGCGCTTGTCGGATGGCGCGGTGATCCCCGGAAACAAAAACATCGATCAGATCGAAATCGACCGCCGCATTCGCCATTTCT
>VGCJ01000138.1 GCA_016870035.1 Alphaproteobacteria bacterium
AACCCTTCCCCATTTCCTCTTGAAGCGTTGCGATCATCGCATCATCGGCACTACGCGAATGAATGACCAAAGGGAGTTGCGTGACGCGGGCTGCGCTGATTTGCTTGCGAAAGACTTGATCTGCACGATCAGGGGCAACGCGATCATAAAAGAAATCAAGTCCCGCTTCGCCAATTGCTATGCATTTTGGATGTTGCGAAAGTTCAATATAGCGATCAAGCGGTACATCCGGTTCTTCATTGGCGTGGAGCGGATGTGTGCCCACCGAGCACCAGATATCAGGATCACTCTCCGCAATTGCTTTTATGCGATCAAAATGTTTAACCTCTGTAGAGACAGTCAACATAGATTTCACACCTGCATTTTTTGCACGCACAATGATGGCTTCACGCTCACCTTCGAAGGGCGGAAAATCGAGATGACAATGGCTATCTACAATCATGATCTTTGATATTCAATTCGACAAATCGCCTTCACTTTCCACATAGCGTGGAAAGATCGCTTGTGGCGCTGGCAATGCGACCCCTGCCCCAATTTGAGCTTTTGCATTTACGAAACTAAAGTCACGATTGGCTTGATCAACCCCTAAGAGGTCCAAAAGTTTTGACGAAGAGTGAGGCATAAAGGGTTGGGTCATCAAACCAACTATCCGCAAGATTTCAAGCGTTACAGCAAGAATCGTTTCGAAACGAGCAAGATCTGTCTTTCTCTTCGCCCAAGGCTCCTCTCCTGCAAAATAACGATTAGCATCCGCAACGACACGCCAGATATCTGCAAGGATATGATGAAGGGCAAATTCGTCAATTGATTTGCGTGCCTTTTCAATAAGCGCATAGGCTTCATCCAAGATCACGCGATCTTGATCTAAAAGTTCGCAAAGCTTCGGCATCTTTCCATCAAGATTCTTTGCAATCATTGACAATGAACGCTGGGTCAAATTTCCAAGGTCATTGGCAAGATCCGCATTGATACGATTAACGATCGATTCATGCGAATAGTTACCATCTTGTCCAAAAGGTACTTCACGCAAGAAAAAATATCTTAATTGATCAACGCCGTAATGTTCAGCCAAAGAGAATGGATCAATGACATTTCCAACTGACTTCGACATTTTTTCGCCACGATAAAACAGAAAGCCGTGACCAAATATACGTCGTGGGACTTGCAAACCCGCCGACATCAAGAATGCAGGCCAGTAAACCGCGTGAAAACGAATAATATCTTTACCGATGATGTGAACATTGGCTGGCCAAAAAGCTGCTCGACTCGACGTCTGATCTGGCCATCCTGTTGCGGTAACGTAATTGGTAAGCGCATCGACCCACACATACATCACATGTTTTGGATCGCCGGGAACCGGTATCCCCCAGTCAAAAGTCGTACGGCTCACGGATAGATCGCGCAAACCCGATTTTACAAAACTAATGATTTCATTTTTGCGTTCGACAGGGCCGATAAAATTTGGAACTGAATTATAGAGCGCTAACAATCGATCTTGATAGGCAGAGAGCCGGAAGAAATAGCTCTCTTCTTCTACCCATTCGACGGGCGTGCCTGTTGGGCCGCAACGGATGCCATCCCCTCCAAGCGTTATTTCATCTTCAGCGAAATAGGCTTCATCGCGCACCGAATACCAGCCGGCATAAGAATCTTTATAAATATCGCCGGCATCAACCATTCTTTGCCAAATTTCCTGACACGCTTTTTTATGACGCTCTTCGGTCGTACGGATAAAATCATCATTCGATGCATTAAGCGCCTTGGTCATCTCGCGAAACACTGCTGCATTACGATCTGCCAAGGCTTGCGCCGACATCCCTTCTTTGACAGCGGTTTGAAGCATTTTCTGACCATGCTCATCTGTGCCGGTCAGAAAGAAAACCTCTTTTCCATCAAGCCGCATGAAACGCGTAATCGCATCAGATGCGACCAACTCATAAGCATGGCCAATATGTGGCCGCCCATTTGGATATGAAATTGCTGTTGTAAGAAAAAAGCGCTCTTTATTGTTCATTATACATTATCCTATGCGGTCTATTAACCTTTTTATTCATCATAAAGCGCGCGCGACTTTCATAGCATCGGCAAGATCATTCATCATGGTGATAAAAAAAGGTCTGCGGTCGAGATTATAAATATCGGTCATTCTTGAATTGATCGTGAATTTTTCCCAAAGATCAGCCAAAGCACTTAAGTGGTGATGTCCTTGCTCAGCATCTTTGGAGCAAGTCGAAGCCATCCATTCGTCAACCGTTTCGAGAAAGAGTGCAAAACTTTCGGCACCATCTTTCTTGGTGAAATGATCAGCCATTATGAGAAGATGTTTACGGTCAAGCTCCGGTAGACTTTCGAGCGTGCTTTCAATATCATGGATCATCGCCATGCGTTCGGCATCAAGATAGGTCAAGGCACGTTTTATAGAACCAGCACCACGACGCGCGGCTTCACGCAAAAGCTTCTGATCATCAGCCTCAGAAACAAGCATGAGTGCTTTCATCATATCGGCATCCGACAAAGGCTTGAAACGCACCATATGGCAACGCGAACGAATGGTCGGCAAAAGACGACCCGGATTATGTGAAATCATCAAAAAAAGCGAACGAGGAGGCGGCTCCTCGAGCATTTTGAGCAACGCATTCGCAGCGCTTGATTTCAAATCATCAAGTGGGTCGATGATCGCAATTTTCCATCCACCCTCGCCTGCGGTTGACCCGAAAAATCCAAGCATTTTGCGGACATCTTCTACCGGTATCGAGCCTGATTTGGTTTTCTTCTCGCCATCGATTTCAGATTCGAGAAAAAATAAATCCGTATGCGCGCGCGCATTAACGCGTCGTGCTGACGGTTCATTAGCAGAAACATCAAGAGACTGCGCCGCGTTTGTACGCTCAACTCGATGATCGGGATTACAAAGCAAAAAACGCGCAGCTCTTAGTGCAAATCCCGCTTTGCCGATTCCTTCGGGGCCGGCAAGAATCCAAGCATGCGGCAAGCGTCCAGATCGATAGGCTTCAAGGAAACTGCTCTCGATCTGTTCTTGCCCAATCAATGCATGATCATGTGTGTCTTGAGACGATAACACATCTGTTGAAATTGAAGTTTTACTAGCTTTTTTGCTCATGTGTGTCGCCTCTCAAACAAAGAAAAGCGCTCCGAGAGCTTTTTCAAGATTTCAATTTCGATTTGTTCTTCATCACCTAATGCAGGAACAACAACGATACGATCAGGATCGCGTTCTGCGAGATCCAGAAAGCCCTGGCGCAATTTTTTATGAAATTCCAGCGATTCAGATTCAAAACGATCAGCTTGATGAGACCCTCGCCGTTGAGATGCACGAGCCAATCCCGTCTCCGGCGGTATATCGAGAATGATCGTTAAATCCGGTTTTGTTTCAGCAACAACAAGCGCTTCGAGCTGTTCTACAACCGCACTTGGCACAGCGCCTAAAACGCCTTGATAGACGCGTGTTGAATCCGAGAAGCGATCACATATAACAACGTCACCGCGCGCCAGAGCTGGCCTGATGAATTCAGCTAAATGATTAGCACGCGCAGCATAGAATAAGAGCGTCTCGGTTAACGCATCAAGCG
>VGCJ01000139.1 GCA_016870035.1 Alphaproteobacteria bacterium
TGTTCACGCTTTTCTATGACATGACTTTCATGTCCCGCCTCAGTGAGCGCCCTTGCCAGCACCGAGCCATAAAGTCCTGCACCGACGATTAAGATTTTCATCAAAGAATGGCGAGGAATTCGTTAACGCATCAAGAGTGGTTCAAAAAAATAATTATTTATTGAGTTAAAAACTCCTCACGCTCAATAATGATGCGGGAGTGATAGTTAGATTGAGCTGAAAAATATGTATCAGGATCGCCAAGCGCCTTTTTCACTCTCTTATAAAGGGTCTAATTTGAAATATCGGCAGACGTAAAAAGAAAAATCCGATCGAGTTTATTAACATAATAGGCCGCGGCTCCCCTCTCATGAAGAAACACGATATTACCCGACGGAGCAGTCTCACGCGGAACGCGGTCCTTTCCTGGATGATGTCCGAAATCAATAAAAATTTGCGACTGAAGTAAAGTGTCATGCACCGCGTCTTGCGGCATATTTTCAATCGGCAGACGATTTAGATCCGGGTGAGAATCAAAAAACACCGATGCAAGAGCTCCGCCTTTGCGTGGAAAAAAATGAAATAGCTAGTTTGCGCGATGGGGCTTTAACTTATTTAGAAAAGCGCTGCTTGATATAATCGGGTAATTGATAAATACGTCTTGCTCTACCCTTCCTTAGAAAATCATGCGCATATTCCGATTGGAAAACATGAATAAGGTCAGGAAGCGAAAGTCATTACGATGTGAATCATACGCAAGCTACGGCGCCTTTATGATGGCATTATCGATAGACACCCACCAAATGCCGCAATGAAAGGGGCGTTGAACATTCAGCCATGAAAGAATAGATTCGGGATAAAGAACAAGAGAATCCTTCTTAAAGGGAATTCGTGATACGACAATTGCACGATAATCACGATAGGCCGAAGGTGAAGGATTGCCGGTAAATGTGCAACTTATCGCAGTGTCATCAATAGAGATGCCTACTTGATTTCCATAGAAGGCCATGATCACCTCGCCCTCAAAGTCTAAAATGGCATCAGATAATTGGTGAATGGCTTCAGGCCCCCTGTAACAACGTGAGGGCACAGAAGCACAACCCGATCATAGCAAGGCCTTAAACGCGAATCAAAAATGACACTCTCCTGACGCTAGGTTAGATTTTCTAACGGAAGAGGAGTCAGAGGTCAAGAATTTGGAATTTCAAACGGGCGGCGATCAACAAACCATCAATGCCGGGTGGCGCTCAAAAACTGCCTGAGGCGCTCAGATTTTGGCGAACCAATCACCTCGCGCGGCGGGCCCTTCTCTTCAATTTGACCTTTGTGGAGAAAGACGATTTCGCTCGCCACATCGCGGGCAAAACCTATTTCATGGGTCACAACAAGCATAGTCCGCCCCTCTTCTGCGAGTTTGCGCATCACTTGTAAAACCTCGCCGATAAGTTCGGGATCGAGTGCCGAGGTCGGCTCATCAAAGAGCAAAACGCTGGGTTCCATCGCCAGTGCTCGTGCGATTGCCGCGCGTTGCTGTTGTCCACCAGACAAATGATTCGGATAAAAATTGCGCTTCTCGGCGATCCCCACTTTAGCCAACAAGATTTCCGCCCGTTCTATCGCCTCTTTGCGCGGCAGACCTAATACATGGATTGGCGCTTCAATGACATTTTCCAAGATCGTGCGGTGAGTCCATAAATTGAAACTCTGGAACACCATCGCAAGTTTTGAACGGATCCGCTCCACCTGTTTTATATCCTCAGGCTTGGCGGTGCCATCTTGTAGCGGTTTCATACGGATCAATTCGCCATTGACATAAACGCGACCTGAATTCGGCGTCTCAAGCAGATTGATGCACCGGAGCAAAGTTGATTTACCCGAACCCGAAGATCCGATCATCGCGATCACATCACCCGTGCGCGCTTCAAGCGAAACGCCTTTTAAGACTTCAACGGCTCCGAATTTTTTATGGAGATCTTCGACCTTTAACGTCGTATCCATCATACTCATCCTTAAACTGAAGCCAGTCGATGACGATTGATGCTTTGTTCAACCACCATCATCAATCGCGTCAATATAAAAACCATGAGGATATAGAGTATGCCCGCGGCGATCAGTGGCTCATAAACTCTAAATGTCACTTTTTGAATTTGTCGTGCGGTCCCCATCACTTCCCATACCGTGATCAAGGACGCGAGTGATGTCGCCTTCAAAAGCAAAATCGTTTCGCCTGTCATGGTCGGCAGACAAATCTGGATCGCACGTGGCAAGGTTACGCGCCAGAAAATTAAAAAGCGTGAAAAACCATAAGCGCGCGCGGCCTCAATCTCACCTTTGGGCACCGCCAAAATCGCACCGCGCAAAATCTCACCGGTGTAACCTGCCGTGTTCAGAGAGAAGGCGAAGATCGCGTACCAAAACCCATCGCGCAAGTAGGGCCACAAAAAACTTTGTTGCACCCATGTACCGGGAAATAACTCACCAAGCCCATAATAAATCAAATAGGTTTGTGCGAGCAGCGGCGTACCCCGCATAACAAAGATATAGAAAAGACTCGGATAGCGTAGATAAATGTGGGGCGAGAGCGAACCGACGGCTACCGGCAAAGCCAGCGTGTTGCCGATCACGGCGGAGAGAAATGTCAAAACAAGCGTAACAGGAACAGCCGCAAGAAGCGTTGGGACAATTTCGATGAAGAGCGCCAATGAGTCATCCATGTGTCACTCCTACCTATAACCACGATTAACGCGTGCTTCGAGCATTTTGATTACAATCATCGAAATGATCGTGATGGCCAAAAACAAAATCGCAGCTACGGAATAGAAGAAGCCATAATGTTTCGTGACAGCGGAAGCGCGGTAACCCATGAAAAGAAGGTCTTGTGTGTTGCCTAATACACTGATGAGTGACGAATCTTTTGTGGCAGAAAGCCAAAGATTACCCATGCCCGGCAAAGCGTAACGCAACATCTGCGGTAGAATCACGCGGCGCAAAGTCAGAAATCGGGACATGCCGCAAGCTTTCGCGGCTTCAATCTGGCTATTCGGAATTGAAAGGATGGCGCCGCGCATAACTTCGGTCATATAGGCGCCACCAATAAACCCAAGAGCAGCAACCGCAGCCGCAAAGGTATTGATTTCAAAATCCTCGAAATCTTCGCTGATCAAACTCAAGATAAATTTAAGTGCATCAGCGCCAGAAAAATAAATGAGCAAAAGAAGCAAAAGCTCCGGCAAAGCGCGCACAAGCGTTGTATAAAGATCAGCAATACCGCGTGCAACTTTTGAATTTGATAATTTAGCGCCCGCGCCGATCAATCCCAAGATAAGGGAGATGCAATAAGCGGCCACCGAGACTTCGACTGTGACGACGAGTCCTTCGACAAAGCGCATGCCCCATCCATCGGGGCCAAAACTTAAGAGAGAAAAGAGAGAGGCTTGGTCCATTTTTGACCAATTGCCCTTTCACAAGAGAAAGACCACGACGGATGACCGCCGCGGTCTATATTCTTAATCAATCGCCATAGATGTTGAAGGTGAAATATTTCTTGGCAATCGTGTCATATTCACCTGACGCGCGCACCGCTTTGATGGCGGCGTTGATCTTG
>VGCJ01000140.1 GCA_016870035.1 Alphaproteobacteria bacterium
CGGTTGGAAGCGCGTCTCCAGCGTCAATGAGTAATGTATTGGGTGATGTGGTGAAGAAGAGAATAGGGAGAGCGATGAAGCAAAATCGTCTGGTTCTGTTCAGCTTTATGATGGCTCTTGCCTTTAGCCTCTTTACTGCGCCTGTCATTGGCCAGGAGCAGCCACCCGCTGCTAAATCGGGTGGTTTAACACCCATGCAACCGAAGCAGTTTCCCGTCGGTGTGCAATGGGTGCTCGTGTCGCTCAATGGAAAATCGGTGGGTCTCAACCAACCAACTCTGCAGCTTGATGCGCAATTGCGCATGCGTGGTTTTGGCGGGTGCAATACATTTTCTGCTGTCGCCTATCCGCTCAAAAATCAAGGCCTTGCTGTCGGGCCGCTCGCGCTTACACGCAAAGAATGTGCGAAAGCCGAAATGGAGCTCGAAAAAGCCTATCTTCTCACTTTGCGCACGACAGCGAAATGGGAAGAACGCGAAGGCATCCTCATCCTTCTGGGCCAGGCGGGCGAGTTGAAATTCGACCGCGCTCTGTTCTGAGCGCGTTTTCGGTTTCACATCAAAGAGCCTCAAAGCTCGCGCGGTGCGAAGAGACCTTTTTCATTGCCCTCAAGACGGATTGAGCGCGCATGGAACGCTTTCAGGGTCGAGCGATGACCGATTGAAATGATGGTTGCGCCAGGCAAATTCACTTTCAACATTTCATAAAGACGATTTTCGCTCTCTTCATCAAGTGCGCTCGTGGCTTCATCAAGGAAAAGCCATTCCGGTTTTGCGAGCAGAGCGTGTGCCATTGCGATGCGCTGTTGTTCACCACCTGATAAACGCTGCGCCCATATCGATTCTTCATTAAGTGCGCCGGATAATTTGCCGAGACCCACAAGTGTCAATGCAGCAAGAATTGCCTCATCAGAATAAAAATCAGGAGCGGCGGGATAGGCGACCACCGCACGCAATGTGCCTTGAGGTAGATAGGGTTTTTGGGGAAGCAACATCAACGACGCGTGTTCAGGCAAACGGATCAATCCTTGTCCATAAGGCCAGATGCCCGAAAGCGCGCGCAGTAATGTGGATTTGCCTGAACCCGATGGGCCCGAAATCAAAACGGAATCGCCTTGGCGGAAAATGAGATCCGCTTCAAGAATTGTCACGCCATGCGGTAGTGAAAGCCGAAGCGTATCAACGCGAAGATCGGTTGAAGGCACTGTGAGGCGTTCAATATGGGGCGGTGTTCTACCAAGCGAACGCGCATTTTCGAGTGCGCTGTCAAAACTTGTAAGACGTTTTACAACCGAGAGATAATCGGCAACCGATGTATAGGCATCGATGAAGTAACTCAGCGCTCCCTCAACCCGGCCAAAGGCACTTGCTGTTTGTGTGAGGGCGCCCAACTGAATCTTGCCGATGAAATAAAAGGGTGCAGCGACAATATAGGGAATGAAAGGGCTGATTTGTCCATAAAAGGCAGTGAAGGCCATTAAGATTTTTCTGACCGAAACGATTGCCAGAAAATTTCGAATGACATCACCAAAGCGTGACATGAGCAGAGTTTGCTCAGTTGGTTCGCCGCGAAGGAGCGCGACTTGTTCGGCATACTCGCGCAAGCGGGCGAGTGAAAAGCGGAAACTTGCTTCATATTTTTGTTGGTTGAAATAAAGCCCGATCAAGCGGCGGCCGATGAGATGCGTAATCAACGTGCCAAAGCCTGAATAGAGACACGCGACCCAGAACAAAAAGCCTGGGATCGCGACGTCAGTGCCAGGAATGGTGAAATTTGAAGAGATCGACCACAGAATAATCGAGAAGGAAACGAGCGAGCTAAGCGTCGCAATCAAGGAGATCGATAAATTATAAGTGCGGCTAATGAACATATCGACGTCATCGGCGATACGTTGATCGGGATTGTCGGCGTTGTTGCCTTGAAGGGCCAACCGATAGTGACCGCCATCACCGAGCCAATCTCCGACATAGCGTTCTGTAAGCCAGCGCCGCCAGCGGATCATTAATTGCGATTGGATCACATATTCAACAATGGCTGAAATGATATAAATCAGCGCCCATACAAGAAACACGGTATAGAGCAGGCGCCAGAAAAGTTCGCTGTTCTTTTCTTCTAACGCGTTAAACCAGTCGCGATTGAAGTAGGAAAGACGAACCGAAATTCCAACTTGTGCTTGGTTTATGAGGACTAAGAACACAACAAAACCGCGCGAGAGTGTTTGTTCGCGGATTGTGAAGGCCGGCAGGGGCCAAGGGCGAATAGTGACTTTCGTAAAGCCATCAAAATAGCGATCCGCAATCCGCATGATCGCGGCGATGCCGGGAATATAGGAGATGGCGTGAATGATGAGGCCGAATACGCCCACAGTGATGGGAAGACTATCAGGCGGCAGAAAGGAGGCGAGTGACTCCGGCCAGAGGCCGCGTTCGGCAATGGCCAAAATTGCTCCGAAGACAACAAATTCGGCAGCAAAGATCGCCGCAAGAATTTGAAGAAAACGCGTCATCAAGGCACTGCGCCAAGTTGTAAAACTCAACAACACACCAACAATTGCGAGATCAAGCCCGTCTGTTGTTCGCTCAAAACCCGCAAGGGCAAAAAGCGTGAGCGTCAAAAGTGCGACAAGTGTGGCGAGGCGATGCATGATGAGGGTTAATCCTTATGCAATGCGAGAGATTACGGTCCGAAGCCTAAAAGGCGGGAGGGGAGAGTTTCAATCGCTTCAACGCCGACATTGGCAAAGGCGACGCGCAAATGCGTTCCTTGATGCGGTCCGAAATAGGGGCCGGGCAGTGCGAGTACGCCGCGCTCTTCCGCAAGCCGCTCGGCAACGCGTCTGACCGGCGTATCGGAGAAGGGATGCGCAACATACGCAAAATAAGCGCCGATGGAATCAAGCCGCCATCCATTGATCTTCGTCATGACTGAAATGAATGCTTTCACTCGGCGTTCGATCTCGCTTGTATTCGCTGCGCGCCATTGGGTTGTGTGCGGGATCGCCCAAGCGAGCGCGTGTTGAGCCGCGCGCGGCGCGCAGATTTGCACGCAATCAATCACTTTGCCGATTTCATCAAGTATCGCTCTGCCACCGATGATGGCGCCGACGCGATGGCCGGGCACGCAATAGGCTTTCGAAAAACTATAGAGCGAGAGGATATTATTCTGCCAATCAGGATCGTTAAAGAGATCATGAGGCGCGCCATAAGACCCGTTCAGAAAATCGCGATAGGTTTCATCAATCACAAGCCAGATGTTTTTCTCACGCGCAAGTCTTGCAAAATCTCTAATCACTTCGCGCGGATAGATGGCACCCGTCGGATTATTCGGCGTGACTAAAACAATTGCGCGAGTCTTGGAATCTATAAGTGCACGCGCATCATCAATATCGGGGATAAAATTTTGTTCCGCCTTGCAGAGCAACGCGCGTGGCTCAACGCCAAGCATATCAAGTGTCATCTGATGATTGAAATACCAAGGC
>VGCJ01000141.1 GCA_016870035.1 Alphaproteobacteria bacterium
ACCATGGTGGACATGGTGGCAATCGCCAATGCGACAGGGCTTATTCCCGATCGTCCCGGTATGCACGGCCCCGCTGCTGCGCGCGAGACGCTCGCGGATATTCTCATTCCGAAGCGCGATGGTGGTGTACTCGCCGGTAAGGGCCGCGTTGATTACTCAACCGGTAAAGGCGTGGCGCCTGGCGTGTTCTGCATTGTTGAATCAGACAATGCGCGCGTGATTGAGCGCATGGCGGATCTGAAGGTCGGTAAAGGTCCCTATTTCTGTCTGTTTCGCCCTTTCCATCTCACAAGCCTTGAAGCACCATTGTCTGCAGCGCGCGCCGTTCTTTATGGCCAAGCCGATATGGTGCCGCTTGATCGTCCGGTTGCTGAGGCCACAACACTCGCCAAACGCGATCTCGCTGTCGGTGAGACGCTCGGCAAGATTGGCGAAACGCAATATCGCGCATGGGCCATGAACCATCAGGATGCGCAAGCCGCAAAAGCGATCCCGCTCGGCCTTGCCGAGGGTGCGAAGGTCTTAAAGCCCGTTCGCGCGGGCGAGAGCCTCACTTACGAGAATTGCGCGCCTGACAAATCCCTGATCGTGACCCAAATCCGCCACCGCCTTGATGCCGCTGATGCGGGCCTGATGGCGGCGGAATAGGATCCAATATCACCCGCAATCCGCCCCTCTCTGGGCGGGTTGCGGAAAAGCGCAACAGACCGAGTTGTTAGACTGTCAATTGGATGTTACGGTTTCTTGTATGGATATGTTGACACCCGTTCTCGACCGTTTGGTCGAACCGTCTAACATCCGCGCTCTTGAAAAGCGCGATCTCAACCGGCTGGCCGACGAAGTCCGCGCCGAGATCATTTCGGCGGCCTCAGAAACCGGCGGCCATTTCGGCGCCGGCCTCGGTGTCGTTGAACTGACCGTCGCGCTTCATCACGTCTTCAACACGCCGGAAGATCGGTTGATTTGGGATGTGAGCCATCAGGCCTATCCCCATAAGCTTTTGACGGGACGCCGCAAAGCCTTGCGCAGCATCCGCAAAAAAGGCGGGCTCTACGGATTCACGAAACGCAGCGAAAGCGAGTTTGATCCCTTCGGCACCGCGCATTCTTCGACGTCAATTTCCGCTGGACTCGGGATGGCTGTGGCACGTGATCTCAAAGGCACGCGCAATCATGTGATCGCCGTGATTGGCGATGGCGCGATTACAGGCGGGATGGCCTATGAAGCACTTAATCATGCAGGAGCAGAAAAAAGCCGTTTGATCGTCATCGTGAATGATAACGGCATGTCGATCGGACCTGCGGTCGGCGCGCTCTCAACGCATCTCACTGAATTGCGCGACACACCCAAGTGCACAGGCTCAAACGGAGCTTCAAGTTTTTTTGAAATATTAGGCTTCCGCCATATCGGTCCGATCGATGGGCATGATCTTGATCGACTCGTATCAACGCTTTCGGCTCTGCGCGATGAAAATGATTGCGGCCCGGTTGTGATTCATGTCGTGACTGAAAAAGGTCACGGCCATCCTTTTTCAAAACCTGATAAAGAAAAATATCACGCGGTCGGTCCGTTTAATCCAGAAACGCTCGAATTTAAAGCAGCACCGGCAACCAAGCCGACATACACAAAAGTTTTTGCAGAGGCTCTAAGCGAGGCGGCTGCAAAAGATTCAAAAATCGTTGCGATTACAGCAGCAATGGGATCAGGTACGGGGCTTGATCGTTTTGGCGCAGTGTTCCCTGATCGCTGTTTTGATGTCGGCATCGCCGAGCAACATGCCGTAACTTTTGCGGCAGGTCTCGCAACAGAAGGCATGAAGCCCTTCTGCGTAATATACTCGACCTTTCTGCAACGCGCCTATGATCAAGTCATTCATGATGTCGCTTTGCAAAATCTGCCCGTGCGCTTCGCGATTGATCGCGCAGGACTTGTCGGCCAAGATGGTGCGACCCATGCCGGTTCATTTGATCTCACTTATCTAGGTACCGTGCCAAATATGATTGTGATGGCCCCTTCTGACGCGCATGAATTGCGCCGCATGGTGGCGACCGCCGCAGCCTATGAAGACGGTCCCATCGCGTTCCGCTATCCACGCGGCGACATTCACGGCGAAGATTCAAAAAGCGATGTTGCTATCCTCGAAATTGGCAAAGGCCGCATCATCGAAGAAGGCGAAGAGATTGCGCTTCTCGGCATCGGATCACGTGTTTCGGCATGTATCGATGCGGCAGGCCTGCTTCGTGAGCACGGCCTTCGGGTAACCATTGCCGACGCCCGTTTTGCAAAACCTATTGATACGGAATTGATTGAGCGTCTCGTTAAATCGCATCGTGTGGTTATGCTCGTTGAAGAGGGATCGATTGGCGGTTTCTCCGCGCAGGTGCTCACTCATCTTGCGCAAGCGCGCCTTCTTGATCGCGCCGAGATTGATCCTATGATTTTGCCGGATCGTTTCATCGCTCATGGCTCTCCTGCAGAACAATTGGCGGATGCCGGGCTTGATGCACAATCCATTGCTGCGCGCGTCATAGAGCGCCATCGGACGGCTGCGCGAAAGGTTGCTTGATCTCATGAGTTCCCGTTTTCCCTTCTCGGCCATCGCGGGCCAAGACGAGATGAAGCGTGCGCTTCTTTTGACAGCAGTTGATCCGATGATTGGCGGCTTGCTTGCCTTTGGTGATCGCGGCACAGGTAAATCCACCGCCGTGCGCGCGCTTGCAGCGCTTCTGCCTGCGATGAAAGCGATTGACGGTTGCCCCTATCATTGCGATCCCGCAACGCCGCAAGCGCAATGCGATGCGTGTCGCAATAAAGTTAAACCAAAAACGAAATCCATGCCGATCCCAGTTGTTGATTTGCCGCTAGGGGCGACGGAAGATCGTGTTGTTGGCGCGCTTGATCTTGAACGCGCGCTCGCATCAGGCGAAAAAGTATTTGAACCGGGTCTCTTGGCGGCTGCCAATCGCGGCTATCTCTATGTCGATGAAGTCAATCTGCTTGAAGATCATATTGTTGATCTTCTCTTGGATGTGGCAGCCTCTGGGGAGAATGTTGTCGAACGCGAGGGCTTGAGCATTCGTCATCCGGCGCGCTTCGTTCTTGTGGGTAGCGGCAATCCTGAAGAAGGTGAATTGCGTCCGCAATTATTGGATCGTTTCGGCCTTTCTGTTGATGTACGCACCCCAACCGATATTGCGACATGGGTTGAAATCGCCCGCCGTCGTTTGGCCTATGAAGCTGATCCTGATGCTTACTCTACGCTATGGGAGTCTCATGAAAGTGAAATTCAACGCAAGCTTGTTGCCGCGCGTAAAAAGGTGGAAAGCGCTACCCTCTCTGATGAGATCATGGAACGCGCCGCTGCTTTGTGTTTGGCGCTTCAAACAGACGGGTTGCGTGGCCAACTGACCTTGATGCGTGCCGCGCGTGCGCTTGCGGCTTTCGAAGGTCGCAAACAAGTGAAACTTGAGGAT
>VGCJ01000142.1 GCA_016870035.1 Alphaproteobacteria bacterium
CCGTTTTTGCGCGCGGCAGAGCCTGGATTGGCATCGGCTGTTGGATTAGTGGGATATAAGCCGGTTGAAATATTTGCAGCGCTGCGTGAAGCGAAAAATAAATCATAAGAACGACCTACAAGAACGATAACGATGAATAAGTCTGACCTTGATGTGGTGCGATTGATTAAAACGCATAGAACGCGTTGTTGGCCTGCAACTTTCGTGGATGTACTTCATGGTTGGGAAATACGACGCACGCCCGATGTGTCCTCCGGTCGCGTTAATTCGGTGAATGCGATAGCGTCTGTGCGCGGCCAATTTGATTCTGTGCTTGAGAAAGCGCGAATTCTTTTTGCCGAGCAAGATGAGTGGCCTTTGATCCGCATTCACCCTCTTACGGGAGAAGAGACAGTTCATCGCATGATTGAGCTTGGTCTTCACGGTGAGGGTGAAACCGTCGTGGAAATTGCGAGCCTGAAGGACGCCCTTGAGCCGTCCTCTCTGTCCTGTGCTGTGAGCGACGCGATGACGACTGATTGGTTACGCGCCTGTGGCGACGCGCATGACACGAGTGTGGAAGAGCGCGAGGCATCGCCCGCGCTTTGTCGCGTGTGAGTGTGAACCAAGGCTTTGCGGTGATCTATGACGAAGGCTGTCCGGTTGCCTCGGGTCGGGGTGCCGTCGCTGATGGATGGGTCGGTCTGTTTCAAATCTCGACCCATTCCACGATGCGGCGGCGCGGTTTTGGCGCGGCTGTTGTCAGCGCCATCATGGCATGGGGGCGTAAGGCCGGTGCAAGTAACGCCTATCTTCAGGTCGAGACAAAAAACGACACTGCGCGGCGGCTTTATCGGAATTTCGGATTTCGCGAAGCCTATCGCTATACATATTGGTGGCTTCCAGACGACATTGAACTAGCGAACCCGACACCGGGTTCAAGATAATTATTGCCTTACCGCCTGAACTTTGCCTAAATCCGACTAGGGTCAGGACCTACTCATTTCGATGAAACGGTATGAGAAGGATGGATAAAGTGGTAGGAGAAAGGTGAAAAGCGTGCTGGGGGCACGGTTGAACCTTTCGACAAACCAGTTTGCCATCCTTCTCTTGTCCTAAAGGATTGGATGAAAATGCACGATCTCTAGGTCGCAAGCCTTTGAAAACCGGATGGTTTACTGCAGGCTTGCTCCTCAATCTCGTGCATTTTGATCCAACCGCCTTCACCGAAATGAGTAGGTTCTGACCCTAGATAAGAAAAGGGTGGAGGCGCGTATGACACAATCGGGCGAAAAGGGACAAGGAATTACCCAGACCCTCGGCTTGGTCTTGGTTCCCGATTTTTCGATGATCGCTTTCACCTCACTGATCGAGCCCTTGCGGCTCGCAAATCGTGTATCGCATCAGCAGCTCTATGATTGGAAAATTTACACAATCGATGGCGGGCCCGTGCAGGCCTCGAATGGCATTCGTCTTGAAGCCGATGGCAGCATTGCCGATATTGGTCCGATGCCGAATGTTGTTGTGTGCGGCGGGCTGGATATTCAGCGCCAAGACCATTCGCAATTGATCGCCAAATTGCGCCGCCTCGCTTTTTACGGCGTCTCAATCGGTGCGGTGTGCACGGGCTCTTACGTATTGGCAAAAGCTGGATTGCTTGATGGTTATCGATGCACGATCCACTGGGAAAATCACGAATCGCTGCGCGAGGAATTTCCGGGTCTCGAAGTGACCGACGAACTTTATGAAATCGATCGTAATCGCTTCACATGCGCGGGCGGAACGGCGGCGATTGATATGATGCTCTCGATGATTAATGCCCGCTGCGGGCAAGAAGTAGCGGCCGCAGTAACGGATGAACTTATTCATCACCGGATGCGTAATGCCAATGAACGACAGCGCATGGAATTGCGCGCCCGTTTGGGGGTTGCCAACCAACGCGTTCTCGCTGTTGTCGCGACGATGGAACAAAATATCGAAGAGCCGTTGTCGTGCAGCGAATTGGCAGATCGGGTTGGATTCTCTGCGCGTCAGCTTGAAAGATTATTTCAAAAATATATTGGCCAAGCGCCGACGCGATATTATCTCGGCCTTCGCCTTGCGCGCGCGCGTCATCTCTTATTGCAAACGAGTATGTCGATCCTCTCGGTGGCGCTCGCTTGTGGTTTTGTCTCTGCTTCGCATTTCTCGAAATGTTACAGTGAACATTTTGGACGCACACCGTCCGAGGAACGTTTTGGTCCGCGTCAAAGAGCCGCAAAGAAGGGCGAAGACATGATGGGTGAACAGGTCTCATCAATTGGCGTACTTTTATGACGGGAGCAAACCAAAGGCGCGCTTTTGATTTTCTTTTCGCATGTCTTGCATTCTTTATTCTTATTGCGCCGCTGAAAGCGGAAACGCGCGAAGAACAACTTAACGCGCTTTTTTCTGAACTTTATGAAGCGCCTTCAGCAGAGATCGCTGCACGCATTGAAGGGCGCATTCAAGCGCTTTGGGTGCGGTCTTCAAGTCCGACAACCGATCTGCTTATGGAGCGCGCAGCGATTGCCATTTCAAAACAGGATTTTCCGGTAGCGATTGAATTGCTTGATCGTGTGATCGCGCGTGAACCCGATTTTTCTGAAGGTTGGAACCGGCGTGCGACCGTATTTTTTCTGATGGATGATTATAATCGATCAATTTCCGATATTGCGGAAACGTTGAAACGCGAACCGCGTCATTTTGGAGCGCTGTCTGGCCTAGGATTCATACTGCTCATGCGTGGAGATTTGGTTCATGCGCGTGAGACATATGAAAAAGTTTTGGCAATATATCCAATGATGGAGAGCGCTCGCCTTGCGATTAAAAAAATTGACGAGGAAAAAGGCGAGACCGCTCTTTAATTTTATTCAAACTCAAGGCGCATAAGCAATACGCACCATATTGGTGGCGCCTGGTGTGCCGAATGGAACACCCGCAACAATGATCACGCGTTCTGCAGATTTCGCAAAGCCTTCGGAGGCCGCAAGTTCTGCCGCGCGCGTCGCCATATCATCGACATCATGCGCGTCTTCTGTGACGAGTGCATGAATGCCCCACGCAATCGCCAAACGTCGTGCTGCAGAAACATTTGGCGTTAAAGTCAATACGGGTGCTTCAGGTCTTTCACGTGCGATACGAAGACCAGTTGCACCCGATGTGGTCCAGGCAATAATCGCCTTCAAATCGAGTGTTGCAGCAATATCGTGTGTTGCCATCGCAATCGCATCAGCGCCCGTGGCTTCAGCCTTCGCGCGTTGATTGTTGATGATTGAGCGATAGATCGGATCGCTCTCCACTTCCTCTGCAACGCGGTTCATCGTTGAAACCGCTTCTTCCGGATATTGGCCAGCAGCCGATTCAGCTGA
>VGCJ01000143.1 GCA_016870035.1 Alphaproteobacteria bacterium
AAGAATACGAATATCGATCAAGCGGTTAAGACCTTTTTCGATTCAACTGTTGAATCAGCATTCAGGCGATAGACAAGCGGCACGCCCGTATCTAGTTCCATTGACGGAATCGTATCGGACATCAGCCGATCAAGCACCATCACAAGCGCACGCAGTGAATTACCATGCGCGGCAACAATCACCCTTTCGCCTCGTAACACGCGCGGCAAAATCTCCTGACAATAATAGGGCAACACGCGTGCGACAGTGTCTTTCAA
Organism: Alphaproteobacteria bacterium; assembly: GCA_016870035.1. Classification (GTDB taxonomy): domain Bacteria; phylum Pseudomonadota; class Alphaproteobacteria; order Rhizobiales; family Beijerinckiaceae; genus CAIUPE01. The sequence goes on from VGCJ01000143.1 coordinate 258, forward strand.
GCTCTCACCATTCGGTGGCGGAACATCATAAGAGCGACGCCAAACATGCACTTGCTCTTCACCCCATTTTGCACGGGCATCATCTTTGTTGAGGCCCGAGAGATCACCATAATCGCGTTCGTTCAAAGCCTGTTCGCGAATGGTCTTGAGATCATTCTGATCCAATTCATTCAAAATCAAACGACACGTGTACTGCGCGCGCGTAAGCGCGGAGGTAAAAGCGATATCAAAATTAAGACCCAAAGCTTTTAAACGTTGACCAGCCGCCTTCGCTTCCGCTTGACCTTTCTCCGTCAAATCCGGATCCTTCCAGCCGGTGAAAAGATTTTTAAGATTCCAATCGCTTTGACCATGGCGAACAAGAACGAGCAACCGCTCCATAGTTTATCTCCTATCGAATCATATTTTCAGGCTTGCGTTGGCGAACTGAAAAATCCGAACTCACACATCACCCAAGCCAAGCACATCCATCATTGAATAAAGACCTGACTTTTGACCACGTCCCCATAAAGCCGCACGCACAGCACCGCGAGCAAAAATTCCACGATCTTCGGCGTGATGCGACAGTGTGATGCGTTCAGAAGGACCCGCAAAAATCACACTGTGATCACCAACCACCGAGCCACCGCGCAATGAGGCAAAACCGATCCGTCCTGCTTCGCGCGCACCTGTATGACCATCGCGCACACGCACCGAATTGGCATCATCAAGTGAAATCTGTCGTCCTTCCGCTGCAGCCTCACCTAAAAGAAGCGCTGTGCCTGAAGGTGCATCCACTTTCATGCGATGATGCATTTCAAGAATCTCAATGTCGAAATCTTCTTGAAGCGTCGCGGCGACGCGTTTGACGAGTGCCGCCAGAAGATTGACCCCCAGACTCATATTGCCTGAACGAATGATCACAGCGTGACGAGCAGCGGCTTCAAGTTTCTTGAGATCTTCCGATTGCATGCCGGTGGTACCAACTACATGAACAATGCGCGCTTGTGCTGCCAGTGCTGCAAAAAGAGTGGTCGAAGCCGGTGTTGTGAAATCGATCACCGCATCCGCTTTGGCAAAGAGCGGCAAAGGGTCGGCGCTGATCAAAACGCCATTGGCACCTATGCCAGAAAAAAGTCCTGAGTCTTGGCCGAGCGTCGGCGCGCCTTCGCGCTCAATAGCGCCCACAAGATGCATGCCTTCGGTGGCAGCAACGGTTTGGATGAGCATCCGGCCCATACGGCCAGCCGCACCAACAACAATCACTTTGAGATCGATCATGGAGGAGTTTCCAAATCCGGTTTTGAAAAAATTGACTAAGCGGCACAAAACGCGATTGCGCTTGTGCGGTCAACCGAGAGCGGCGGCAATTTCTTGTTGAATCGCGATGGCTGCGGCCACGGGATCCTCAGCCGCTGTCACCGGACGACCGATGACGAGATGATCCGCGCCCGCGTGGAGCGCCTCAGAGGGTGTCATCACTCGCTTCTGGTCGCCTTTGGCAGCTGATGCGGGCCTGATGCCCGGCGTTACGAGCGCCATGCCCGATCCAAGCTGAGTGCGTATCTCGCCAACTTCTTCTGGTGAAAGAATCAAACCATCAATGCCGATCTCTTTGGCTTGTCCGGCGCGACGTTTCACAAGTTCACGCACGGAGCAACCATAACCCGCGTCATGAAGATCTTTGTCATCATAAGAGGTCATAACCGTCACGGCGAGGATCTTAAGGCCGCTTTGGCCCTTTCCTGCCTTCGCCGCCTTCATGGTTTGTGGGAAGGCATGGACGGTGAGGAAGGTTGCACCGAGATCTGCAAGCCGTACTGTAGCGCGTTCAACGGTGTTTGGAATATCGTGAAGCTTGAGATCGAGAAAAATCTTCTTGCCCTGTTTTGAAAGGGTACGCACGAGATCCAAACCACCCGCGTAAACAAGCTCCATGCCGATTTTATAAAAAGTGACATGGTCACCAAGACGCTCTACCAAGGCTTCGGCCTTTTTGACATGCGGCACGTCAAGCGCAACGATCAATCGATCTTGATTTGAAATGTGAGACATCACGCTGTCCGTTTCCTGATGTTCGGTCTAAACGGGTTGTGCGTCCCAGATTCTTGCCTGCAAATCAACTGGAATGCGTAGGTGAGCGATAAATCCAGATGCGTGCGGGTGGTATGTTTTTCCATACTGTTTTGACCGCTCTCGGCTCAGTATTGAGCCCCTGTCTAGCAACAGGCGGATCGAACCCAGAGCTGAATTGAATAAAGGGCGCCCCCGGCATAAGGAGCTTAGCGCTCTGTACGAACTAGATTTTGCCTTTGGGTTTTGTTTTGCATACGAAGCGGTAAACCGGAAATCATCGCAGCTACTTTTGGAAAATCATTTCGTTCAGCAATTTTTTGAAGTGCAAAAGCATCGTCGCAAAAACACTGTGCAGTTGGATAGAGCATGGAAAGATCGTGATAAAAATCGGGTTGGTTTTTGATGAGGATCAACCGCGACTCATCAATGCCATGTTCGATCAAGGCTTTCGTGATACGACCTGTGCCACTTCCAAGCTCAATGATTGGACCCTTGATCTGCGAATCCACTTGATCAGCCATTACTTTCGTAAGCTCGGGGCTGGAGGGCCAGATCGCACCCATCTTTAAAGGGTAGCGTGTTGCGGTTGCAATCAAACGAAGCGAGTGAGAAAATTCTGTGAGAGCGCTCATCTGACCACCAAGCCCTGATGGTCACGCGTAAACAATCCGGTGTTTTACGTTTCGTCGTTGCCTGTAAAGAACTCTTTCATCTTCGAGAAAAAGCCCATGCTCTCGGGATGTGTTTCGCGCGAACTTTCGCTTTCAAATTCTTTCAGCAATTCACGCTGGCGCGGTGTCAACTTTTGTGGCGTTTCAACCGAGACTTGAATATAAAGATCACCGTGATCGCGCGATCTTAATACAGGCATGCCCTTGCCGCGAATGCGAATCTGTCTTCCCGATTGTGTGC
>VGCJ01000144.1 GCA_016870035.1 Alphaproteobacteria bacterium
CAGAAGAATCGACTTGAGCAAGAAGCGTTGTCGGAATTTGAACGAAACGCATACCACGTCGCGTAATTGCCGCAGCAAAGCCTGCAAGATCACCAATCACGCCGCCGCCTAAAGCAATAACAAGATCGCCGCGCTCTAATTTTGCAGCCAAAATTTCATCAACCACTTTTGTAACCATGGTCATGGATTTTGATTTTTCACCCGGCGGGATGATGATAGGTGCGAAGCGGATATCAGCCTTTTGTAAACTATTTTGAAGCGTTGCAAGATGATGCGCAGCAACCGTCTCATCGGTGACAATAGCTACGAAAAGACCTTTGCCCAATAAGGCGATGCGTTCACCCGCTGTTTCAAGTAACCCACTTCCAATCACAATATCATAAGCGCGGCCGGGTAAATCGACTTTCACAAGATCAGACAGAGGATCAGGCTTTATGATCGTAGGCGCGCGAAGTCCAAAGTGAGAAGACAGTTCGACGATGATTTCATCGACAATCACTTTATGTGCAACATCGCGCGAATGAATTGTTATCTTTGCTTCCGCATAGATTGGATAGCGAAGCTCGATAAGATCACGCAGCGTTTTTTCAGCATCTTCAGTTTGAAGGAGAGGGCGGTTTGATCTTTTTTTCACGCGCCGCAACAACACATCAAAATCGGCCTTCAGCCAAATCGAAACACCTGCCTCAGCGATGCGTTTGCGCGTATCGGCATTCATAAAGGCGCCGCCGCCGGTTGCCAGAACACTTGCCCCTTCGCCAAGGAGCCGCTGGATCACGCGTTGTTCGCCCAAGCGAAATTCTGCCTCGCCGCGCGTTGAAAATATTTCCGGAATGATCATACCGGCAGCGCGTTCAATCTCGGCATCCGCATCGTTAAAGGAAATACCTAAGCGCTGCGCCAATCTTTTACCGATCGATGTCTTCCCCGCGCCCATCATGCCGACAAGCACAATCGACCGCGCCCCCAAAGCCGCTTTGAGCGCGCGCGTGTCCTCGGTTTCGGTCAGATTCACAGGTGAATTTGCTTCGTTCACATTAACCCCCGGTCATTGCGAATACATCGTAGCATAGGACCGGCGAATCTTGCATCATGGGCTCATCATGACGCGTAAAGAGACCGGCAAATCCTCGACCCTTGAGGATTTTCTCGCAATGCTGGCTGCCGAAAGAGGAGCGGCCAAGAACACATTGGACGCCTATCGGCGCGACCTTGAGGACGCCGCCGGTCGGCTTTTGAAGCGCAAAAAGCTACTGAAAGAGGCTGAGACCGACGATCTTCGGACCCTTTTCAGCCAGTTTTCAGCTGCAGGCCTCGCACCCTCAACCGCCGCGCGAAAACGTGCTGCGCTCCAACAATTCTATATTTTTTTGCAAGCCGAAAAGTTCAGAAAGGACAATCCGGTCGATGGACTTGATGCGCCGAAACAGAAAAGACCACTCCCCAAAACCCTCTCGATTGCCGAGGTGGACCGGTTGATCGCCACCGCCTTCGATCGCGTCGAGCGCGCGGACCAGACCCGGGCAAGCCAAATGAGGGCGGCGCGGATGGCGGCCCTTTTGGAGCTCATTTACGCGACGGGCTTACGTGTTTCGGAATTGATCGCATTGCCGTCGCGGGTCGCGCGGATGAAAGATCGGCTTCTTGCCGTGCGCGGGAAGGGCGGACGCGAGCGCCTAGTACCGCTCACCGAACGGTCGAAAAATGCCATCACGCGCTATCTTGAACTGGGCGGTGACGCGCTCAAAGCGTCCGCCTGGTTATTCCCATCTGATAGCGAAAGCGGACATTTGACGCGCCAGGCTTTTGCGCGCGATTTAAAAGAGCTTGCATCTGAGGCTGAACTGTCGCCGCGTCTTATTAGCCCACATGTGTTGCGTCACGCTTTCGCAAGTCATCTTCTTCAAGGCGGCGCTGATCTGCGCATCGTGCAGCAATTGCTCGGCCATGCTGATATTGGCACAACGCAAATTTACACACATCTTCCTGATGAACGTCTCAAAGGACTTGTGCGCGATCTTCATCCGCTTTCAGATAAAAAGTGAAATCACCGAGGCGACAAAACAAAGACCGCTTGTTCGCCAAAAAAATTCCAGAGCGTTCGTGGTAAATCAGTTCTCACGGGAATGCCAAATCGATCAAGTGCAACCGCGTGATCAATCTTTGCGTCAATGTCTTTGCAAAGCGATGTAAAATCATCAATCGTGCAGAAGTGAATATTCGGTGTTTCATACCATGAGTATGAAAGATTTTTTGTCACCGGCATGCGGCCTGAAAACAAGAGTTGAAACCGGATGCGCCAATGACCAAAATTGGGGAATGAGACGATCGCATAACGACCGATGCGAAGCATATGTTCGACAACTTCACGCGGCCTATTCATCGCCTGCAAAGTCTGTGAAAGAATAACATAATCAAAAGATTGATCCGGATAAAAAATCAGATCCGAATCTGCATCTCCCTGAATAACGGAAAGCCCTTTGGTCACGCATTCATTCACACCTTTTTGGGATATCTCTATCCCGCGTGCATCAGCACCGCGTTTTTCTGCTAATAAGCGCAAAAGCGTGCCATCGCCACAGCCCACATCCAAAACACGTGAACCTTCAGCCACCATCTCGGCGAGATGATGAAGATCAACGCGCGCGTTGAATTGATCATCATGAGAAGAAATTGAAGTCATCAACGAGCCTCCGCTTTTACCGACAACTCTTTCGCGCGTGCGGCTGAATCAATAAAGCCACGCGTGGTGTTAAAGAGGTCAGGAAGCTCAAGAAGAAAAGCGTCATGACCTTTATCAGTTTCTATTTCAACGAATGAAACAGACGCACCCGCTGCGTTCAAAGCGTGAACAATAGCACGTGAATCTTTGGTTGGAAAAAGCCAATCGGATGTAAATGAGACAACACAAAAGCGCGTCTTCGTTCCTGCAAAAGCATGCGCAAGACTGCCACCATGATCTTTTGCAAGATCGAAATAATCCATAGCACGCGTCAAGAACAAATAGGAATTCGCGTCAAAACGCTCGACGAAAGCGCGGCCTTGATACCGAAGATATGATTCTACTTCGAAATCAGCATCGAATGAAAAAGTGGGTGCCATACGATCTTGAAAATTGCGCCCGAATTTTCGATGGAGCGCTTGCTCCGAAAGATAAGTGATATGCGCAGCCATGCGTGCGACGGCTAGGC
>VGCJ01000145.1 GCA_016870035.1 Alphaproteobacteria bacterium
TCAAAATCGGAAGTAACCGATCGATTGACGCAATTTTGGAGTGACGAGGCCGCTCCGGTTTTAGATGCTTACGATCAGCTTCGAAGTCACTCTTTTTCAGACATACCGCTCTCAGACCTCGAACGCATGATCGCGCATGATATGGTCACCTATTTACCCGATGACATTTTGGCGAAAGTGGATCGCGCGGCAATGGCTGTCTCCCTCGAAACGCGCGTGCCTCTACTCGATCATCGTATTGTTGAATTTGCGCTGAGCTTACCCATGTCGCTTCGTCGACGGGACGGGGAGGGCAAATGGATCATGCGACAAGTGCTTGACCGCTATTTACCACGCGCTCTGATTGATCGACCCAAAAAGGGATTTGGTGTACCGCTCGCTCATTGGCTGCGTGGTCCATTGCGGGAATGGGCTCTTGATCTTTTATCGCCGACAGTGATCAAGCGTGATCGTTTGTTTGATCCTCAAGCGATTACACGCGCCCTTGACGATCACATGTCAGGTCGACGTGATCGCCATAATGATTTGTGGTCCGTGCTTGTTGCCCAGCAATGGGTTGAAGCGCAGCGCTCGTCAACGCATCAATAAATAAACGCATTCGAGATTAGCGATTACCGCGCCAAGCTCTGAACCATCCGATAAATTTTTCGACACCCACTTCAAGTGGCGTCGACGGTTTGAAAGCCACCGCTTCCATTAACGCATCGACATCGGCATAAGTCTCGGGAACATCGCCTATTTCAATCGGCGCAAAAATCTTCTTTGCTTCAATGCCTAAAGATTTTTCCATGGTGGCCACGAGATGCATCAATTCAACCGGGCTGTTATTCCCGATATTGTAAACGCGATAGGGGGCGCGGCTGGTGCCTAGATCAGGTTCTGCACCATCCCACTCAGGATTAGGTTCAGCCACTTTCGGAACAAGGCGGGTGATTGATTCGACGATATCATCAACGTAAGTGAAATCGCGTTTCATTTTGCCGTGATTGAAAAGCGTGATCGGTTCGCCTTTCAAAATTGCATCGGCAAAAAGCCACATCGCCATATCGGGGCGTCCCCACGGTCCATAAACCGTGAAAAAGCGCAAACCGGTTGAGGGCAATCCAAACATATGCGCGTAAGAATGCGCCATCAATTCATTCGCTTTCTTCGTCGCGGCATAAAGTGACAAAGGATGGTCAACATTGTCATGAATTGAAAAAGGCATCGCGGTATTTGCGCCATAGACCGAAGAGGATGACGCATAAACGAGATGCTCGATTTTGTTATGCCGGCAGGCTTCGAGAATGTTTAGAAAGCCGGTCAAATTGGCGTCGCCATAGGCTTTCGGATTGACGAGCGAATAGCGCACACCTGCTTGGGCGGCGAGATTGACAACATGCGTGAAGTGACCGGCTTTAAACGCAGCATCCACAGCGTTGGCATCAGCGAGATCGCCTTCAACAAACGCGAAATCACCCTGAGGTTTCAGTTCTGCAAGGCGTGCATGTTTCAAGTTCATGTCATAATAGGGATTAAGATTGTCAAAGCCCGTAACGTGATGGCCTTCAGCTAAGAGTCTGCGGGATACGTGAAAGCCGATAAACCCCGCCGCGCCGGTGACGAGGATCCGTAATTTTCGAGTGGGTTTTGTGTCTGACATGCCGCGCTATATAGGCGATACACCGCCTTTTGCCAAAGCACATTTTGCCTCGCTTTGATCTTGCCAAATAAGAGTCGCGCGCGCTCTAGTTACCCAACAAAATTGGTCGGGAGGCGGCATGGCGCATGTGGCAATCATTGGCTCGGGAATTATCGGGCGCTCATGGGCGATTGTCGCCGCGCGGGCAGGGCTTCAAGCCCGCCTTGTGATTAGGCGGGTGGAGGCGCGCGCCGAGGTCGCAAAGGCAATTTTGGCTGCGGTCGAAAACGCCATGCCAATCACCCCGACTGTGCCCGTTGAAGAAGTGATGAAGCGCATCACATTTGTAGCAAGCTTGGAAGAGGCCGCGTCAGGGGCGGGATATGTTTTTGAAGCGATCCGCGAAGATGTGGAAGAGAAAGCTGCGCTTTTTCGAATGCTTGAAGGCATCGCGCCAAAAGACGCGATTCTCGCGAGTTCAACGTCAAGCTTCGGCGCCTCCCGATTTGCCAGCGAACTTCAAACGCGAAGCCGCGTCATCGTTGCGCATCCTTTGGCGCCGCCGCATCTCATGCCCGCAACCGAGATTGTGCCTGCGCCTTTCACTGCGCTCGAAACTGTGGAGACAAGTTTTGAGTTGATGCGCGCACTCGGCCAGAAACCGCTTCTTGTGAGACGTGAGCAACCGGGCTTTGTGATGAACCGGATGCAAGGGGCACTGCTTCTCGAAATGATGCGGGTTGTCGAAGAGGGCCTGATGGAGCCCGAAGATGTCGACAGCATCATTCGTGATGGCTTCGGGTTACGTTGGGCTTTTCTTGGTCCCTTTGCAGGGATTGATCTCAACGCGCCGGGTGGCATTGCCGATTATTTGAAACGCTACGGGTTCATGTTCGAGGACTTTGCCCGCGAGCGCGGCATGAAAACACCGGCGCTTACGCCGTCTGTTGTGGCTGAATTGCATGACGCGTTGCGCGCGCATCATCCGCTGACTGAACATTCAAACCGCTTGGCCGAGCGTGATCGGTTGATGGCGCGCCTTCGCGCGTTGCGTCGCGACGAAGGGGTGAATTGATCCAGGTCAAGGTTTGCGAGGCTTATGCAGCATTAGATCACTTCGTGAAACCTCTTCGGGGTTAAAAAGCGGAGTGACCTAAAATGAATCATCGCCATCGTAAAGTTCTTCATGCGCTCTTCGCGCATCCTTTGCCCCCAAATCTTGATGGTCTACGCTCACGGATTACCGCAGCTTCGGCGTCAATCTTCTTGGCGCTGAGCAACAAGATCTCGCAGATCGCTTTGCCGCACGTAATGGCGACAAGGGCCCCGCGCGTTTCTTTGGCGCGAAGTGGAAAACCCTCATCACCGGCGCACCCGTGTTAGAGGGCGCGCTAGCGTCTATTGGTTGCAGCGTTGAAGAAGTGATCGAGCGGCAATTTCACGCTATCGTCATTGGTCGCATTGAGGCCGTGGATCTCGGCCGGTGGTCCGATCCGCTTCTCTATTGGTCGGGTGTTTACCGGACGATCCGCGATCTCGAGGCTGTCCCCTTTTC
>VGCJ01000146.1 GCA_016870035.1 Alphaproteobacteria bacterium
ATCATGTGGCCGTGATCGCGATAGGACGTGATAACCTGATCACCATCCTTCTGCGCCATCTCGACGCCAACAACGACCGCTTCTTGACCAATATAGAGATGGCAGAAACCGCCAATCAGACCCATACCATACATCTGGCCCGCTTTCTCTTCGAAGCGGCGGATCAACATCATTTCGCGATAAGCTTTGAGATCTTCATCTTTGGAGAATTCACGTGGCAGGGCATTTTTACGTAATGCCGGTTTTGCCGCCGCCTTCGGTGCTGCCTTTCGAGCCGCCGTCGCCATTGTTCCGTCTCCCGTTTTTAATCTATTGACAGATCCTTAACCGAAAATCGGCCGATTGACGAGACCCATCAGCATCGAATATGAGTCATGGTAAATCCAAATAATATTTATGTTTCAATTATTTAATGATATGAACCTAATAGTGGTTCATCAAATTATTGTTGTCGCGTTCAAAAATCAGGGTGCAAGCGAGATGACAACATCGGTTATGCGGCCGCGATTAAGTATAAGCCGCGCGCGCTCTTCAAGAAGATCTGGATCAAGCGAATTTGACGACAACATCGCGTTTCGATGCTCAAGCGTAATCCGTTCGCTTCGTAATTGATCGCGTTCTCGTGTCAGACGCGAAATTTCCGCGAGCAACGCATTGCGCGTATCAATGCCGCGACTGCCCGAACGTGCTTCATTAATAAAGAAATAAACCGCAGCCCCCGATGCGAGGTAAAGCGCAAGGGGTAACAGAATGCCGCGGAATCGACGTTTAACAACCATCGATTGAGTATGTGCCCAAGCGCGGTAAATAGATCGTTAATTCATTGAAAAAACGAAGAAAAAGCCCCCAATATGAGGGCTTTCCTGATTATCACGGTGAAGAGCGCGATCTGGTCTTAACGCAACGCTTTAATCGCATTGCGGCCCGCATAACGCGCCATCAAGCCAAGATCTTCCTCGATACGCAGAAGCTGATTATATTTTGCCAACCGGTCTGAGCGCGCAAGCGAGCCGGTTTTAATCTGGCCGCAATTCAAAGCGACGGATAGATCCGCAATGGTTGAATCTTCCGTCTCGCCGGAACGATGCGACATGACCGAGGTATAACCCGCGCGATGGGCCATATCGACGGCGGCGACAGTTTCTGTCAGCGATCCAATCTGGTTGACCTTCACGAGAACGGAATTGGCGACACCTTTCGAAATGCCCTCTGAAAGACGCGAAACATTGGTAACGAAGAGATCATCACCGACGAGCTGGCATTTATGACCGATCTTGTCGGTCACGAGCTTCCAGCCCTCCCAATCATCTTCCGACAGGCCGTCTTCGATCGAGACAATCGGATAGGTGTCAACGAGCTTTGCGAGATAATCCGCCTGCTCGGCAATGGAACGCGTTTTCTCTTCACCTTCATAGTGATAGGCGCCGTTCTTAAAAAATTCGGTCGCTGCGCAATCCATAGCCAAATAGATGTCTTTCCCCGGCTCATAGCCCGCTGTTTCAATCGCTTGCATCACGAAATCAAGAGCCGCTTCAGCAGACGGCAAATTCGGGGCAAAGCCGCCTTCATCGCCGACATTGGTATTGTGACCGGCCTTTTTGAGCGCACCCTTGAGCGTGTGGAAAATCTCCGCGCCCATGCGCAGCGCTTCCGAGAAATTCGGAGCGCCGACCGGCATGATCATGAATTCTTGGAAATCAATCGGATTATCAGCATGCGCACCACCATTGACGATGTTCATCATCGGCACCGGTAGAATGCGCGCCGAGGTGCCGCCGACATAACGATAGAGAGGCAAAGTGCTTGCGTCCGCAGCCGCACTAGCAACCGCGAGCGAGACGCCGAGAATGGCGTTTGCGCCGAGGCGGGCCTTGTTCGGCGTACCATCAAGCGCGATCATTGCGTCATCAATGGCGATCTGATTTTCCGCCTCAAGGCCGATCAGCGCATCGGATATTTCGCCATTGACCGCTTCGACGGCTTTCAAGACGCCCTTGCCGAGATAGGTTTTCTTGTCGCCATCGCGAAGTTCTACCGCTTCGTGAGCTCCCGTTGAGGCACCTGACGGTACGGCGGCTCGTCCCATCGAGCCATCTTCAAGCGTCACATCGACTTCGACCGTGGGATTGCCGCGGCTATCGAGAATTTGGCGGGCATGAATATCAATAATCTCGGTCACGAGGCGGCTCCATCTGGTGCAATGAATTGGGGGGCGATTTCCGCCCCCTATACGCCTTTCGTCGGATATTGCAATGCACCCAAAAGCGCGTGCGCGCTAAATTTCAACCGGTCTTGATTTAGCCACTTGATCGAAGGCTTTGAGATCAGAAAGCAGTGCTTCCATTTTCGAAAGCGGCACCATATTCGGCCCGTCAGACGGCGCGCGTTCCGGTTGCTCATGGCTCTCGATAAATACTGAGGCGACGCCGATGGAGACAGCCGCCCGTGCGAGCACAGGAACGAATTCGCGTTGCCCACCGGATGAACCACCCTGCCCGCCCGGTTGCTGCACCGAATGGGTGGCGTCAAATACGACAGGCTTCTTTGTGTCGCGCGCCATGATAGGCAAACCGCGCATATCGGACACAAGCGTATTGTAGCCAAATGAAGTACCGCGATCGGTCACAAGAACCCGCTCATTGCCGACGCCCGTAATCTTGGCCACGACGTTTTTCATGTCCCAAGGCGCCAAGAATTGCCCCTTTTTGACATTGATGATGCGACCCGTTTCGGCAGCGGCTATGAGAAGATCAGTTTGACGGCAAAGAAAAGCCGGAATCTGAATTATATCAACGGTTTCTGAAACGATCTTACACTGATCTCTCTCGTGAATATCGGTCAAAACCGGAAGTGCGAGGCTCGATTTAATCTCGGCAAAGACTTCCATCGCCTGCGACAAGCCGATGCCGCGCAGGCCTGAAGCGGATGTACGATTGGCTTTGTCAAAAGACGTCTTGAAAACGAAGGGAATACCGAGCTTGGTCGTAATCGCTTTCAAGCCCGAGGCCATCTCAAGCGCATGGGCACGGCTCTCTATGGCGCAAGGACCTGCGATCAGAACAAAAGGGCGCGATTGGCTGAAAGTAACATGGGCGAGGCCGCGATCTGCGGCGAGGCCGGAATCGGTTGAAACATCTGTGCTCATC
>VGCJ01000147.1 GCA_016870035.1 Alphaproteobacteria bacterium
CGTCAATATATCTGCGGCGCCAGATTTTGAGGACAACGCACGATTGCCATGTTTCGCAACCGGCACGCCGCAACTGGCAACAATTAAAGCGGCAAGCGTTGAGACATTATAGCTGCCTAAGTTGTCGCCGCCCGTGCCGACAATATCGATGGCATTTTCAGGCGCATTAACTCTCAACATTTTCGCGCGCATAGCACTGACGGCGCCGATGATTTCATCAACAGTTTCACCGCGAATGCGTAAAGCCATGAGAAATGCACCGATCTGTGCGGGCGTCGCTTCACCTGACAACATACGATCAAAAGCTTTCTCCGCATCTTCACGGGAAAGAGGTTGGCCTTTCGCAAGTTCTGTGATGAGTGGTTTCATCTGATCCATGATCAAACTCTTTTGCGACCCGATGTCTCATTCCAGGCTTTCGCCAGATCGAGAAAATTTTTCATAATTGCGCGCCCGAATTCCGAGGCGATGCTCTCGGGATGAAATTGCACTCCATGGACCGCATATTTTTTATGCGAGAGACCCATGATCAACCCGTCTTTGGTTTCCGCGACAATCTCAAGATCTTTCGGGCACGTGTTGCGGTCGACGATCAGCGAATGATAGCGTGTTGCTTTAAAAACATGGTTGATCCCACGAAAAATCGTTTTACCTTGATGATTGATCTCTGCAGTTTTTCCATGCATAGGCAGCGGTGCACGAATGACATCGCCGCCGAACGCTTGACCCATTGCCTGCATGCCGAGGCATACGCCAAAAATCGGAATTTTTGGTCCGGCTTTTTTAAGAACATCAAGACAGATGCCGGCTTCATTTGGTGTGCACGGCCCAGGTGATAAAACAATAGCATCAGGGTCTGACGTGATCAGCGCTTCCGCTGTTATTTCATCATTACGCACCACAGTGACTTCGGCACCCAGGCGACCGAGATCATGAAAGAGATTGAAGGTGAAACTATCGTAATTATCGACAAGGGTGATGCGGGTCATGATCACTGCCTCCGCTTGGCGTTGAAAGCAAAACGAACCGCTTCATCGGCCGCGTGGAAAAGCGCTTTTGATTTTGCGATACATTCTTGCTGTTCGGATTTCGGGTTTGAATCATAGACGATACCGGCACCCGCTTGCACATGCATCTTGCCATCTTTGACGATAGCCGTGCGCAAAACAATGCAGGTGTCCATTTCACCGTTGGCGCCGAAATAGCCGATACAACCTCCATAAGGTCCGCGCTTTTCACGTTCCAATTCATCGATGATTTCCATCGCGCGAATTTTTGGCGCGCCCGAGACGGTGCCTGCGGGAAAACCCGCAGCGAGCGCATCGATTACATCATATTTTTCGTCGAGCATGCCTTCAACAATCGAGACAATATGCATGACATGACTATAATGCTCGAGGAAGAAAAAGCCTGTTACTTCGACTGTGCCCGTCTTCGCTACACGACCAACGTCATTGCGGCCGAGATCCAACAACATCAAATGTTCGGCACATTCTTTTTCATCGGCAAGCAATTCTTGTCCTAAAGCGCGATCTTCAGCTTCCGTCTTTCCGCGTGGCCGTGTTCCCGCAATCGGTCTGATGGTCACTTGTCCTTGTCGCACGCGCACAAGAATTTCAGGCGATGAACAGACGATTTGAAACCCGTCAAAATCCAGATAGCTCAGATAAGGAGACGGATTAACGCGTCTCAGCGCACGATAAAGTGCGAAAGGGGGAAGTTCGAAGGGCGCATCAAAACGTTGAGAGAGTACCACCTGAAAAATATCGCCAGCACGAATATAATCTTTGGCTTTTTCGACCATCGATAAGAATTCAGGCTCGGTTGTATTTGAGATACCGTGTTCGAGCGTCGAGAGACCTGCTGGTAAAGGAATGCCGGCGGGAAGTGGGCCTTCAAGTGCGGCATGTGCGGCGTCAATTCTTTCAAGCGCGATCTCATAGGCCGCGCGGGGTGATACGCCGGTCTTTGGACGCACAGGTGTCACAACCGTGATTTCATCTTTAACCGAGTCAAAGATCACCATAACGGTGGGACGCATGAGGATTGCATCGGGAACGCCGAACGCATCGGGATTGGCGTCAGGCAATCGCTCCATTTGCCGGACCATGTCATAACCAAGATAGCCGAACATGCCCGCGGACATGGGTGGCAAGCCTTCTTCAAAGCTGATCATGCTTTCAGCAAGGATCGCTCGCAAGCTTGTCAAAGGTGGCTTGCCGCAGGGCGAATATGTTTCACGATCTAGGAGTGCGTTGCGGTTGATCTCGGCTTCGCCGTCACGGCACCGCCAAATTAAATCGGGTTTTAGCCCGATGATGGAATAGCGACCGCGTGTCGATCCGCCTTCCACACTTTCAAGCAAGATCGCATGGCGCCGATCACCTGCCGTCAATTTCAAAAAAGCGGAGACAGGGGTTTCCAGATCACCAACGAGAGTTTTACGGATGAGTTGCGCCTCACCGTCGAGATAATTCTCTTCAAAAAAATGATATTCGGGAAGAGTGCCCATCGCCCTGTCAATTCAAACCCAATGTAATGGCACGAACAGCTTCATTCACTGTCACACCGAGATCCTGCTGTGTTCGGAGCACATAAGAATTGGCATAATCATCCGATAGCGAACGGCGCATTTGATCAGCAATCCGACCGGCATCTGCAAGCGCTGTTGCGGAGTCACCTAATGCGGATGAGTCGACCATTAAAATGATCCGTTCATCAGGATTATTGCCCAGAGCTGAGGTTGCTTCTTTCACCGGAACGTTTAATGCCGCCGAAACCGCGTGTTGCGAAAGACCTTCGCTTTGGGCAGAGCGCTTCAGACCTTTGGCATCTTTCGCCTCGACGCCCAATTCACCGGCAAGTGTCACAACGGACTTGCCCGATTTTACCGATTGTACAAGTTCATCGGCTTTCGCTTGCAAGCGTTTGGCGAGATCATCTTCGCGCCAAGCATTCAATACTTTATCCTTTGCCTCATCAAAGCTCCGATCACGCGGTGGTGTGATACCCAATAAATCAAACCAGATATAACCGCCCGTCCGAAGGGTGATTGCTTCAATATCAACGCCGACAACAGACGCAAACACGGCACTGATGAGTTGATTTTGGCCATCAAGAGCGGGGAGGGATGTACCATCATTC
>VGCJ01000148.1 GCA_016870035.1 Alphaproteobacteria bacterium
TGCCTGCGTTGACTAAAGCCACTATTCTCGCGAGGATTGGCAATCTTCGGTAAGCGGGAGGGAGGCTACTCATGAGTTGGATTGCATCATCTTTTATGGGACGCAAAGGCGTCGCTAAAGGCAAGCCGGGCAAAAAACACGCGCTCACAGAACGGAAGCAAGGCCGATATCATTATGTCTATGGGCCATATGAAAAACCGGTTCTGACGATTAATCCCGGTGACATTGTTTCTGCTGAAACACGCGATGCATTTGGGGGCGCGATCAAAACCACCAAAGATTTGCCGACGAAAGTTTTGAATTTTCCTTATGTGAATCCACAAAACGGTCCGATCTTCGTGAAAGGTGCGGAGAAGGGCGATGTGCTTGCGGTTCATATTCATTCGATCGAACCGCGCGGCGAGCAACCGGTAGGCACAACGGCATTGATTCCGGAGTTTGGTGGGCTAGTCGGCACATCGACAACGGCGATGCTCAACAAGCCTCTTCCCGAAGTCGTCAAGAAAATGAAAGTAACATCGAAAGGTGTTGAGTTTTCAAAACGCGTGACGCTTCCCTATGAGCCTTTCATTGGCACTTTAGGTGTGAGCCCCGAGATTGAAGCGGTTTTGTCTTTGCAGCCAGATTATTGGGGCGGAAATATGGATTTGCCAGATGTCGCACCGGGCGCGGTTGTTTATTTCCCAGTGCAAACGAAAGGCGCTTATCTTTTTGTTGGTGATTGTCACGCGCGCCAAGGCGATGGTGAATTATGCGGTGTGGCTGTTGAAATGCCAGCCACAGCAACCTTTCAAGTGGATCTGATCAAAGGCTGGTCCATCCCCGGCGTGCGGTTAGAAACCGAAGATATGATCATGTCGATTGGCAGCGCGCGACCGATGGAAGATGCGGCGCGCATGGCCTATCGCGATCTTATTCGCTGGATGCAGGCCGATTACGGTTTTGATGAAACGGAAGCTTATTTCTTAGCTACACAAGCCGGTCGCATTCGTGTTGGCAATATGGTTGATCCGAAATATTCACTCGGTGCATCAATGTTGAAAACCTATATCAAGTAACTGATGCGAAGCGAATACTTATAAAAAGGGAGAGAGACTATGGATCTCGATTTAAAAGGGTTGAATGTTTTGATCTCTGGTGGCTCGAAAGGCATCGGCCGTCGGTGTGCTGATTATTTTGCGCAAGAAGGTGCTAATGTTTCAATCTGCGCGCGCGACAGGGCTACGGTTGATGATACAGTGGCGCATCTTTTGAAGTCAGGCGTGAAGGCGCTTGGCCAATCGATTGATGTCGGTAACAAAGCTGCGCTTGAAACATGGATTGCGGAAAGTGCTAAAGCGCTTGGTGGTATCGATATCATTGTCCCAAATGTTTCTGCACTTGCGGTAGAAGATAATGAAGAGGCGTGGCGCCAAGAGTTTGAAGTAGATATGTTGCACACGGTGCGTTTTGTAAATGCCGCGTTGCCCTATCTTGAAAAATCAAAAGCGCCCTCAGTGACAATCGTTTCGAGTGTATCAGGCCGCGAGATTGATTTCACAGGTCCGGCCTATGGCGCTTTTAAAGCGGCTCTTATTCATTATGCACACGGAATGGCTTTTAAACTTGCACCGAAAATGATCCGTGTGAATTCGGTTTCACCTGGAAACACTTATTTTAAAGGTGGGGTGTGGGAGTATATCGAAAATAATCTTCCAGATTTGTTCAAGGAAGCTCTGCGGCTCAATCCAACCGGTCGCATGGCAACGCCGGAAGAAATTGCGCGTGGCGTTGTATTCTTGGCGAGTCCCGCATCTTCATTCACAACGGGTACAAATCTCGTGATTGATGGTGCGTTAACGCGCGGCGTTCAATATTAATAAGTTAAAAAAAGAAAAAGCGCCGCAGCATCGATGGCTGCGGCGTTTTTTATTTTGTAACGTTAGCGATTAGTCAATAAGTTCGTAAGCGGGCAGGGTCAAAAATTCCGCGCATTTTAAAGCAAGCGACATATCCGAGAAGAGCTTGATCGCTTCCGGGAAACGACCCGCATCATAGGTTAATGCGCCAAGCGCGTTGCGGACCTTTTCCATTTCGTCTTTCAATACGCTTTCAAAGAGGGCAGGCGTGACTTTGCGGCCATCATTCAGTGCCGCGCCATGATGGATCCACTGCCAGATTTGAGCGCGTGAGATTTCGGCAGTCGCTGTATCTTCCATGAGATTATAGAGCGGCACCGCACCACGACCGCGCAACCACGCTTCGATATATTGCACACCGACGCGGATATTTTCGCGCAAGCCCGCTTCCGTGCGCTCACCTTTATGAAGCGACAACATATCGGCTTGCGTGATCGCCACATCATCGCGCTGGCGGCTGATTTGATTTTGCGAAGGCATCAATCGATCAAAGACTTCAGTTGCGAGTTTAACCATACCCGGATGCGCGACCCATGTGCCGTCATGGCCATTTAAGGCTTCGCGTTCTTTGTCAGCTCGTACTTTATTAAAGGCGGTCTCATTAGCAGCGTCATCACCCTTGACGGGTATCTGTGCCGCCATGCCGCCCATCGCAAAAGCGCCGCGATGATGACAGGTCTTGATCAGCAGCAGCGAATAAGCCGCCAAGAAATTCGACGCCATCGTT
The DNA here is from genome assembly GCA_016870035.1 of Alphaproteobacteria bacterium. Taxonomy (GTDB): domain Bacteria; phylum Pseudomonadota; class Alphaproteobacteria; order Rhizobiales; family Beijerinckiaceae; genus CAIUPE01. The sequence continues at coordinate 2,626 of VGCJ01000148.1, forward strand.
ATCACTGAACGATCAGGTGTTAGAAAATTAAGATTTGTGCCGAGAAGCTTGATAAATGAGAAAATATAATCCCAACGACCGCAATTAAGACCGATGATGTGGTTGCGCATTTCATAAAGGATTTCATCCATCTCGAAAGCAGCGGGCAATGTCTCAATCAATACCGTGCAACGCAAAGCGCTGCGTTTCAATCCAAGATGGTCTTCTACGAATGAAAATACATCATTCCACAATCTTGCTTCTTTGTGGCTTTCCATTTTGGGCAGATAGAAGGCGGGCGTTTTGCCACGTGCGATCATCGTCTTCGCATTATGAAACACATAGAGCCCGAAATCGAATAGTGAGCCCGACATGCGCTCCCCATCAACAAGTACATGGCGCTCGCTCAAATGCCAGCCGCGTGGACGCACCATTAATGCGGCAGG
>VGCJ01000149.1 GCA_016870035.1 Alphaproteobacteria bacterium
CAGCCTTTCATCGTGTTGATGTCTTCAACTGCGATCGAACCGCGATTGCGATAGAAGACAACTAGAATTGCCAAACCGATCGCTGCCTCTGCGGCTGCGACCGTGAGAATGAGGAGCGCGAAAACCTGACCGATTAGATTACCGTCATAGCTCGAAAACGCCACAAGATTAATATTGACCGACAAGAGAATGAGTTCGATCGACATCAAAATAACGATGACGTTTTTGCGATTGATAAAAATTCCCAAAACGCCAAGCGTGAAGAGAATGGCCGAAACGGTGAGATATTGGTTCAATCCGATCATAGCATACCCCTCACAAACCTTGCCCGGGTTGAACTTTACGCACTTCCATGGCTGTCTCTTTTGTTCGCGCCACTTGGTTTGCGATTTTTTGACGTTTCACATTCGGGCGATGATGAAGGGTCAGAACGATAGCACCAACCATCGCGACCAACAGGACAAGGCCGGCCGTTTGGAAATAATAGATATAATCCGTATAAAGCACGCGGCCGAGCGCTTCGGTATTTGACAAAGACGTATCAAGCGTTGGCGTTACAAGCGTCGCATCGGGGCTCACAAGATAAGTTCCGATCACCATCGCGAGTTCAATGAAGAGAACGAGGCCAAGAATGATGCCGAGCGGGAGATGTTTGGCGAAACCTTGCTTCAATTCAGCGAAATCAACATCAAGCATCATGACAACGAAAAGGAAAAGCACCGCAACGGCACCAACATAAACAACGATCAAGATCATCGCTAAGAATTCAGCACCCATGAGCAAGAACAAGCCAGCGGCATTCACAAAGGCGAGGATCAAGAACAAAACCGAATGCACGGGATTGCGCGCTACAATCACCATAACGGCCGAACCTATCATGATCGCCGAGAAGAGATAAAAAAAAATCTGAGCGACGCTCATAGAAAATGTCCCGTTACTGCTTAGCGCCAACGCGCATCGGTTTTGATGTTTCGTTGAATCTCACGTTCCCAACGTGCGCCATTCTCGAGCAAACGCTCTTTATCATAGAAAAGTTCTTCACGCGTCTCGGTTGCAAATTCGAAATTTGGACCTTCGACAATGGCATCGACCGGGCACGCTTCCTGACAGAAACCACAATAGATGCATTTCGTCATATCGATGTCGTAACGCGTGGTGCGGCGCGTACCGTCATTGCGACGAGGACCAGCCTCAATGGTAATTGCTTGCGCTGGGCAAATTGCTTCGCAAAGTTTGCAAGCGATGCAGCGCTCTTCGCCATTCGGATAACGACGCAACGCATGTTCACCCCGAAAACGAGCGCTCACAGGATTTTTTTCGAACGGATAATTGATTGTCGCCTTCGGTTTAAAAAAATACCGCATCGACAGCATGAAGGCGCTGACAAATTCTTTGAGGAGAAGCGATTTGGCGGCTTGTTGCAAAGACATGGTTTACTTCCTCAATGTCCCGGCGCCCAACCGGTGAATTGCAAGACACCGGCAACCGCAACAACCATAAAGAGCGAGATCGGCAAGAAAACCTTCCAGCCGAGACGCATCAATTGGTCATAGCGATAGCGCGGCACGAAAGCCTTCACCATCGAGAACATGAAAAAAACAAGACAGGTTTTAATGACGAACCAGATGACGCCCGGCACCCATGTGAAAGGCGCAACATCGAAAGGCGGCAACCAACCCCCAAGGAAGAGAATGGTTGTAAGCGCACACATGGTGACAATGGCGACATATTCACCAAGCATGAACATCATGTAAGGCGTTGAACCATATTCGACCATGAAACCGGCAACGAGCTCGGATTCTGCTTCAACAAGATCGAAAGGCGGACGATTCGTTTCTGCCAGGGCCGAGATGAAGAAGATCACAAACATCGGAAAGAGCGGCAGCCAAAACCAGCTGAACATTCCATAATTCCCGCGCTGTGCGTTCACGACATCAGAAAGATTCAAAGATCCCACACAAAGAAGAACAGTGATCACCACGAAACCGATTGAGACTTCATAGGACACCATTTGCGCAGCAGAGCGTAACGCGCCCAAGAAAGGATATTTCGAATTTGATGCCCATCCTCCCATGATGACGCCATAAACGCCAAGCGATGAGATCGCGAAAATATAAAGAACGCCGACATTGATATTGGCAATCGCCCAACCATCCATAACCGGCAAAACAGCCCATGCCGCAAGCGCCAGAGTGGTCGTTACGAGCGGCGCCAACAAAAATACACCTTTGTTAGCACCAGCAGGAATCGTAGGCTCTTTCAAAATAAATTTGAGCAAATCGGCAAAACTTTGGAAGAGACCAAAGGGACCAACAACATTCGGACCACGACGCAACTGCACGGCCGCCCAAATCTTACGGTCAGCCAAAAGAATGAAGGCTACGAACACAAGCAGCGCCACAAGCAGCAAGAGGCTTTTCAGGATTGTGATCCCGAGTGCCAGCGACCAACCATAAGAAGCAATATCATTTGCCATGCTTCACTCTTTCCTATTCCGCAGCGACCGCGACCGGGCGACGCGCGATTGACGCACATTCACCCATCACACGCGAAGTACGCGCAATCGCATTGGTCAAATGATAGTCTTTAATCGCCGCACGGAACGGTTCTTTAGAGGGAGCCGTGTCGGCTTGAGCTAAGGCTTCAACTGACGACGACGATGCATTTTCAACCGCACCCAAAACAACGAAATGCGGGTGTGCCGCATAAAGCGTTTTACGCAACGAACTAAGAGAGTCGAAAGACAAAAACACACCAAGCTTTTCAGCCAAGCCGCGAATGACTGCCCAATCCTCACGCGCCTCACCTGGCGGGAAGATCGCACGGTTGGCCAATTGCACACGACCTTCCGTGTTCACATAAAGACCCGATTTCTCAGTATAAGTGGCACCAGGCAAAATCACATCGGCACGATGCGCGCCGCGATCGCCATGTGTGCCTTGATAGATCACAAAGGTACCCTGTGGTGCTTCGATTTCATCAACACCCAAGAGATAAAGAATATCAAGCGCACCGGCTCTTATCATGCATTCGGTATCGAGCCAGCCC
>VGCJ01000150.1 GCA_016870035.1 Alphaproteobacteria bacterium
ATTGAAATTCGACAAGATTTGATTGCAGCGCCGGAGGCGGCCCGCGCTTGGGGCCATCGGCTTGCAGCGCTGCTCCAAGCCCTTTTGCTTGATCCGCTTCATCGCGAGGATTTTCGATCATCCACAGGCCTGTGAGATCCCGAGACGCCTGCGCTTGACCGCGGCAGGCCGATGGCCGACAGGAAAGCCCTCCTTTTCTTCCATCTTAAATGTCAGGCGAGGTACTCATGTCAAATTCGGTATCAGGCGAAGAACTCAAAGCCTTTATCGAGCGCATTGAGCGGCTTGAGGAAGAAAAGGCTGCGCTCGCAGGTGATATTCGCGACGTCTACTCAGAGGCGAAGGCCAACGGTTTTGACACCAAGATCATGCGCAAAATCGTCACTTTACGCCGCAAGGATCATGCGGAACGCAAAGAGGAAGAGGCGATTATGGAGCTTTATCTCGAAGCGTTAGGGATGCAGGCCTGACCAGCCGCGACGATTTTCGCTGAGCACACCGCGATAGCCTTTGTTGAGAAACGCCCTTGGAGCGGTGCCGGATCATCGGCCATGGAGAAGCGCGTTGTTGACGAGCTTGCCGGCAATTGTGCGGCCGCGATCGCTTCTTTGGAAAGCGTTTTCACTTTAGTGTTTGCAGTCTGATTAGGTTTTTGATTTAGGGGTTTTGTAACTTTGGGCCGTTCGGTGTTTTTAGCGCGCGGCGCCGCTTTTGGTGGTGCGGAGGTGTCCGACATCGGTGCGTAAGCGAGCGCGATTGTGGGCGCGTTTTGCGGTGCCGTTATCAATGGCTGAAGAGCGCCTTTTGTCTTCGGCGCACCGATGCTCGCCGTTGTCGCCGGCCCGTCATCATTCGAGAGCGCAGCCACACGTCCGGCTTTTTCACGTAATGGCGGTAGCGGCACATCGGCCACAGGTCCGATCAGAGCAGGGCCTCGACCCGCAACACTGGCTGGTGACGGCGCGCCTTTTCCCTTAGAGAGCGGCTGAGCCCCCGTCTGCCAAACGAGTTGGGACCCACCATTGCTGAGCGCCAAGAGCGGTTTGCTGCCGGGACGCGCGAGAGGCATCGGGGCTTTTGGCGCGGCTTTCGCAGATTTGAACGAGGAGAGCGGTGGCAACACCGCAACCGCAGCGGGTTTTGTTTGTGTGGGTTTGCGGGTGATGGCAGCTTCTGGCGTATCGGGTGTTTCGTCATCAGCAGCAACTGAGGGTTTAGCCAAAGCCACGCGCGAGACCGGCTTTTGCGCGACGATTTCGCTCTCATCTTCTTCCGCATTGCCACCGCCAAACAAAAAGGCCCAGAGGCTCTTTGGCTTCGATGAGGTGGAACCATCGCCTGCATCTGCAAACGATGTTCCGAGCACAGTTCCGCCATTGGCGAGAATTTCTTGTTCGGCTTCTGCGTAACGCTCAAGCGGCCTTCCGTCTGACGGAATGTGAACGGTTTTTCCATCCGGGAAGAGACGCGCCAATTCATCATGCGACATACGCGGCCAATGGCGCACGCTGCCGGTATCAAGATGCACGAAAGGCGTATAAGCATTGGGATAATAGCCCACACCACCGCGTTGCATCCGCATGCTGATTTCGCGAAGATCGGTGATATTCGCATCGGTCAAATAGAAGTCCATCGCTTTGCCGAGCATATGCTGCGAGTTTTTTGCAACCGCTTTGGATTGACGGCGCAACATCGCATTGGATTGCGGTGAGCGATAGGCGGAGACCACATTGATCGGTTCCGTTGAGCCGACGCTGCGTTGCGCTTCCCACACAATGTCAAAGAGGCGCGGATCCATACTGGTGGGTTCATCGCGGCGCCAATCGCGCAAGAGCCAATTCAACTTCTCAAGTGCGTCGCGGTCGAAGCTGCCATTGCGCTTATATTCAACCGTGAGGCTTTCACCCGTGTGCGTATGATAAATTGAGATTGTGCGTGATTCACCATTGGCAATCGCGTTGCCACCTGATTCGACAGCCGAGACGAGCGCGGTCAGCGCGAGGAGGGACACGGTGGCGAAACGCGCCGGCCGCGAGCCGCGGATTTCGGAGAAACACTTCGAAAGAAACATGAAAATGTGTCGGCCTCAGGCTCGATGGCCAGAGCGTTCCGACCAAATCAGTGAATAACAAGATCAACAACTTCTTTCCGAAAAAGATTAATTGCCGGTAAACCCGGCTCCAATCGACATCCTTCTCCTTGCTCCGGCGTGCGCTTTCGCTAGAGTGCGCGCGCGGTAAAGCATCTGTTCTGGACTCTCTGTTGTGAAACTTTTGCTCGTTGTTGCCTGTGCACTTATTGATGCGGATCGCCGCGTTTTGATTGCTAAACGCCCTGAAGGCAAAGGCATGGCGGGGCTCTGGGAATTTCCGGGCGGCAAAGTCGAGGCGGGTGAACATCCCGAAGAGACTCTTATTCGTGAGTTGCATGAAGAGCTTGGCATCATAGTAAAAGAGCCCTGTTTGGCACCACTAACTTTTGCAAGTCATGCCTATGATGATTTTCATCTTTTGATGCCGCTTTATATTTGCAGGCGTTGGGAAGGGCTTGTTGAAGCGCGCGAACATGCTGCGCTCAAATGGGTGAAGCCTGGCACCTTGCGCGATTATCCGATGCCGCCTGCTGATGAACCCTTGATTTCTGCGCTCCTTGATCTGCTCGGGGCGTGATCATGATCAAAATCGAGCGGCAGCTTTATGTGGTTCAACTTTTTTCATGTTCGCTCATGTGGTCGAGCGGTTTTATCTTCATGAAACTCTTGGCGGATAAAGTTGATCCCTTTGCGATTGCATCAACGCGCGCCGCGCTCGCGGCTTTGATTTTGAGTTTGTGGTTTTCTTTGCGCGGTCATTCGCCACTGCCATCTCGCAGAGAATTCGTACCGTGGTTGGCTCTCGGCACGCTCAATGGCTGGTTGCCGAATGTGCTTACCGCTTTCGCGCTTGAACACGCCGCCGCAGGACCGAGCGCGATGATTCAAGCCTCTGGCCCTTTGATGGTAGCCGTTCTCTCACATATCGCTTTTGTCG
>VGCJ01000151.1 GCA_016870035.1 Alphaproteobacteria bacterium
TTACAAAAGCGGGCTATGAGGCCGCGGTTGCCGCGTGATCTTTTGGAGAGGACTCGTTCGCGATCCGTCCATCGATGATTTGGATTTGGCGATTAGCCTTGGCCGCCAATGCGGGATCGCGAGTTACGATCACAATCGCCTTTTTTTCTTCATCAACGATTTTGCGTAAAATTGAAACAACTTGGGCACTTGAAACCGTATCAAGATTGCCAGTCGGTTCATCCGCAAGAATGACAGATGGCTCATTCGCCAAGGCGCGTGCAATGGCCACGCGTTGTCTTTTGTCCGGCGTCAGGGCTTATGAGACAAACTGGCTGAGTTGAGGAAGAGAGGATTTTGATCGAGAGGCTTGAACATGATTCCTATGCCTTGAGTAGACCAGTCCATAGACTAGTCTCTTGGCGATCCCCTAACAAGGGCGCGCGCGAAGGGGGACGCGGTTCTTCGCAGAGGCTTGCCGCCACCCTTCTCCCGCGCTACGAGGCGCGATGCTTTTAAAATCCCCCGCCTTAGAGTGTTCCGCTGATGACCGCCAATTCCGACGCCCCGAAAGACAATGCCGCCCGCAAGGTCGAGGCGCGGCTGCCGCGTGGGCTCGCGGATCGCGGTCCCGCAGAACTCGCGGCGATGCGCGGCATGCTCGAGAAGATCCGCGCCACCTTCGAGCTTTACGGGTTCGAGGCGGTTGAGACGCCCTTCATCGAATATACCGACGCGCTCGGCAAATTCCTGCCCGATCAGGATCGCCCGAATGAAGGTGTATTCTCCTTTCAAGATGATGACGATCAATGGCTCTCGCTGCGCTATGATTTGACAGCGCCGCTCGCGCGCTATGTCGCCGAGAATTTCGACAAGCTCTCGAAGCCTTACCGCTCCTTTCGTAATGGCTTCGTCTTCAGAAATGAAAAGCCGGGTCCGGGCCGCTTCCGGCAATTCATTCAGTTTGATGCGGATACTGTTGGCGCGCCGTCGGTCGCCGCGGACGCTGAAATCGCCATGCTGATGGCCGACACGTTGGAAGCCGTTGGCATTGCGCGCGGTGATTATGTGATCAAAGTCAACAACCGCAAAGTGCTCGACGGTGTGATGGAAGCCATCGGTCTTGCTGGCGATGAAAATGCCGCGCGGCGACTGATCGTTCTGCGCGCCATCGATAAGCTCGACAAGGTCGGGCCCGAAGGCGTACGCGATTTGCTCGGCAAAGGCCGCATGGATCCCTCAGGTGATTTCACTAAGGGTGCGGGGCTTGAGTCAAAAGCCATCGAAACCATTCTCGCCTTCAACGCTGCGCGGGCCGATACGCCCGCTGCAACATTCAAAAATCTTCATGCCGTCGTCGCGAGTTCCGCGCGCGGTATCGAAGGTGTGAATGAACTTGAAGAGATCGCATCGCTTGTGAAGGCGGGCAGTTATGATGATGGCCGCGTGTTGATCGACCCATCCGTCGTTCGTGGTCTCGAATATTACACCGGCGTTGTGTTCGAAGCGGAACTCACCTTCGAAGTGAAAGATGAAGACGGCAAGCTTGTGCGCTTCGGTGCTGTGGCCGGTGGAGGTCGCTATGATGGTCTCGTCGCGCGTTTCCGTGGTGAGCCTGTTCCGGCAACGGGCTTCTCGGTCGGTGTTTCACGTTTGCTCGCGGCACTTTCAATTCTCGGAAAACTCGGCAGTGAAAAAGAAGCGCAAGGCCCCGTTGTCGTTCTTGTCATGGATAAGGACCAGACCGCACATTATCAGCGTCTTGTTTCAACCTTACGACAGGCGGGTATTAAGGCCGAGCTTTATCTCGGCGGCTCGGGCATGAAAGCGCAGATGAAATATGCCGACAAGCGCGGCTCGGTCTGCGTTGTCATTCAAGGCTCGGATGAGCGCGAGAAGGGCGAAGTGCAGATCAAGGATCTTGTCCTTGGTGCGACGCTGTCCTCCGCGCCGGATCGCGAAGCCTATTTGAAGCAACAGGCCGAAGCACAATTCGCCGTGCCGGAATCAGAGATGATCACCGTGGTGCGCAAGATTCTTGCCCGGCATATTTAGTTTTTATTGACGTTAGGTCATTTTTGACTCGACCTTCGGTACACAATAGTCCGCGGTCGCGTCCATGAAAAAATATTTGTATTGATATGCGCTGCATTCTTTTTGAGTTCTGATAACAGTTTCGCAGTAGACGCGCCGCACTTTACGTTTCCAGTGGCCTGTGTGCTTGGTGAAACCTGCATCATTCAAAATTATGTTGATCACGATACGGGGCCGGGGTGGCGTGATTTCACTTGTGGGGCGATGAGTTATGATGGCCATGATGGCACCGATATCCGTATCCCTTCGCTCGCGGCGCGACGGAATGGCGTTGGTGTTTTATCGATTGCCGAGGGAACGGTCTTGTGCACGCGCATGGATATGCCTGATCGCCCCAATTTAGAAGAAGGGCCTGAGAGCGATCCGCGTGCTTGTGGCAATGGGCTTGTGATTGATCATGGCGACGGATGGCAATCGCAATATTGCCATATGGCGCAAGGTTCGCTGCTTGTGAGGCCGGGTGATCGTGTGAAAGCGGGACAACGATTAGGCCTTATTGGCTATTCAGGACGCACAGCGTTTCCGCATCTTCATTTAACAATGCGTCAGGATGGAAAAATTATTGATCCCTTCGCGCCTGATCTTCCTTCTGATCAATGTGGGGTTTCTACCACAGCTAGCCTCTTCGACAATGTGGGTAAAACCACGCCTTATATTGATCGGTTTATTCTCAATGTCGGTTTTGCTAACGGCCCTGTAACTTCGGATGATGTGGAAGAGGGACGATTAGATCAACGCGCGCCAAAACGCTCTTCGGATGCGCTTGTCGTTTATGTCCGCGCGGTTGGTCTTTTAGAGGGTGACGCCGTTGCGATTACATTGATTGGTGCCGATGGTCGGATGCTTGCGCAAAAGGTTTTTGATCGGCTTGATCGTCCAAAAGCACAAGTTATGCAGTTTATCGGGAAGAAAAGGCCAGAAGCCGGATGGGCGCCCGGCAGCTACGCGGCTGTCAT
>VGCJ01000152.1 GCA_016870035.1 Alphaproteobacteria bacterium
CATATGAATGATGACGTGACGCTGCTCGTCGACGTCGGCACGAATGCCGAAATCGTGCTTGGCAACAAAAAGCGGTTGCTCGCGTGTTCATCACCAACAGGTCCGGCTTTTGAAGGCGCGCAGCTTTCATCCGGTCAGCGCGCGGCACCGGGTGCAATCGAGCGTGTGCGCATCGATCCTCAAACGCTTGAACCGAAATTCAAAATCATCGGCTCAAATCTTTGGTCGAATGAAGACGGCTTTACTGAGGAAGCCGCGAAGACGGGCGTCAATGGCATTTGCGGTTCGGGCATTATCGAAGCGATTGCGGAGATGTATCTCGCTGGCGTCATCACGCAAGACGGCGTAATTGACGGCGATTTGCAAGCCCGCACATCGCGCATTCTGCCGGAGGGCCGCACCTTCACTTATCTGCTGCATGATGGCGAGCCACGCATCACGATCACGCAAGCCGATGTTCGGGCAATTCAACTCGGCAAAGCTGCGCTTTATGCGGGCGTGAAATTGCTGCTCGATCATTATGGTGTTGATCACGTCGAGCGCATCACGCTTGCGGGCGCATTCGGCAGTCATATCGATGTGAAATATGCGATGGTCTTGGGCCTCATTCCCGATTGTAATCTTGAGAAAGTTGGCTCGGCGGGTAATGCCGCAGGCACGGGCGCGCGCATCGCTTTGCTCAATCTCAATGCGCGTGACGAAATCGAAAAAACTGTCGGCAAAATCGAGAAGATCGAAACCGCAATGGAACCAAAATTCCAGACGCATTTCGTGAGTGCGATGGCAATCCCGAACAAGGTTGACTATTTTGAAAATCTTGCGAAGGTCGTGACTTTCCCGCCGAAAAAAGAGATCACCCAAGCAGCGGAAGGCGAGGGCGGTCGCCGCCGTCGGCGGGGATAGTTTATTTCCTCGTGGTCAGCCGCCACGAAGTGGCATGTCGAACCATCATCGTGGATCGTCTCTCACGTTTTTTTGATCTATTTACACATCAAAACTAAAGGGCGACACGCCGCGAATGCTTTCATCAATGCGGAGTTTGCGCGTAATCGGTGGGGCTGCGCGTTGGGCGCAATTTTCGCGTTCGCACAATCTGCAATTGACGCCGATTTGCGTCGAGGGGGCGTTTTTCAAATCAAATTTACGCGCATAGATCAAACGTGATGCATATTTCAATTCGCAGCCTAAACCGATGGCGAATTGTCCTTCGGCATCGCCATAAGCAGAAGCCGCGCGGCGCACCGTGCGCGCGATTGAAAACCATTTCGCACCATCTGGCAGTTCAACAAGCTCGGTCATAAAGGTGCCGGGGCTCGAGAAGGTTTCGTGCAAGCTCCAGAGTGGGCAAGTGCGCCCAAAATGCGAGAAGGGGAAATTCCCCGCAGCAAAACGTTTTGATACATTACCCGCATTATCAATGCGAATGAGAAAGAAGGGCACACCGCGCGCATTGGTACGATTTAAGGTTGTTAATCGATGCGCGACCTGTTCAAAGCTCGCTTGAAAACGCGCACCAAGCACATCGATGTCGTAATTCAACGCTTCTGCCGCATCGAGAAATTTCTGATAGGGCATCATCAAAGAAGCCGCGGCGTAATTCGCAAGACTCACGCGCAACAGCGCTTTGGCGGGGCTTAGTTCAGGCTCCAAGCGCGTGGCAATCGCGTCAATCACCTCGCGCCATTCAATGAGTGCGAGTTGATAGGCGGTTTGAAATGTGCGGCCATGAACATCAACAAGCTCGGAAAGCATCAGCCGACGGCGGTGATGATCAAAGCGACGAAGCGATGACGGCATCACATCCACCGGCAAGATTTGCACGCGAATGCCATGCATCTCCTTCAATCCTGCAACGAGCGCAAGGAGTAAATCGCTTCCCGTTTTTGCAATGTCTTCGGCGAGCGCTTCCGCGCGGGCTTCAAGTTCAGGAAAATGATTGGTCGCCGATTGAATGAGATCGCGCACTCGATCAACTGGATTATTGTTTGAGGCTGCTTCGCTGCGCTCATCATCTTGCGCGCTGCCCGCGCCCGCGCCCCCTTCTTTCAAATCACGATAGGCTGTGTATAGAAGCTGCACGGCCTCGGCGATGGACGGGGCGATGTCGGCAAATTCGCGCAGTTCATCGCGCGCAACGGGTGCTGCGCGAAATAGCGGATCAGCGAACATCTCATCAAGTTCGCTTTGCAGCCGCGCTTCCTCCTCGCGAGCAAAACTGCGCGGATCGACATTGAACGCTTCAGCCAAGCGGATCAGCAATTGCGCGGTGACGGGGCGCTGGTTGCGCTCCATTAGATTAAGATAGCTCGCAGAGATACCGAGTTCCGCCACCATGCCCGCTTGCTAGAGGCCTAACTCGCGCCGAAGCCTTGCAGAAGAAATATCCGGGCAAGATGATGGCTTATAACTGCTCGCCGTCGTTCAACTGGAAAGCGAAGCTTGATGAGGCGACCATTGCCAAATTCCAGCGTGAACTAGGCGCGATGGGTCACAAATTCCAGTTTGTGACGCTCGCAGGCTTCCATGCATTGAACCACGGCATGTTCGAATTGGCGCTTGGTTATAAAGATCGGGGCATGGCCGCTTATTCGGAATTGCAGCAGGCTGAATTTGCGGCGGAGACGAAAGGCTACACGGCGACACGTCATCAGCGCGAACCCGGCACCGGCTATTTCGATCTTGTGGCGACATCGATTTCGGCTGGCAAATCATCGACAACCGCGATGGGTGAAGCAACCGAGGCTGCGCAGTTTCATAAACATGCGGCAGAGTGATTGAGATGAGAGTGTAGGGCTTAGAAAATACCGATTACCTAAGCCCTATTTTCTAAGACCTTTTAAAATTCTGTCTGAACAATCTGTCATTAAAAACAATTCGAGGAGACTCCCATGACCAGAACACATGTGAAAGAACGCACTGAAGAACTCACAACCGAAATGAACGAAGCGCAGAAGAGCGCCATTCGTATGCTTGCCAATGATCTCCATCGCTTGAACCAAGCCGTGATTCGCGCGGTCGAGGCAG
>VGCJ01000153.1 GCA_016870035.1 Alphaproteobacteria bacterium
ACGCTTTCATGAAGGTCGAGCAGTTATAGGAACAATAGCTGGTTACATGTCAAAATCCGGCGTAATCGGTTATCTAGGCTCATTCAAGATTCCGGAAGTTGTCATGGGCGTGAATGCGTTCACTCTCGCTGCACAAGCCGTTAACCCGAAAATTCAAACCAAACTCGTTATGATTGATACATGGTTCGATCCTGCAAAAGAGACGGCCGCAACACAAACGCTTGCAAATCTCGGATGCGATGTGATTACAACTCATACAGATAGCCCTGCGCCGCTTCAATTCTGCGAGCAGAAGGGAATCTATGGTTTCGGTCAGGGTGCAGATATGTCAAAATTTGCACCAAAAGCACAGCTTACAGCAATCGAAGACATCTGGGCCCCCCATTATATCAAGCGTGCAAATGCAGTAATTAATGGCACTTGGAAGTCAGAAGATTTTTGGGAAGGTATAAAGGCGGGCGATGTAGTTATTTCTCCATACAATCCGATTGTTCCGAAAAATGTGCAAGAAGCCGCAAACAAGATCATTGATGGTTATAAAAATGAGACCTATGACATTTTTAAGGGTCCAATCTTTGATCAGAACGGCACCGAAAAGGTCTCGGCTGGCAAAGCCATGTCGCTTGGTGAGCTTGCAACCATTGATTGGTATGTAAAGGGCGTTCAGAGCGCCTAATTCGGGCGTTTTGTAATCTCTAACACTGAAATGAAAACGCCCGCCAGAATTTGGCGGGCGTTTTTCATCTATTACGGAATGAGAATGGTCGCTCCGGTTGTCGAGCGGCTTTCTAGAGCGCGATGAATATCAATTGCATCCGAGAGTTTCGCTTTTGCATGAACGGGAATTTTCACATATCCTTCCTCAATCATTTCGAATAGCTCAGTTGCGCTGCGCAGCAGATCAGTTCTTTTCGCGATGTAAGAAAAAAGCGTTGGTCTTGTTACGAAGAGTGAGCCCTTTTTAGAAAGAATATTGATATTAAACTCGTCAATCTGGCCGGAAGCGCTACCGAAGCTTACAAACATTCCGAGTGGCCTTAAGCAATCAAGCGACATCGGGAATGTATCTTTACCTACACCATCATAAACGACATGGCATTTTTCACCTTTGGTGATTGCCGCCACGCGCTCTGCAAAATTTTCGGTGCGGTAATTGATGACGTGATGGTAGCCGCCCTTCTTTTTCGCAAGCTTTGCTTTCTCGTCAGTCCCCACGGTTCCAATCACGGTCGCACCAAGCGCATTGGCCCATTGCCCAAGAATGAGTCCGACACCACCCGCAGCTGCGTGATTGAGAATGATGTCACCCGGCTTCACACGATAAGTCCGACGAAGCAGATAATGGGCCGTTAATCCTTTGAGCATCAATGCCGCTGCTGTCGCGTAAGAAATACCCTCAGGGATTGGAACGAGTGAAGCAGCCGGAACATTACGTTCTTCGGAGTAAGATCCGAGCGTCGAAACATAAGCGACGCGATCGCCCTTCTTGAGCCCTCTCACGCCTTCACCCAAAGCGATGACCTGCCCCGCTCCTTCATTGCCAGGAGTGAAGGGCAAGGATGGCGCGGGATAGACGCCTTTGCGGTAATACACATCGAGAAAATTCACACCAATCGCATGATGGCGGATACGCACTTCCCCGGGCCCAGGAGGCAGCAAAGTTACATTCTCATAGGACATCACCTCCGGGCCGCCTTGAGCATGAATACGAATGGCCTTGCTCATGAGATTTTATCCTTTTTTATGAATGCCTGGCACACATTCTGAGTTGTGTTTCAGCCCGCTTCAAGCAAGACTTCGATTAAACAGAATATATTTGTAATTTCGATTTCTCTTTTTAGGTCTTCGATGTCAACGCCAACCCGCTCGTCCGATTATCTGATCCCGAAAATCATCAGCGTTTTTAAAGAGGACTATTCGTGGGATCGCCTGAAGCGCGACATTGTCTCTGGTCTTACCGTGGCGATGGTGGCCATTCCTTTGTCCATGGCAATAGCCAAAGCCTCTGGTGCTTCACCGGATCGCGGGCTTGTGACTGCAATCATTGGCGGCTTTTTGATTTCACTTTTAGGTGGCAGCCGTTTTCAAATCGGTGGACCGGCAGGCGCTTTCATCGTGGTCGTCGCCTCCATCATTGAACGGCAGGGGTATGACGGACTGTTGATCGCGACCATCATGGCGGGCTTTGCTATGATCATTTTCGGAGTGTTTAGGCTTGGATCTTATATAAAATATATTCCGCACCCGGTACTCGTCGGTTTTACGGCTGGCATCGCAACAATTATTTTTTCAAGTCAAATCGTTGATCTATTTGGACTTACACTTCAAGGCCGTGAACCGGCGGCCCTCGTGCCAAAACTGACTGCGATCTTCATTGCGTTAGACACAATCTCGCTTCCTGCGATTGTGATCAGACTCTTTTCTGCGATTGTTATCTTGGGTCTACGAAAGTTAAAGCCTCATTGACCCGGATTTTTGATCGCAATCGGATTTGCCGCCATCGTAAGTATCCTCCTCTCTCGATTTGGATATTCTGTTGAAACGATCGGCACAAGATTTGGGGGCATTCTTAATTCACTTCCCGCTCGACAACTCCCAATCACATCGCCCGAAAGGTTAATGTCTCTCATTCCTGATGCAGCCACGATTGCGTTTCTCGGTGCTATTGAATCGCTTCTATCTGCCGTTGTTGCGGATGGCATGACGGGACGCCGTCATCGTTCAAATATAGAATTGATCGCACAAGGTGTTGCCAATATCAGAACAGCTTTTTTTAGCTGCATTTGTACGACAGGAAC
>VGCJ01000154.1 GCA_016870035.1 Alphaproteobacteria bacterium
TTCTCGAAAAAGTTGAGACGCTTGCTGAGGCGCGCAATATCAAATGCGAGCTCCTCGATCTTGAATCGGATTATCCCTATGAGGCGATCATCAATACAGCCAAGAAGAAAAAATGTGATTTGATCGCTATGGCGTCCCATGGGCATGGTGGCGTGAAAGCCATGATCCTCGGCTCAGAAACGCAAAAAGTCGTAGCGCACTCGACGATTCCTGTTCTCGTCTATCGCTGAGAGATCAACATCAGCCGCGTGACAAAGCGGCGCGATGGGTCGCCACCATGCCAAGAACCACAAAAGCGAAGGCTTGATGAAGAAGACCGAGCCAAAGCGGCACGGCATAAAGAAGTGTGGCAATGCCAATCACCGCCTGAAGGCTCAAGAGCCAGACATTTGAAACGGCGCGACGACGCGCACGCGTTTGCGGCATCGCGCGCGCGGTTTGCCAGCCATGATACAAAGCCACTGCCAGCAAAAGATAAGCGCTCATGCGGTGGTTGAATTGCACAAACGCGGTGTTGTCGACAAAATTTTCAATGAATGGCGTTACCGAAAACAACATTTCTTTTGGGGGAACAAAATGGCCGTCAATCAAAGGCCATGTATTCCAAGTGAGGCCGGCTTTTGATCCTGCAACCAATGCCCCAAGCGCAATCTGCAACAAAGTCACAAGCAAAACCACGGTTGCAAATCTCTTGATATGAAGGGGAGCTTTCTCACCATGGGACGATCCGAGGCTCGTCGCTTGCATCACAAGCATTGTGTAGATCACTGATGCGGTTGTGAGATGCAACATCAGTTTAACGGGTGCGACCGCGGTCATATCCCCTTTGAGACCTGAGGCGACCATGATCCACCCAATCATAGCTTGAAGACCACCAAGCGCACCAATACCCAAGATACGCAGAGCCAGCGCACCGCGCAAAGCGCCTGTACAAATGCCCCACAAAAATCCAAGCGCGAAGACAACACCAATCGTGCGACCCAATTGCCGATGCGACCATTCCCACCAGAAAATGAATTTGAACTCTTCAAGCGTCATGCCTTCATTGACAAGACGATATTGCGGAATGGCTTTGTATTTTTCGAAGGCCTCAAGCCAGGCGTTGTCGCTTAAAGGCGGGATTGCGCCCATGATCGGACTCCATTCGGTAATCGAGAGCCCCGAACCAGTGAGCCGCGTCGCGCCGCCCACCACCACCATCGCGAAAACCAACGCCACCAAAACCCACAACCATAAGCGGACAAAGGAGAGTCCCCTGTCGTGAGTTTGGTCATTGACGTTTAGGGCGAAAGCGGTGGTCATCAATTTTTTTCCTCAACTCAATCGGCCAAGAAGTGTAAACCCCTTGAACAAGCAGCTCCTTCCTCTCATAGTCGCGCCACATTTCCGGAGCAACTCCGGCAGATTGACACATCCAAGGGCCACACTATGCGTCGCAGAACCAGAAAACTCATCGGCACGGTCGCGATGCTTATTTTCGTTATCGTCTATAGCCTCGCGGCGATGTCGATTGCCCAAGGACGCCTGCAAGATGCGGGTAAATTATGGCAGGGGATTTATTATCTTGTGGCCGGCATTGGATGGATCCTGCCGCTGATGCCGCTCATCCGTTGGATGGAACGCCCTGACAACGAAGACGCGTAAACACAGCCGCCAATTTTTTTAAAACCAAAAAAGGAACATCGCCATGAGCGACGACGAACTCATTGTGAAAGATTGTAACGGCGCGCGTCTTCACGAAGGCGACACCGTGCATGTGATCAAGGATTTGAAGGTCAAAGGTTACATCATCGGTGATCAAGCAAGGCACTAAGATCAAAGGCATCCGTTTGACAGAAAGCGAAGACGAAATCGAATGCCGCGTGGAAAATATAAAAGGCCTCGTGCTGAAAACCCAGTTTTTGAAACGGGTGAATTGATCATTGTTTGATGCCCGTCAACTCGGCTCATTTGATCTCGAAACCACTCGACCACGATGGCTTGAAACCCTTGACGCCCCCCTCTATAAGCGGCGTCAGTCGGAGTGTAGCGCAGCCCGGTTAGCGCACTAGTCTGGGGGACTAGGGGTCGTGGGTTCGAATCCCGCCACTCCGACCATTTTAATCAATAAAATCAGATATTTAAAAGAACACTGAAATTTCACCCAAGTAAGAGAAATATCGCAGGGACCAAACAGGGACCAAACAGGGACCAAAGCCATTAAGGCTCACTTTTCTAATCGGCCTCTGCATCGGCCAAAAAACTTGCTACTTCTTGCTCTGGAAACATCTTCTTTATTTCCGCTGCAACAGACTGACGAGGGTTCTCGTTGCATGCAGGCTTTGGAAGCGACCATGCAATACTGAGTTTACCATCGGCCAATGAAGCCAATCGACAATAGAGCGGGTCTAACAGAGCTTGAAATGTAAGATTGTTCGCCAGATGCCTTAACTCGGGCACGTTGGAGGCAAGTGACCTCGCCTGTTCTTGCTTGATCGCGAAGTCACAAATCAACCTATCAAAACGCTCCGTTAGGGCGTCAATTTCGGTGGCGCAATCCCGCAA
>VGCJ01000155.1 GCA_016870035.1 Alphaproteobacteria bacterium
ACCTGAAAGCACATTGCCACGTGTCATGCCAATCGCAATGCCCTTCACCATCGTCATCGTGCCGAGAGTGGTGAGAATTGGCGAAACACCGAGATAGGCGATCACAAAGCCGTTCAAAAGACCGATGATCGCAGCGACAATAAGCCCTGCAAGTATCGCGATGATCTGCCAGCCAACCCACATAAAGCCTTCCGCGCCCGGCACGTGCGTTGTCATGATGTAAGCCATCGTCAGCGCACAAAGATTAGCTGTCGAGATGATCGCGAGATTCAAACCGCCCGAGACAAGCGTAATCATCATCGCAAGCGAGAGAATGCCGAGCTCCGGTAATTGGAACGCCATGGACTGGACGGTTGCTTGCGAAAAGAAGTGTTCGCCAATCAAAAGACCAAACACAGCAACAAGCGCGATAAGAAGAATGATCAGTCGCCGATTGGTGACATCATGCGTCAAACCATTGATGAGCCGCATCAAGGCCGCGTCTGGGTCTTTATTGAGGTAGGAGGGAGTGTTGCTCATTCGACGAGATTTCCCTTGCGCTTGCGGCGAGCGGAGAGCGCTGTTGCGCTGACCGAAAGAAGAATAACGAAGCCGACAAAAAATTGCGACCAGTAGGACGAAACACCGATGAGGATGAGACCGTTTTGCATGATGGCAAGAAGTGCCAAGCCGAGCACTGTTCCAAGCACCGTGCCAACGCCGCCCATAAGACTTGCGCCACCAAGCACAACGGCCGCAAGCACATCGAGCTCCTTGCCAACAAGAACAGTTGGCGCAACCGATTGCGCAAGCTGCGCTTGAATTAGGGAAGCAACGCCCGCAGTAAATCCCATATAGCAATAGACGAGAATGTTAAGGTGGAGGACGTTAAAACCTAAACGTTGCGCCGCTTCGCGATTGCCGCCGAGCGCATAAATCTGACGACCTATATTGGTGCGGTTCAGAAGTAGCCATGTGAGCGTGAACATCACAAAGAGTGCGAGGATCTGCAGATTGAGGCCGTATGAGATTTCATCCGCATCGACATATTCAAACCAGTAAATGCCGTCTGCAAACCATTCAGGCAGAGAGTAAATATATTTTCCGCCGGTGACAAAAACGAGAAGACCATAAAAAATATTCAGCGTCGCGATCGAGACGATGATGGATGAGATTTGCAACCGATCAATCAGGATCGCATTGATCGCGCCAAGCAAAACACCGACACCGATCGCAAGCGCAAAAACCAAAAACCAGTTTAGGCCATATTTATTGGCGAGTAACATGGTTATGTATTGCGCAATCGAAGCGGTGGCCGTGAAAGAAATATCGATTCCGCCTGAAATCAAAACGACGAGCAGGCCCGTCGCAAGAATGCCAAGGAATGCATAAGACGTCAGAAGATCGAAAAGATTTTGCAGCGTCAGAAAGCCTTGCGTCGCAATCGACAAATAAACAACCAGCGCCGCAATGACGCTTGCGAGCCAGAATTCATGGCGCCGCTTCAGGCGTTGAAAAAGATCCTGCCCCGTCTCATGCATTGACGGCTACCCTTAATTGATCTTCCGAGCTCTTATGCGGCTCGAATTCGCCGGTAAGGCGACCATTGCGCATCACAAGAATGCGATGGCTGTGATAGAGGACCTCCGGAATTTCATCCGAGATCATGATGACGGCGACGCCTTTTTGAGCAAGGCCGCGAACGATTTCGTAAATGCCATCTTTAGCGAGAATATCAACGCCGACAGTGGGGCTATCAAGGATCAGAACACGGGGGCTCGTCGCCATCCATTTCGCAAGCACAACACGTTGTTGATTGCCGCCAGAAAGAGTCTTCACCGAATTAGCTGTATTCGACACCTTGATCGAAAGATCTTTCACCCATCGATCAACATTGGCTTCACGCGCATTCGCCGGAATAAGACCCATCGCGCCTTTGAGCTTGTCGAGAATTGTCACGATGGCATTTGATGCAATCGGTTGTTCAAGGACGAGGCCGAGGGTGAGGCGATCCTCCGACACATAGGCGATGCCATTATCAATGGCTTCGCGATTGGATTTCAGCGCGAGTGGTTTGTCATTAAGCGTGATCTCACCTTCATCCGGCGGGTTCATGCCAAAGAGCGAGAGTGCAAGCTCGGTGCGGCCAGAGCCCAAAAGACCTGTAATGCCGAGAATCTCGCCTTCGCGCAGATCGAAGCTGATATTTTTATAGTCACCCTTGCGCGAAAGATTTTTGACCGTGAGTACGGTCTTGCGACTTTTGAGGTCGGTTTCTTTCAGATCGTAGCTGAATTCCTTGCCGGTCATAAGCACGGCAAGTTTTTTGTCATTCACATCTTTGGCATCATAAGTGCCGACCTTTTTGCCATCGCGCAAAACAGTAACGCGCTCGGCAACTTCGAGCACCTCATCAAGGCGATGTGAGACGAAGACGATGCAGATGTTTTTCTTTTTGAGTTCGCGGACGAGCGATAATAGCGCATCGACCTCG
>VGCJ01000156.1 GCA_016870035.1 Alphaproteobacteria bacterium
TTCCTATTCAGCCACAGGGCCGAAGTTTGATCTAAAAACCGTATCCGGCCTATAGCATCCGGTTTGTCCGCGCCGCAATGGCAGGGTATCACAGCACTCTATTGGCCAGCGGCCCGAGGCGGGGATAAGAGAAAAGATGATCAGCGATCCCAATGCCGAACGGGCCTGCCTCGCGGCGCTCCCCCGTTCCGCCCGCCTCATGGGCCTCGATCTCGGCACCAAAACCATCGGCGTCGCGCTTTCCGATGTCGAACGGCGGATCGCAAGCCCCGTTGAAACCATTTTCCGGACGAAATTCGGCAAAGACGCTGCGGCACTTCTAGCACTTGCCGAGCGTCACGGCGTCGGCGCTTTTGTTTTAGGTCTCCCCGTCAATATGGATGGAACAATGGGACCGCGCGTTCAGGCGACAACCGCTTTCGCAAGAAATCTATCCAAAATGACGCCGCTCCCGATTCTCTATCAGGATGAGCGGCTTTCGACCGCTGCCGTCACCCGCACTTTGCTTGAAGCCGACACATCGCGCGAGCGGCGCGCAGAGGTCGTCGATAAAATGGCGGCGGCCTATCTTCTCCAAGCCTTCATTGACCGAATCTCAGCGGTGCCACTCTCTTAAGTTTCGTTGGTTTGTAAAAAAGTAGCGTTTCCCATGCCGGCTTTGTCCAATCTTTTGACCGTATTTCTGATCATCGCTATCGGTGCATTCCTAAAGTCCACAAATATCATCCGGCGTGACACATGGGACGGGTTCGAACGCGTGACCTATCTCATTCTGTTTCCCGCGATGATTATTTCAACCATGGCGAGTGCCGATCTTGCCTCAACGCCATTTCTCAGCATGGGCGCAACGCTCGTCGCCTCTCTTTTAACCATTGCGGTTTTACTGCTTCTTTTGAGATCCGCTCTCGAAAAATACTTTGATATCGACGGAGCATCGTTTAGCTCGGTGTTTCAAGGTTCTATCCGCTGGAATTCCTTTGTCGCCTTTGCCCTTGCGACGAGTTTTCATGGTCGAGATGGCGCGACATTATGCGCTGTCGCGATTGCCGCCATGATCCCACTTTTGAATTTTCTCTCCGTCGGCGTGCTGACCCGTTACGCGCAAGAACAGAAGACAACCTGGACAATTTATGGCCAAGCGGTCCTCAAAAATCCTTTTATATGGTCTTGTGTGTTTGGACTTCTCCTCAATCCCCTTATTAAATTTATTCCGACCGCTGTTTTTTCACCCCTTACCTTAATCGGACAGGCGTCACTTGCCGCAGGATTATTGGCTGCGGGTGCGGGACTCGAGTTGCGTCGAATTCCGCGGATCACTTCGGGTCATTTAATTCCTTTATTCGCCAAATTGATCGCAATGCCGCTGCTTGCAGTTCTGTTCGCCAGTGCTTTTTTGGTTGACGGTACCGCTTTATCGGTCACGATTCTCGCCATGGCGGTCCCAACCGCGAGCGCCTCATATATTTTAGCGCGGCAATTAGGGGGTAACGCCACCTTGATGGCAGAAATTCTAACGCTCCAAACACTCTGTGCGATGATCACAATTCCGCTTCTTTATAGCGCTTTTATAATTCCCTAACGAAAATTTACCCGAAATCGTGAAAAATCTGAGAGTTTTTGAGCCTATAGTGGTCTTCGCTGCGCAATTTAACATGTTAAACGCAGTGTATTTCTTCAATTTCGAAAAAGACTGGTGTCTATTCCTCAACGTCAAGTTGGAGAGTTGAGTTTGTGTGCGTCGACTTGATCAATTTTATGGATTGACGTTATACAACCGCAAGAGTTAATTTGTAAAAATCTCAGTTATTAGTTGTATTCGCGGATTGAGTGCGTTCTTACTCAAGCGTTTTAGAAAAACCGAAGACCCAATCCGAAAGAGGACTGAGCCATGGCACCCCACCTCGCCGAAAGACTTGATGAGAGAAGCGTAACAACATTTCCTCGTCACGCAAACCCTTCATCAAAATTGGCGAATGATAAGGATGAAATCGCCGTGTATCTCGCCAAAATGACGTTCGAACTCAACGCCATTGCTCGGTAAGCCAATTTCGATCTTCTGGCCTATTTACTTGAAATGGCACGGATTGAAGCCAATGGCCAAGTCGCCAAATCACGTGGTGACCTGACCTAAGGGAATCTAGCTTGGTATGATGGCGGCAATCAAACCGCCATCTTGCCGCGCAATCCGTCCTTCGAGTTCGAGCTCGACGAGTAATTTGCGGACCGATGCGACTGGATGCCCCGAAAGCCTGGCGAGATCGTCATCGGCAAATGGGTTGTTCCAATCAACGCCATAAGTTCATCTCGCGGCTAAAGTCCCTCCCTTTTGTCGTCCGGTGCGTCCTCGGCGTAGGCGGATGTCCTCTCTGCTG
>VGCJ01000157.1 GCA_016870035.1 Alphaproteobacteria bacterium
CACACAACTTCCCAGTTCCAGTGCAAGGCCTTAATGCTCTCTTTTAGACATTTGATTGTTAGAAACCATGAAAAAAATTCATTTATTATTCTGCGGTCGATCTGAAGGATGATTAACGCCGTCAAAGACTGGTACTTCGCCAAGGTCAAAAGAGTTCATGCCCTCAAGGCAGCCAAGATTATAACCAAATAGATGCGGATTTAAGTGGCGGCGATGATGTGTGTAAGTTCCACAAGTGTCATAAAAGAAATGTTCTGCAACTTTCGTGCCGAATTGATAGCGCTTTGAGTGATCAGCGCCCTTGAGAATACGAAAGCCAGTCTCAGCAACGCTGCCGACAATTGCACCACGTCGTCGACAAAATGAACAATCACAGCGACGAGGATCGACAACGCCATCGGGTAAATCGAGCTCAATCTGGACAGCCTCACAATGACATATCAAGCGATATTTCGTATGGATTGTGGTTGGTCCGATCTGTTTCAGTCCCATAGATCTATCCCTCTAAATTTCTTCTCTTAAGCCGAGTGACCGGACACATCCGCGCCCGCTTTTGGATCAAGTCGCCGATGAAATAGAACCGAACTCGCGACAAGCAAGGATATAATTGCGAAAGCAATTCTGAAATCATCCGATTTCAAAAGCAAATCACCTCGGTTGAATTGTAAGATCTCGATAATGATTGCAGCAAAAGCAACGCCCATCGAGCCGGAAATTTGTTGCACGACGCTAGCAAAGCTTGACGCCCGACTGAGATCGCTCTGCTCCACTTCTGCATAAGCAATCGCGTTGAGACAGGTGAATTGCAGCGAACGAAAAAATCCGCCAGTCAATAAAACGGTCAAGATTAAAATATGAGGCGTCGCTTCTGAGAAAAGCGCGATTGCACCAAAAAATACCGCGCTGATGAAGCCATTCACGATGAGAATTTGGCGAAACCTAAACCGCTTCAAAATTCGAGGCGCCGTAAATTTCATAATCACGGCGCCGGCGGAGGAAGCGAAAGTGAGAGAAACGGATTGAAAGGCCGTGAGTCCAAAGTCAATCTGCAACATCAAAGGCAGAAGAAACGGATTAGATCAAATGCCTGCGCAAAAAAAGAATCCGCCCAACACACTCGTACGAAATGTTAGCAACGATAGAAGTTTCAATCTCAAAATCGGATGCTGCACCTGACGCGCCTGAAAAACATAAAGAAACAAAAACAACATGCCGGACAGGATCAATAAAGGTGCTGCTGCCAAGGGTAATAAATCGTGCCCAAGGATCGTTAGTCTAAATAAAAGGCTCGAAAAACCCAAACCCGAGAGCAAAAACCCGCGTCCATCAAGCGGTGTCAGATGATCACCTTTCACATCGGGCACATAGCGTGTTGCCAAAATGATTCCAAGAAGTCCGATTGGCAGATTGATAAAAAAGATTCAGCGCCAATGAAGATAGGTTGTAAGAAACCCGCCAATCAAAGGACCGATCACCCGGCCAATCAAGGCCGGCAAAGTGAGATAAGAGAGCGCCTGCACAAGTTCGGATTTAGGAACAGCGCGCACAAGCACAAAGCGTCCGACGGGTACCATCATCGCGCCGCCCATGCCTTGAAAGAAACGTGCGGCGATGAAGCCCGGTAAAGTCGGTGTGAAGGCGCGCGCCATCGATGCATGTGTGAAAACAGCGATCGCCACGCGAAACACATGACGCACGCCGAAGCGTTCAGCCATCCACCCGCTGATGGGAATAAACACGGCGAGGCTCAAGAGATAAGACGTAAAAGCGAGCTCTAAGATAATGGGATCAATACCAAGATCCAACGCGATGGCTGGCAATGAGGTTGCCAGCACAGTTGAATCCATATTTTCAAGAAAAAGCGCGCTCGCAATCACAAGCGGCAATATCATTTGTTCGGGTATAAGGCACGGCTTTGCACGCCCTTCATCGGTCGGGCTGACACTCACCATTTGAAGTGCTCAGTCGAATAAGCATTCAAAGCCTGCGCAAAAAGGCACACAGGCATATGAAATACAAAGCGCTAGTTACGCTTCTCCACCATGACAATGTTTAAACTTCTTACCGGATCCACAAGGGCAAAGTTCATTGCGTCCGACGCGACCCCACGTCGATGGTTTTGTCGGATCACGTTCAACAGGACCGGCGTAAGCAAGTTGCGGACGCGCTTCTTCATTCTCACCCGTCACTGGATCGGCATGGATCGTTTCCATCGGCGGCGATGTCGGCTGCGGCTGCGGCGGCGCCTGCATGATCACCTCGATCCGCATCATCTGTCCGGTTACTTGCTCGCGAAGATGCGTGATCAATTCGTTGAAGAGCTCAAAGGCTTCACTCTTATATTCATTGAGGGGATGA
>VGCJ01000158.1 GCA_016870035.1 Alphaproteobacteria bacterium
GCGCCTTGGGATACCGTCCCCTAGCGCCGGAAACCATCGTCCCGATGGACCCGAGGCCCACCATGCACTAACATTCAACCCAGACCACTCGATCGGGGCAGTCCATGACATGAGAGAGAGAACGAAGCAAGAACATGTATTATGTGTCAATACGACAAGCTAACCAATATTTGTAGGTGAAATTGTAGGTTTACTTTTTTTATTAAATAATAACGTATTGAAAAATATATTAAATTTTAATTTTAATGGCGGAGACGGTGGGATTCGAACCCACGATACCCATTTCTGGGTATGCTCATTTAGCAAACGAGTGCCTTCAGCCTCTCGGCCACGTCTCCGTTATGCGCGATATGCCCCATTTCAATCCGCTTTGGCAAGCCGCAGAGGCCGCGATCCGCGCATTCACGAATAAAGCCTGATCAGATCCCGGGCACGGCGTTGGGCGATGGCGATCTCTGTTGGCGTCATCTCGGCGGCAGGCTCCTGCCAAAGTTTCAAAGCGTCTTCAGCGCCCCTCGCTGCCGCGAGATTAAAAAGGCAATGCGCCTCGATCCGATCTGCCGCGTTGATGGCTTCGACAATTAATCTTTCTGCCTCAAGCACCGCTCCTGCGGCGCCCTGCGGACCTTCTGTCCCGTCAAACATTGTCATGTCCCCTTCTGGGTAGCGGCGCTTCGTTCTCAACCCCGCAGAGCGCTCCTGCGCTAGGAAACGCCATCAAATCAGGTCCCCGTAAGCACCCGATGAAGAATTAAGGGAAAAATTTTCGAAAATGTTAGCGACGTCACCAGGAGGCAAAGAGGGAGGTAACCGGGAAGACTTGAGCCAGATCCGTGCCCACTTAAGATCAGTTATGCGGGCGGGAAAAGCCTCTTTACAGGGCCTCCTGAAAAGCTAATGACATGATCTTGAAAATTGTTTTCACAAACTGGAGAGGCCTTATGCCTTTGGGGAATTCAGCGCTTTCCGCGTTGCGCGCCCCTTCCCTTTCCGGTCAATGCATTTTTAGAAACGCGGCTATAAGCTGCGGATGACGTCAAGAAACCCAAACCGCATACAGGTGGACCTCTATTATGACCGCAATCAAAGTGACCGGCGCGCTGAAGCCCCGTTATGACGAAATTCTGAGCTCGGACGCGCTCGCTTTCCTCGAGGCCCTGCATACGAAATTCAACGCCACGCGTTTAGCGCTTCTTGATGCACGCCAAGAACGACAAAAGAGTTTCGATAAGGGCGCGCTGCCTGATTTTCTCGCCGAGACAAAATCTGTGCGCGAAGGCTCTTGGACGGTAGCTCCCTTACCCGCCGATCTTCTTGATCGTCGTGTCGAGATCACAGGTCCGGTTGATAGAAAGATGATCATCAATGCTTTGAATTCCGGCGCGCGCGTGTTCATGACCGATTTCGAAGATGCGTCATCGCCTACTTGGGCTAACATGGTTGAAGGCCAGATCAATCTCAAAGATCTTTGGGCCGGCACGCTCGGCTTCACTGATGAAGCGACTGGAAAAGCCTATGCGGTGGTTGCCAACCCTGCCGCATTAATGGTGCGTCCACGCGGCTGGCATTTGAGCGAGCGCCATGTACTTGTTGATGGGGAGCGCATGTCGGGCTCACTATTCGATTTCGGGCTCTATGTGTTTCATAACGCGAAGACGATGATCGCGCGCGGCAAAACGCCCGCCTTCTATCTGCCCAAAATGGAAAGCCACAAAGAAGCACGTTTGTGGAATGATGTATTTTCATTCGCAGAAGACCATCTTGGATTAAAACGCAGCGCTTTGCGTTGCACAGTCTTGATCGAGACCTTGCCCGCAGCTTTCGAGATGGATGAAATCCTTAATGAAATGCGCGACCACATCATCGGTCTTAATTGCGGTCGTTGGGATTATATTTTCTCATTTATCAAGCGCCTTGGCACAAATCCGAATTTTCTCACACCTGATCGTTCGGTGATGACGATGGCATCAAATTTCTTGGCGGCTTATTCGCTGCTGCTGATCAAGACCTGTCATCATCGCGGCGCCTTAGCGATGGGGGGCATGGCGGCACAGATACCCGTCAAGGGTGATGACGCTGCAAATGAGACCGCCTTTAATAAAGTTCGCGCTGACAAAGAACGCGAAGCCTCAAATGGCCATGACGGCACATGGGTCGCGCATCCGGGTATGGTGAAACTCGCAACTGAAGTCTTTGATCGATTGATGCCTTCGCAAAATCAAATCAGCCGCCAGCGCGATGATGTGGCAATCACGCAATCCGATATGTTGTCGCTTCATAAAGGTGAGC
>VGCJ01000159.1 GCA_016870035.1 Alphaproteobacteria bacterium
GTCTGGTTGAAATGCGCTTGCGCATAGCCGCCATACTCTTCCCATGATTGCGCGGTTTTCTCTGCAATCTCATCTGAAAGAACTGAAAGCTTCTGGCCCGTTGAATAAGCAAGCACCAAAGTCTGGCACGCGCGTTCAAAATAATAGAGATTGTCAAAAGCCTCGGCGACTGTGGGTCCTGTGACAAGCACGCCGTGATTGCCCATCATCATAATCGATTTATTACCGAGCACACGCACAAGACGTGCACCCTCGTCATCATTCTCAGCCAAACCGCCATAGTGATCATCATAAGCGACGCGATTGAAAAAGCGCGCGGTATTCTGATCAATCGGCTTGATCTCGGGATCGGCCAAAGAGGCAAGCGCCGTTGCATAAGGCGAATGGACATGAAGAATGCAACGTGCTTGCGGCGCCGCGCGATGAAGATGACCATGGATAATCCAAGCGGTGGGATCAGGCGCATCCGCGCGGTTCATGGTTTCAGGATCATCCGCATCCACCAATAAAAGTGATGACGCATTTATGTTTTCAAAATGAACCCATTTCGGATTCATCAAAAACTTCTTGCCGTCATCAGACACCGACAGGCTGAAATGATTGGCAATCGATTCATGCCAATTATAATGCGCCGCCATGCGGAACACGGCGGCCAGATCAACCCGCATTTGACGAATGTCTTCAGACATGGCGTGCTCCTGATGTCGCTTTTCGTTAAAGGATCGTCGCCGCTGATGCCTCGCCTTTCAAGCCCCGAAGCGATAAAAAGAAGAAAGAAACCGACATTTTATTTCGAGAGTCCCGCAAAATGAGTCGCTCCGCCCTCGCCCGCTTGCTTTCCCCGCGCTCGCTCGCCGTTATCGGCGGGCGCGAAGCGGCCGAAGTGATCCGCCAATGCGAGCGCATCGGCTTTCAAGGCGAGATCTGGCCCGTGAACCCGAAGCGCCCTGAAGTAGCGGGACGTAAATCTTATGCGAGCCTTGCTGATTTGCCCAACGTGCCCGATGCAAGCTTCATTGCGGTGCCGCGCGAAGTGACAATCGAAAGCGTATCAACGCTCGCAAAAATGGGTGCCGGTGGCGCAGTGTGTTACGCATCAGGTTTTGCCGAAGTGGGTGGCGATGGTGTTAATGCGCAAGCGCGGCTTGTTGCTGCGTCAGGTGATATGGCTTTGCTTGGCCCAAATTGTTACGGGCTTTTGAATTATCTTGATGGCGCAGCTTTGTGGCCTGATCAACATGGCGGTTTGGCTGTAAAGCGCGGCGTCGCCATCATCACTCAATCAGGCAATATCGGATTAAATTTGACCATGCAGGCACGAAGCCTGCCGCTCGCTTATCTGATTTCAGCAGGCAACAAAGCCAAAGGCGATCTCGGTGAGATGATTGACACGCTGCTCGATGATGAGCGCGTCACCGCGATCGGTCTTCACATCGAAGGGCTTGATGACATTGAGCGGTTTTCAAAAGCGGCGTTGCGCGCGCTTGATCAAGGCGTGCCGCTTGTCGCAATCAAGACCGGACGGTCAGAAGCAGGCGCGGCTTTGACGATGTCGCACACCTCATCGCTTGCGGGTTCTGATCAACTCTTCGATTCACTTTTTGCACGTTACGGTATTGGCCGCACCAAAGATGTGGGCACGCTTTTAGAAGTACTGAAACTTCTTCACGTGCATGGGCAGCTTTCTAACCGCACCGTCTCATCAATGAGTTGTTCTGGCGGTGAAGCGGGGCTTGTTGCTGATTTGGCGTCCGACGCCGGATTGCCGACACCGCCTTTACCGAAAGACGCCGAAGCCAAACTTTTTGAAGCGCTCGGGCCTAAAGTACCCCTCGCCAATCCGCTTGATTATCACACTTACATTTGGGGCGATCTTGAAGCTTCAACCGCAACCTTCTCGGCAATGCTTGGCGCGGGTTACGGCATGAATTTATTGATCCTCGATTTTCCGCGCGGCGATCGATGTGATGCCTCAAGTTGGGATGTGACGCTGCAAGCATTCGAGAATGTGCAAAAAGCAACGGGCGCGAAAGCCGCGCTTGTGGCTTCACTGCCAGAATCTTTGACTGAACAAGTTGGTCAGCGAATGATCGCATCCGGCATAGCGCCCATGCAGGGTTTAAGTGAATGTATGGAAGCAATCCGCATTGCCGCGGATATCGGCGCCGTACGTGCGCGGAAACGTGAAGCGCCGTTAAAGCGCGCATCCTCTGTTGAAGTCGGGCGCTCTTATATGCTCGACGAACCGACAGGCAAAGCCGCATTGAAAGCGTTTGGCCTCA
>VGCJ01000160.1 GCA_016870035.1 Alphaproteobacteria bacterium
GTTTTCAACACTTCGATTTTTTCTTCCGGATCAAGGGTTGAGGCTTCGCCGAGCGAACCGCACACGATGATGCCGTCCACACCCGCATCGCGTTGCAACGCAAAACAGCGCTCCATTTCGGCAATATCCAAGAGGTCATCAGGTGTGAATTTCGTAGTGACAGCCGGGAAGACACCGTTCCAGAGCGCGTTCGACATGATCTCATTTCCTCACTGAAAGCAAAAACTTATTGAATGCTAAGGAAGGGGCCTATAGCACCGGTTGGGCGCTCTCTCCAAGCGCGCGCGAGACCCTCAACAGGGTGAATAAAGGAAAATGCCTCATGACCACCGTTACCCCCGAATGGCTGCCCGTCGCCTCAACGCCGCCGCGCCGCATTGCCGTTCGCCGCCGTGCCGGGCAGGGCACGCCGATTCTCTGGGTCGGCGGTTTTCGCTCGGATATGATGTCGACGAAAGCGCTCGCGCTTGATGCTGTGGCAGCAAAGCGCGGCCATCCGGTGATCCGTTTCGATTACGCCGCCCATGGTGAAAGCCCGGGCCAGTTTGAAGAGATGACACTCTCTGATTGGCTTCTCGATATTTTGACCGTCATCGACACTCTTGGTAATACGCCGCCAGTGATTGTCGGCTCGTCGATGGGCGGATGGATCACGCTGCTCGCGATGCGAGAGCGTCACCGTTCAGGCAAAGCGCCGCCGAAAGCTTTGGTCTTGATCGCGCCTGCGGTCGATTTCACCGAAGAGCTGATGTGGAATGCGTTTCCAGACTCCTTGAAACACAAAATTCTTGAGGAGGGCGTCTATCATCAACCCTCCGCCTATGGTGATCCCTATCCGATCACCAAAAAATTCATCGAAGACGGCCGCAATCATTTGATGTTTGGCGCGCCGATCCATCCGCATGCACCGGTGCATATTCTGCAAGGGATGAAAGATCCCGATGTGCCGGTCGCCCATATGCAGCGCTTGCTTGATCATATGCCTGAAGCCGATGTCAGCGTCACTTATGTGAAAGACGGCGATCATCGCCTCTCGCGGCCGGAAGACCTCGCGCTTCTCGAACGCGTGGTGGAGCAGTTGCTTTAGACTTTAATCTCTCCATCCCTTTCAATCTTGATCGTCTTCCCATGCAGCGCGCGTTGGCTTTCTTTATCAAGCGCAAAGGCAGGGCAGATGGGCCACTCCATTTCCTTCGCCACGATCACACCGAGCAATAAAATCGCATCAGGGTCAGGCATGATGAGCGCTTTCGGCGCTTTGCCCGCGTGAATGAGTTCAAGCATCACGGCGGCAGCCGATGAGGAGCCGATCATTGCAGGCAGGGCCAAAATTTTTCCGGCGATGTTTTGTCCGCGTTCGGGATGGCGCGCATCGATGATGTCGCCGGTTCTCGGGTTCACACCGCCCCAAAATGAAATCGGATGCGTGAGGGCCAGCACTTCGCCCTGCGCTTCACCTGCAATCAAAACATGCGCTTTCATTGCCAGAGCACTCCATCACGAATCACATGGCCTTTGACAGCGCTCTCCACACAATCTTTGAGCGATCCATATTGCACCGCGTAACCTGTATTACCGGTGGCATAATGCGCGAATTTTCCGGAATTGGTCATCAGCACAGAACCACCTTCGGGCAGCATCGGTGTCACCACCACGCAAGTATCCGCAACAATCGTGATTCCGAGCGCTTCCAGCTTTGCGCGTGTGCCATCCGCTTCAATCGCATGCAACACATGTCGCCCCGTGCACGCGAAGAAGGGGCGGATCACTTTGCGATCATTGAGAAGCGTCAAGAGCGCATGCATCTCTTCAAGCGAGAGATGAGGGCTTCCAATCGCAATCGCATCAATTGACTCACTTGTCGCATTTGAAAGACGTTTCAAAGCGCCGAGCACCATATCGATCGTCACGCGGATCACACGTTCGGGCTTCTGTCCTTTCAGCGCCGCTTCAACAGTCGGGGCTTCAGGCGTTACGCCCGCGATATGAAAAAGACCCACGCCGCCGGATGAGGCAGAGGCCGCGCCGAAGGCTTTGAGATTGTCCTCATTTGGAAACCCTTGCAAACCATCGACAACACCGATGTCATTGGTCATCTCAAGGCCAAACCATGTGCCAAGCACAGGATAAAAAATATCAGCGCGACGCAGCGTTTCAGACAGACCCGAAACATCAATCACAAATCGTGCGCGGCGATTTTCCGTGCGGTGCAAACCATAAT
>VGCJ01000161.1 GCA_016870035.1 Alphaproteobacteria bacterium
ACGCGCGCGCCGTTACAGCGTGCCCTATCGTACATCAAACACTTGCGCTGCGAATACGATTGATGCGCAAGCCGCTTATGAAAGCGTGTTCTCGCTCTGGGGCGCGATCATGGGCGGTGGCAATTTGATTATGCATGCTGCGGGTTGGATGGAAGGCGGCCTGCATGCGGGCTTCGAGAAAATGGTGATTGATGCCGATCTCATTGGCATGATCTTGGAATTCTTGCGTCCGCTCTCCTTCAGCGATGATGATCTCGCCTTTGATGCAATGAAGGAAGTCGGGCCAGGTGGTCACTTCTTCGGCTGTGAACATACACAGTCGCGCTATCGCAATGCGTTTTTCTCGCCGATGATTTCCGATTGGCGGAATTTTGAAACATGGCGCGAGGCTGGTTCGCCGACGGCTTATGACAAAGCGAACAGGCTTTATAAGGAAAAGATTGCCGCTTACACACCGCCGCCGATTGATGATGCGATCCGAGCCGAGCTTGATGCGTTTGTCGCCAAGCGCAAAGCCGAAGGCGGCGCGCCGACGGATTTCTGATCAAAGCCGCGACGGCGAGCCCGCTTTGCGTGATGACGATGAAGCGGGCGCTTTCAAATTCGCTGTCGGCCCATCGGCTAAATGCGATGCAAAACGCTTGATGATCCAAGTGCGGAAGAGCGCGACCGCCTCATCATTCAAATCTTCCGGATGCGTTGAAAGATAGTAGCCGAAGCCGCCATCAACATTGATGTCGAAAGGCCTTTGAAGCGCGCCACTCTCGATTTCATTTTTGAAAAGCATCGGGTCAACAAGCGCCAAGCCTTCACCCGAGAGTGCATATTGCACGACAAGTCGTGAGGTGTCGAAGACAAGGCCACGATCAACATCAAGATCAGGGCGACCAATGCTGCGCGCGATCAGATCCCATTGATAATGACGCGAGCGATTTTCAAGCTTCATATGCAAGAGCACATTGTCTTCAATGAATTTTGCCGGATCATTGCGATCCGCTTTCGCCGCAACATCGGGATGACAAAGGATTGTGAGTTTTTCCATCCATAAAAGATCAAGAACCGTGTCGGTGACAGCGGGTTCGGAAAAGATCACAGCCACATCAGCTTCTGAGTCTGCACCATGCCCCATATCGCTTTCGATATCGAGCGTGATGGCAGGATGCTCCGCACGAAAATCTTTGAGGATCGGCACAGCCAGTTGATGTGCGAAGGTTGCGGGCAGCGACACTTTCAGCGCACGGCGCGGCGAGCGGCCTTCTTCGATGATGTCCGAGAGCGCTTGATCGATACGGTCAAAACTTTTTGTGACAACCGGCAAAAGATGCTGCCCCGCTTCGGTGAGCACGAGTTGTTGCGGCCGACGATCAAAAAGCGGCACGCCCAAGAAGTTCTCGAGCACGATGACATGACGGCTGACCGCGCTTTGCGCAACCGTCAGACTGTTGGCGGCCGCTGTAAAACTTAGATGTTTTCCGGCAGCTTCAAAGGCGCGCAGCGCATTCAGCGGCAACCATTTGCGATCCACGGACTTGTCTCCCCGTTCGGAGCTCAGCCGATACGTGTCGCGGCGAGCCTTTTCTCGTCGAGATAATAGCCCAAGCCCTGCGCATCACTCAAGACGACGAAGCCGTCCTTATCGACGCCAAGCGGCTTTTCCATCATGAAATCGCGGCACTCAAGGCTCCATTCCGGTGGGTCATAGGGCATTTCAAGATAGGGCGCCTCGACAAGGCCCGCTGTGAGGTGCGCATTTGCCACCACGCCCACGCCGTTTGTCCATGTGTGCGGGGTGAAGATGAGGTTGTGTTCTTCCGTCATCAAAGCGACGCGCCGCAGGCCTGTGATGCCGCCAACAAGCGCCGCATCAGGCTGCACAACATCAAGGCAACCGTCGACAATGAGATCGCGGAATTCGTAAAGCTCACGCGTCATCTCGCCACCAGCGATACGGATATCAACCATCTCACGCAATCGCTTCATGCCTTCGCGATCTGAGCGGAAGAGGGGTTCTTCCATCCAGAACACTTCAAGCTTTTCAAGTTCGCGCGCCACCGGAATCGCTTCCTTCAGCGTCCATGGCTTGTATTGATCCCACGACATGCGCCAGCCTTGATTGCAATCAACCATCAGATC
>VGCJ01000162.1 GCA_016870035.1 Alphaproteobacteria bacterium
AAAATCCGCCTCGTTGCAGGATCGGGCGTTGATACGGACAAATTAAAGCCGCTGCTCGAACCGCATGGTCCAATCACGGTGGGCGTCGCCGCGCGCATGTTGGAAGACAAGGGCATCCGCCCTTTGATCGCTGCTCAGCAAAGTCTTCAGGCTGCCGGACAGGATATCCGCTTGCTGTTGGCGGGCGATCCCGATCTTTCAAACCGGACCGCGATCAAGCCGGAGGAACTTGCCCAATTCGCGTCGCTTCCGGGTATTTCTTGGCTTGGCCATATCGAAGAGATCGAAAAACTCTGGGTGCAATGCCATATCGCCGCCCTTCCCTCGCGTCGCGAAGGGCTACCCAAAGCACTTTTAGAAGCCGCGGCCCTTGGCCGCCCGCTGATCGCCACGGATGTGCCAGGCTGCCGCGACGTCGTGATTGACGGAAAAACAGGTCTCTTGGTGCCTGTTGACGATGCCCAGTCTCTCGCCGGTGCCATTTCACGCCTCGCCCATGATGCTGGATTGCGACACCGGTTAGGCCGTGCAGCACGTGAACATGTCGAAACGCGCTTTTCAGCATCTGCCATCGGCGTTGCGAGCGCCTCCTTATACACCTCACTCATCGAAAGGCCGGTTGAAGTCGCGCCTCGACTGATTTAAACGGCCACCCAGTTTCCCCGGAGATATAGAGTGCCTCATTCCCGTAAAATCGCCGTCATCGGCCTTGGCTATGTCGGTCTTCCTGTCGCCGTATCCTTTGCCGCGCCCAATGTCGCCGTCATTGGGTTTGATATTGATGCGCGTCGCATTGCCGAATTGAACAATGGCCATGATCGGACCAATGAAGTTGAGCCTGAGCGTCTTAAACAAAAGTCGCTCACCTTCACCGATGATCAAGCAGCGTTGAAACAAGCAGATTTTTTCATCATCACGGTGCCGACACCAATTGATGAAGCGCGCCGCCCTGATTTGACCGCGCTGATCAAAGCCTCCGAAACGGTTGGCCAAGTGCTCAAAAAGAATGACATCGTTGTTTATGAATCAACCGTTTATCCCGGCGCGACCGAAGAAGATTGTATTCCGGTTCTTGAAAAAATTTCAGGATTGAAAGCCGGTCGCGATTTCACAGTTGGCTATTCGCCAGAACGCATTAATCCGGGCGATCATGTTCATCGTTTTGAAACGATCAAGAAAGTTGTTTCCGGACAAACGCCTGAAACACTCCAAATTGTTGCCGATGTTTACGGTTCGGTGGTGACTGCAGGTATTCACAAAGCGCCATCGATTAAAGTTGCCGAAGCGGCTAAAGTGATTGAGAATACACAACGAGATCTCAATATCGCTTTGATGAATGAACTCTCTGAAGTGTTTCAGGCCTTGGGCATTAACACACTTGATGTGCTCGCAGCCGCCGGAACGAAGTGGAATTTCTTGCCCTTCCGTCCGGGTCTTGTGGGCGGACATTGTATTGGCGTTGATCCCTACTACCTCACCTATCGCGCGCAAAAAGCGGGCTGCCATCCGGAAGTGATTTTGGCGGGCCGTCGCACCAATGATGCCGTGGGCGGTCGTGTCGCACGCGAATGCATCAAAAGGCTTTTGGCCTCCGGCGCCTCAAAGCCACGCGTCACTGTGTTGGGTCTTACTTTCAAAGAAGACGTACCTGATATCCGCAATTCGAAAGTGGTTGATATCATCACTGAGCTCACAAATTTCGGCGTCAGTGTTCAAGCGCATGATCCTTGGGCCGAAGCTGAGGAAGTCAAACATGAGTTTGGGGTTCAGCTTCTTGATCGCAAAGCGCTTCAACCGGCCAATGCCGTTATTCTGGCTGTGAGCCACAAAGCCTATCTCGATGAGGGATGGTCTTTGGTGAAATCGCTTTTGAAACCGGATTCAAAAATCGTCATCGATGTGAAAGGTGCATTGCCAAGAGACATGTCTCACGACTTTGATCTCTTCAGTCTCTAACACTTTTGCGTAAATTAGTTTTGCGTATCATGAGTGACTTGCCCCGCCGTATTGCCTTGATGATCGGCTTAACGCTTTTAGCGGCGGGAACGCTGTCTTCCTCTCACGCTGACCAAACAACTCCAGCCTCGATCAATCGCCCGCTTC
>VGCJ01000163.1 GCA_016870035.1 Alphaproteobacteria bacterium
TTCTTGGCGAAGCGCCGGATTTGGCGAAATGTAATATCAGACCCTGCTTCTAACCTCGCATGGTGGCAACACACTCAATCAGGATTTTGGTGTTGCGGGACGCGTGCTCGAAGTTCCGCGTATGCCGGGTACATTATTTGCGAATGCCTCAGGTGTTCGTCGTGAACCGCAAGCAACCAATCAGACCAGTCATGCTTATCATGCCGATATTTTGAAAACGCTCGGCATTGATGGTGTCCGGGCCTATTTCCCAGAACGGAAATCTGATTATTTCAGGCCGCTATCGATCAATGCAGGTGATCCACCCCGCTCGATGACATCAAGCTTTGAAGGCTTCTACAACATTCCTCGGACGAATCCTGGGGAGTTTGATCGCTCATCATCGGAAGCCTTCGCGAAGGATGTTGAGAAACTCTTTCCCTTCTTGAGCTATAACGAGCGGCTTGATCTCTATTGCGGCGTGAATTGTGACAGCGCGCAAGGCAATGCCCTTGCTTTATTGATTGCCACAAGCGTTGAAAAAATCACTCATGGCGAAACCGTTAAGCATTTCTGGTACACACATTTCGGTTCACGCGGATCGAAATATGACCACACTATTGAAGAGCCGCTGACGCCCGTCACGAAGAAATGGCTCACAAAACTCGTCAATCTTGTTTATAATTTTGACGGTACGGTTCCTGAGAGACAACGCGTTTGGTCGCCGCCCGCATCCACAGGGGTGCGCTATCAGATGACGCAAAGCCACATCGCTGAACATCTTCATGTCAGCGCAGATAGCAATGTGATCACGATTGATCCATGGACTGATCCGGTAACAGGGCGTTTTTTCCTGATCCACGCGAGGGAAGTCGTGACCTCCATGGACAGACGCTTTATGTGACCGATCCCGCAAAAGCTCGTGTCTTTATCGCTGACCGCGAGTTTACTACATTCACGCGCAACAAAGCGGATTCGTCTGGGCGCGTGTCCATCACGCTTGTTGATGATCATGCACCTACAGCCATGATCGACCGCGTCAATTTGCGTGACAAAGGCACCGTGAACGAAGAGAGCGGCACAATAATCGAAAGTGCCATCACCCATTCAAATGGCGGGCAGCTTGGTGTGATGTCTCTTACCGCCGATCAGTCCGGAAATGCGGAAATCATCTTCCAACCATCAGGTCTCGCATTGTGGAACACGAGTCACATCGCGTTTCAAATTCGTAAATCGACCGCCTCAGTCGGACGCTTCTCATCGAGCGGTATCGTCGAAATCGATTTTCTAATGAAGAATGGCGATACAATTTCTATCAATGAAGCCACGTCGCCAAACAGCGCTTTTCTTCCCTCAAGCCAATGGGCCATTGCACCGCTTTCGAATGATGGTCAGTGGCGCAATGAAACACTCTCGACAACGGAGCTTGATTGGCCCGATCATTATTTCGGTAAGCAATCAAATCGCCGTCCGCCGCTTCCGCTTGGCCAAGTGCGTGCCATACGCATCGCTCTTTCAGATGCAGCGCCTTTTACGAAGCTTGAGATCGCCAATCTGCGTGCCTTACGTGCAGATCCGAATGGGGAAGCGGATGATGGCAGCCATGTTCTTTTCGGTCGCGTAACTGAAAATGGTCGCAAGGGATTGGCCGGCATCAAAATCAAAGCGGCGACCCAAAAACAAGGCACACTTGAAGCCGTGACAGATCAAGATGGTTATTTCACCATTTCAAATATCGCTGATGGTGAAATTGTTTCGCTAAAGGCGCAGATTGATGGTCGCCTTTGTGCGCCCGAGCGTGGCCGCCGGATCGAGGTTTTAAAGAACGAAGCCGAACTCGATATCAGATCCGATCTCTGTCATCAGATGGTGAGTGCGACAGAATCAGTACTCGATCAGAACGTCATCGAATAAACGCACAGAACATTTTTTGCGATTATCCGGTAATGGATTTTAATGCCGGATAAGCGCGCTCGTAGGCCGCAAAGAGCGACTTATACTCTTCATGTTTTTTCATATCAGGCTCAACGCGCCGCGTGATTTTCACCATTGCCTTTGCTGCTTCTTCAATCGATTCATAACGACTCG
>VGCJ01000164.1 GCA_016870035.1 Alphaproteobacteria bacterium
CTTTCCATGTTTCTAAGCCGTCTGATCTTCTTCCCGAATTACAGGGACGATTGCCGATCCGTGTTGAGTTGCAATCTTTGAAAGAAGAAGATTTCCGCCGAATTCTAACGGAAACTGAAGCGAGCCTAATACGCCAATCAACCGCGTTGATGTCGACGGAAGATGTGGCTTTAGAATTTACTCCCGACGCCATCGATGCGATTGCAAAAATTGCGGTCGAAGTGAATGCCAGTGTTGAAAATATTGGTGCGCGACGACTTCAAACTGTGATCGAGCGTGTACTTGATGACATTTCCTTTTCAGCGCCAGACCGCGCCGGAACAGTGGTCAAAATTACGGCAGCAGATGTTGAAAAAAATCTTGGTGATTTGTCGCGTAATGCCGACTTAAGCAAGTTTATCCTCTAATCAACAGACCTGCTTGCGCGCGATGACATCTTTCCGATTAACCGTGCTTATCGGTGGCGCGACGTCTCTGACGAGACTTCTTGGATTTATCCGCGATGTGTTTA
This sequence comes from Alphaproteobacteria bacterium, assembly GCA_016870035.1. GTDB lineage: Bacteria > Pseudomonadota > Alphaproteobacteria > Rhizobiales > Beijerinckiaceae > CAIUPE01. Next base: position 512 of record VGCJ01000164.1, read on the forward strand.
TCGCCGCGTTTTTCGGTGCCGGCCCAGTGGCTGATGCCTTCTTCATCGCGTTTCGTATTCCCAATCTTGTGCGCCGTTTGATGGGTGAAGGCGGATGGACGGGTGCTTATGTTCCTGTAGCAACAAAGATCATTAGTATAGGCGATCAGTCACGAGAAAGATCGCTTATGAGTGATAGCCTTTTTTATATATCTCTCGTGACCGCGATACTTGTGATTATTGGTGAGATTTTCGCTGTTGAAATCATAGAGATCCTCGCTCCCGGATCATCCGTTGATGGATATGAATTGAGTATTCTTTATTTTCGTGTACTGCTTCCTTTAATCAGTGGGGCAATATTAACTAGTCTACTTTCTACAATTTTGATTTCACAAAATAACTTCACTCTCCAAGCCGTCGTTCCCGTCGTTGTGAACGTGGCACTCGTATCGCTTTTGATTTATCTCAATCAATTCGACTTGTTCGAACATTCAAAGATGGGTCTCATTTTGGCGTGGGCTGCTAGCAGCACGACCTTTATCCAAGTGATGATTCTTGCCTTTCCGTTGTCGTTTCAGTTGAAAAAAGAGAGTGGCTTTAAGAACGCAAAAAGTCCTGACCTTTTCCCTATGATGTGTATGGTTTTGCCAAATTTCATCATTCAATTCGGCGGTCAATTTAGGATTCTTATTCTTTTAAATTCTGGATCGAATTTTCCAGCGACCATTTCATATCTCACTTATGCCGAAAAATTGGCGTAATTGCCTTACGGATTTATTGCGACAGGTCTATCGACTGTTGAATTACCTCAATTCGCATCTCTTCTTCTCAACAAGGATCGCCAATTGCTCCACCAATCGATTGATCGAATTTTCTTTCTAACATTTGTTTTGGCGATACCAGCAGCTTTGGCATTGATCATTTTGACCGAACCGATTGTCTCTGTTTTGTTTGAACGCGGAGCCTTTCGTGAAGGGGATCGCATCGGAACGGCGATGGCCTTATCGGGCTTTGCGTTCGGCCTTCCCTTTGCGGCCATTGCTCGGGTTCAGATGCAGCTTTATTTTGCACATGAGCGCGTTCGTTTGCCCCTTCTCTCTATTGCGTTTTCTATAATTTTGATTGTGGGTCTTGTTCAGTTGCCCTTCTTTTCTCAAAACACATTGGGACTCGCTTTAAGTTTTACAATCGGACAAATTTTGCTATGTGTTGACCAACAGGTTGGACTGTATTCGCTTAACGGATGGATTGCTAACCGAGCATTTTGGGTGAAATTCTTTAAAGTGATTATGACGTCGGGATTAGTGGTCTTAGCTCTATTCGTTGCGAATAAAAATTTTGGATCAAACTTGATTATCGAGCAGGTCGCTTTTACCCGATGGGTAGGGTTAGGGATATTCTGCGCGAGCGGGTTCGGTCTCTATGCTGTGATGATTTATTTTTTAGATTAGGACGGCATTTTCGCTGATTATTGGGGCAAGCCGCCTCTTGCACTTCGGGTAAGCGGTTGCCATAAGCGAGGCTCTTGATTGGCAGGGTGTTCAAAGTCATGGCCGACTTCAAAC
>VGCJ01000165.1 GCA_016870035.1 Alphaproteobacteria bacterium
CGATTGAAAAATCCTATCGCCTTGTGGGTCGTGAGATGTCGATTGAATATTCGGCATTTGAGTCCGGCTTGCAGCGTTTCGTGCATCCGAACAAGGGCCAGTTCCTTGGCCGCGATGCTTTGGTGGCGTGGCAGCAAAAAGGTTTCTCCAATCATTTTGTCACGCTTGAAATGCATGGCATCGAGGATGTCGACGCGCGCGGGTCCGAACCGATCCATAAAGGCGGCAAGTTGATTGGTCGCTGCACGTCGGGCGGTTTTGGTTGGCGGCTTGGCAAGTCCTTGGCGCTTGCGATGGTTGCGCCCGAATATGCGGCTAACGGCACCGAGATGGATATTTCGATTTTGGGCAAAGCCTATCGGGCAACCGTAATTGCTGAGTCCCCTTTCGATCCGGACAATGCCCGGCTGCGGGCTTGATCCCAAGTCGTGTTCGATGTGGTTTGAGGCGTGCTTTATGAGTGCGATGGGGTTTCCTGTCGCAATCAGGGGAGGGAACGTCCCAATTCCGACAGCGATCTCGACTTCGGGCTCTTATCCGGTCTAGAAGGGAAACGCATAACCGACCTTCTCTAAGGATAAAGACCAATGGCCGACGGCGATCTCGATCTTAATACGCTCAGCGACGAAGAACTTGTCGAACAGATGCATGACGACCTCTATGATGGTCTCGGCGAAGAAATTGTCGACGGCGTCTATATCCTTCTGAAGCGCAGCTGGACCCCTTATGACATTCTGACGAAAGCGCTCGTCGAAGGCATGCGCATTGTCGGCGTTGATTTCCGTGATGGCATTCTGTTCGTGCCAGAAGTGTTGATGTCAGCAAATGCGATGAAGGCCGGCATGCAGGTGCTGCGTCCTTTGCTTGCTGAAACCGGTGCGCCAAAAGTCGGCAAGATGGTGATTGGCACGGTGAAGGGTGACATTCACGACATTGGCAAGAATCTTGTCTGCATGATGATGGAAGGTGCGGGTTTCGAAGTGATTGATCTCGGCATCAATAATCCAGTCGAGAAATATATTGAAGCGCTTGAAGAACATAAGCCGGACATTCTCGGTATGTCGGCGCTGCTCACCACCACAATGCCTTACATGAAGGTCGTCATCGACACGCTCAAAGAAAAGGGCATGCGCAATGACTATCTCGTACTCGTCGGCGGTGCGCCCTTGAACGAAGCTTTCGCGGAAGCTGTTGGTGCCGACGCCTATTGCCGCGACGCGGCGGTGGCCGTCGAAACGGCAAAATCGCTTTTGTCGCAACGGACGATACGGGCGTAAAAATTACGAATGACGGGATTTCAGGTCCCGTCATTGCGAGCGTTAGCGAAGCAATCCAGTTGCTCTTGAATATTTAGACTGGATTGCTTGGTCGCTTCGCTCCTCGCAATGACGGTTGAGAGGAGCAAGTACGATGGGTGAGCAAAGCAGCAACCCGCCAAGCCAATCACACAAGACATTGGTCATTGCCTGCGGCGCTCTCGCGCGTGAATTGATCGCCGCGAAGACGCTCAACAAACTCGATCATCTCGACATCACCTGCCTGCCCGCGATCTGGCACAATCGGCCCGAAAAAATTCCGGACGGCGTGCGCAAGAAAATCCGCAAAGCGCGCGTTGATGGCTATGCCAACATCCTCTGCCTTTATGGCGATTGCGGCACCGGCGGCCTTCTCGACAAAGTTCTCGAAGAGGAAGGTGTGACGCGTATTGAAGGCGATCATTGCTACGCGTTTTATTCCAAGCATGGCGATTTTGATAAACTAATGGACGAGGAGATAGGCTCATTCTTCCTCACGGATTATCTTGTTCGGCATTTCGACCGGCTGATCATTCAAGGTCTCGGCCTCGACCGCTATCCCCAACTGTTAGGCGATATTTTCGGTCACTATAAACGTGTCGTGTATCTTGCGCAGATGCCCGATGCGGCGCTTGAAAAGAAAGCGCGTAAAGCCGCTGAGCGTTTGGGTCTCGCCTTCGAAATGCGC
>VGCJ01000166.1 GCA_016870035.1 Alphaproteobacteria bacterium
GTTCGCGAAGCGAACGGAGGGGGGTGGGGAATGGTTCTTACGCAAGCAAGAACGAAAAGCACCGGTGATGCTTTTCGAATGACGAACGTTCCGAGCCGTAGCGAAGAGCTATATAATCTAGGTTTTCCGGCGCTGTGCTTAAGCTTAGCGCGTTCATCGCTCAAAACGATCCACTGGATCGTTTTATTCGCTTCGCGAGCCACTCTTCACCCCCACCCGCCGAATGCTATCGCATTCGCCCCCCTCCCTTGCAGGGGAGGAACAAATGTTCCCTAACTTCTCGCCCGCCTACCACCGCGACGCTCGGCCGCACGATCCTCATTATCAGGAATTTCAAGCGCGGCACTGATTTTCGTAAACGCAAGCCGCGCATGGGGAAGCCCCGTCGCGCCGATCTGTTCCATCGAAAAGTCGGGATCGAGCACAGTCTCGACAACCTTGATGCGCTTCGCGAGACCCGCAATGGCCGCACGGGCCGAGCGGCTGATCAAGGCGGCCTTCGCCCCTTCGAAAGCGGCATTCTCGACAAAGCTGAGATGCGCTGCATCACAATCCGGAAAGAGCCCGATAACACCAGCGCGCAGGGGATCAATCGCGGGACCCGTACCCGATGTGAGAATGACGCGCGCAAGATCGGTGACACCCAATTGTTTCATCAGAATACGCGCCGCCGCTTGCACCGCCGCCTTCGCCATTTGCAGAGCACGAATATCATGCTGCGTCATCGCGATACGCGGTTCAAATTCCCTGATCAAATAAGAATAAGAGCGATACTCTTCGCGCAGTCTTTTGGTTGAAGACGCCATCTCGGATTTCAACGCACCATCGCGCCCGAGGAGACCGGAGAGGCGCAATTCAGCAAGCGCGTCGATAAGACCGGCGCGACACAATCCGCCAAGTTGTACGGCATCGGACTGCGTGGCGAAGGCCGCATCATTTGACCACGCCTCCACACCAATCACATGAAAGCGTGGTTCAAAAGTTTGTGCATCAATCTGAAAGCGATCAATCGCACCGTCGACAATATGGCGTCCCGCTTCAATGCCTGTGCCTTCCAGTGTCGCTCCGGCAGGAGGCGAAGCCGCAAGAATTTGGTCATTGGCAGCCAACAGAATTTCGGTCGTCGTGCCGATATCAATCAGCAAAGTCGGCGCATCTTTTTCCGTTATCGCACAATGAAAAGCAGCGGCTGACAAATCGCTGCCTACATGATGCGCAATCAAAGGCAGCGCATAGACAAAAGCGTCCGGCGCGACATTGATTCCTAGCTCGCTCGCTTTCACTTCAAGCGGTTCGGAAATCGCTTCGGTAAAAGGCGCACGACCCAAGTCAACGGGATCAAGATCCAACAGCAGATGATGGCAGACGGGATCGGCAACAAAAACAGCGTCAGCAATTTCATTGCGCTCAATATTTGCATGGCTCGCAAGCTCTTCGCAAAGATGATCAAGTGCATGACGTAATGCATCGCGCATCACCGGAATATCAGCGGGCTTGTTCATACCAGATGCGATACGATTGACCGGATCTGCACCAAACCGAACAAGGGGATTGATCATACGCGTCCGCGCAACATCCTTGCCATCATTTAAATTACAAAGCACCGCTTCGATCATGCCGGCGCCAATATCGAACGCGACGCCGTAAATGTCAGTTTTCTCGCCCGCATAAACAGCAACAACACATGCGCCGTTCGACGCTGCCGTCACGCGCCATTGGCCTTGACGCAAGGTCTTTTGCAAAATTTTCAAAACACCAAGATCGACAGCGATGCCGTTCAATCCTGTCGCACTCTCAAGCGCAGTCACAAGGCGGCGCGCATCACTCGATGGATCATGAATATCCGGCTCAGCCACTGTCACAGGACAAAGGCGAATAATGCGATCCTCCCCGTTTTGAATTTTTAAGTTCAATGCCGTCTGCGTCCGCGACGCTCGCCGCCGCCGTCATTTTTGGAAGGTGGAGCTTGCAGAGGGCCG
>VGCJ01000167.1 GCA_016870035.1 Alphaproteobacteria bacterium
CGGTGCAAGCGGCGGCGCGTATTCTGATGAAACAATTGGGTGTCACCGATCTTGCGCGCGTCATTCTCACATCGGGCACGGGTCCCGCGATTGATCCCCTGCGCGCTGGTGTTATCGGGCTCTTTCCGGATTGTGATGCAGCGCATCTCAGCTTTGTCGAGAATGCCGCTTTCGAAGGGGCGAAGGCCGCCTTGATCAGCCGCTCGGCCCGTGCGGCCATTGCGGGTCTCGCGAAGCGCATCAAGGTTGTCGAGACTGTGCTCGATCCCGACTTTTTGATGGAACAGATCGGCGCGACGGGGCTTCCCCATGCGCGGCTTGCGTTTGCGAAAATCGGTGCCGCGCTTGAAATTCCCGATAATGAGGATCGTGCGGCCGAGCGTCGCGGTGGTAGGCGGGCGAGAAGTTAGGGAACCTTTGTTACGCCCCTGCAGGGGAGGGTGGCGAATGCGATAGCATTCGGCGGGTGGGGGTGAAGAGTGGTTCGCGAAGCGAACAAAACGGTCCAGTGGATCGTTTTGAGCGATGAACGCGCTAAGCTTAAGCGCAGCGCCGGAAAACCTAGATTATGTAGCTCTTCGCTACGGCTCGGAACGTTCGTCATTCGAAAAGCATCACCGGTGCTTTTCGTTCTTGCTTGCGCAAGAACCATTCCTCACCCCCCCTCCGTTCGCTTCGCGAACACCTCCCCCTGTAGGGGGGGGGAGATATATTTCGCTGTTTTCGCTCGTTTGCCTCATAGCATCATCTAGAATTGATATATTCGTTTTGGTCCCTCTCGCGCTAATCAGAGGGGGTGAGTTGCAAACGAGGTCTGCCATGGAAACCGTGACTGAAGGAACCCGTGAACGCCGCCGCGCCGGACGTGGTGCCGAGCGGAGTGCCAAAGCGCCAAAGGCGCCGCAGCCGCGTTTGCCTTTTGCGCCTGTTGAACTCGCGAATGCCGAACAGCTTGAGCTTATCCATCAGGCCTCTCTCAAAGTTCTCGAAGAGATCGGCATCGAAGTGCTGCATGACGGCGCGCGCGTGATCCTCAAGAAAGCCGGTGCGATTGTCGATGAAGAGACGCAACGCGTTCGCTTTCCGCGTGATCTCGTCGAATCGAAAATCGGTCTCGCGCCGAAGAGCTTTATTCTTCACGCGCGCAATCCTGAAAACAATCTTGTGATCGGCGAAAATGCCGTCGCGTTCGGATCGGTTGCGAGCGCGCCGAATGTGGCGGATCGTGACGGTGGTCGTCGTCCGGGCAATCACAAAGATTATCAAAATCTTCTGCGTCTCGGCCAGTCGCTTGATGCCGTGCAGTTCTGGGGCGGTTATCCGGTCGAGCCCGCTGACATTCACGCAAGCGTGCGTCATCTCGATGCGCTTTATGACATGCTGACGTTGAGTGATAAGCCGATCCACGCTTACTCGCTCGGTGCGGAACGCAATCTCGATGCGATCGAACTCGTACGCATTGCGCGCGGTGTAGATGACGCGACGCTTGATCGTGAGCCGTCTGTCTTCACGATTATAAATTCGAATTCGCCGCTCCGTCTCGATATTCCGATGATGGAAGGGATTATCCGCATGGCGAAGCGCAATCAGCCTGTGGTGCTGACACCGTTCACGCTTGCAGGTGCGATGGCCCCTGTCACAGTCGCGGGTGCGATTGTCGAACAGAATGCGGAAGCGCTTGCGGGTCTCGTGTTTACGCAAAGCGTCAATCCCGGTGCGCCGTTTGTCTATGGCGCGTTCACATCAAACGTCGACATGAAAACCGGCTCGCCTGCATTCGGTACGCCAGAGCAGATGAAATCCGCGATCATCGGCGGGCAACTCGCGCGCCGTTACGGCGTGCCCTATCGTACATCAAACACTTGCGCTGCGAATACGATTGATGCGCAAGCCGCTTATGAAAGCGTGTTCTCGCTTTGGGGCGCGATCATGGGCGGTGGCAATTTGAT
>VGCJ01000168.1 GCA_016870035.1 Alphaproteobacteria bacterium
ATCAGCGATATCTGTTACTGAAAACTCATCAAGACAAAGAAGCGTAATTTCGTCTACAATCGCACGTGCAACCGGTGGGATGGGATCACTATCCTTCACATCGCCATTTTTAATACGCAGCCGATAGTCATGAAGGCGTTGATGAATATCGGCCATGAAACTTTGAAAATGCATCCGGCGCTTTCGCGAGATGGGCGCGCTTTCAAGCATCAAATCCATGAGCATGGTTTTGCCGCGACCGACAGAACCCCAGAGATAAAGTCCCTTTGGCATCCGCGGCTTACGGCCGAAAAGCCAACTGAGTCCTGCCTTTTGTGAAGGGAGGGCCGCAAGCTCTCCGCAAAGCCGGTCGAGATGAGCAAGCACAGTGATCTGCGCCGGATCCCGATCTATCTCACTTAAACCGACAAGCTGCTCGTAAGCGGCGCTCGGCAATTTAAAGTCTCGCCGACTCATTTGTTAAATCCTTAATCGAGCCGGATCATGCATGCCCCCACGCGCCGAGCAAGTCATCCCACCAAAGAGACGTCACCGTCCCCACAGGTGAACTGGAGCCCATTCGATTGCGTAACTATATAGTCAAAGTAGAGTGTTCAAAATGCCTATTGCTGCCTGGTGCCTTATGATCGTGACGCTGATGCCCGTTCTTGTCGTCGGCTATGCGAAGAGTGGCGGCAGTTATGATAATCATAAGCCGCGCGAAGGCCTCGATCGTATGGAAGCCAAAAAGCGCCGGGCTTACGACGCGCATCTAAATTGTTATGAGGCTTTGCCGGTTTTCATTGCAGCGCTCTTTGTTGCTGTTTGGACCGAAGGGCCAAAAACTATGGTTGATGGTTTGGCTGTCGGCTTTGTCTTATTCCGCGTACTCTATGTCTTGGCCTATATCACCAACCAAGCGACATTACGCTCGGCCGTGTGGAGTCTCGCTAATCTTTGCGCCATTGGACTGTTCATCTCGGGCTTTTGGGCGTCCGCATGAGCCTCACGGGCGGATCTGACCCGATCCATAAACGCGGTATTTGAACGAACAAAGTTGATCAATCCCCACCGGTCCGCGCGCATGCATCCGGCCAGTGGCAATTCCGATCTCCGCACCAAAACCAAATTCGCCACCATCGGCAAATTGTGTCGAAGCATTGTGAAGAACAATGGCCGAGTCGACACGATTTAAAAATTCGTCTGCAACGGCTTGATCGCTGGTAATGATCGATTCCGTGTGTTGTGAGCCATATTTGCTGATATGCGCAATCGCTTCATTAAGTCCAGAAACCACTTTCACGGAGATGATGGCATCAAGATATTCAGTACGCCAATCTTCTTCTGTTGCCGCAGTCACGCGCGAATCAATTTTTTGAACAATCTCGTCACCTCTGACGGTGCACCCCTTTGCAAGCAAAGCTTCAACGAGGGGTGGCAGATGGGTGTCGATAATAGCTTTGTCGATCAGAAGTGTTTCGACTGCACCGCAGACTCCCGTACGACGAAGCTTGGCATTGAGAATAACATTTTCGGCCATCGCGAGATCAGCTTTCGCATGAACATAGATATGGCAAATGCCTTCTAGATGGGCGAATACGGGAACGCGCGCTTCATCTTGAACGCGCGCTACAAGCGCTTTACCGCCGCGCGGCACAATCACATCGATCGCGCCATTTAGACCTGATAACATCAGTCCGACAGCATCGCGATTTTTTGTTGGGACAAGTTGAACCGTATCTTCCGGAAAGCCGACACTCTTTAATCCCGCGCGCATCGATTCAGCAATTATCGAAGATGTCCGAAAACTTTCTGAACCCGCGCGAAGAATTGCCGCGTTACCGCTTTTCACACAAAGAGATGCAGCATCAGCCGTCACATTCGGACGACTTTCAAAGATAACGCCGATCACACCAAGTGGTGTTGCTACACGTTGAAAGCGTAATCCATTCGGTTGTGTC
>VGCJ01000169.1 GCA_016870035.1 Alphaproteobacteria bacterium
CGCGTCGAGACGGGGTGCTTTGCCTATGACCGAGAACAGCGCATGACGAAGTGCTTCAATCATATTCGGTGCGGCGGCTCCGCTTGTGATGAAGGGAAGCCCCGGCGTCTTTGGTGTGTAAGCAATGATTCTGATCTTCGATGAAAGCTTAGGATCGAAGCACTTAAAATGAGCAAGTGAGACGACATCAATTGAGGCGATATCCGCGCCGCCTTTAATCACTGCATCGATACTGGCTTGATGCGATCCCGTGACAATCACTTTCGAGAAAAAGTCGCCGCGTGCGCCAGCGCGCGCAAGGCTTGTGCGAAACAGGTTCATGCCCGTATTGCTGTCATAGCCATTGATGGCCGCGAAATGATTTTTCGCATCAATCAGTGTCTTTATTGAGCTTGAATGCGCAACAATGATGGCGCTTCCGTAGCGCGGTCCTTCTGCATGTTCGCTATCATAGCACGGTGTTGCGATGAGCGCGGCCTCTCCGCAGAGATTATGCGTTAGGGGATAGCCGCAAGTTTGCCCAAAGACCAAATGAGTATCGGACCAGAAGGATTGAAGATCAATCGGCGTGGAGAGATCTTCGGGCAAATCCTTTATGCCATTTTCTTGGAGTGATTTCCGGATGGCTTGCCAGAATGATTTATTTGCTTCCCGAATTTCGGGTGCATCATACATTGGGAGGCCAACGATTCTCCTAGCCATAATGTGACGCGGGAGGCGTTCCATCAGCGCGGGGCGCGCGATTGGTTGGATGTCGCGGCTCGTGATGAGCGGTGAAGAGATAACGCCGGATCACATCGAAATAGCCATTGTAAGTATGACCGTGATTTTCAGCGATCAATCTTTCACGGTTCGCTTTGTACCATGCTGGAATTTCGTACCAAGCCATAGTTGGCTTTTCATGATGGGCCGAGTGAAGATTGTTATAGAGAAAGAGGGGGCCTAAAAATGTGGCGTTCTCAATAATCGCCGTCCGTTCATGAACATTGTCAGCCGCACGGTGTTCAGCAAAAGAACGCACAAGCAACAAAGCTGTGCCGGGATAAACCAATCCGAAAATGTAAAACCATGCAGACATCTCGCAAATGACCGTTACCCAATACATTACAAGCGCGATGCCGGTGACGTGGCGAACCCAAAGGCCTAGATTTTTGAAGTTACCAAACGCGAGATTTTTGATCTCGCTATAGAGAAAGCCGATGACGGCGAGAGCCGGTCCAATCAGCATCCGGCCGACAAAGGTATTTTGAAAAGCGAAGAGTAACTTTACCGGCCGAGATAAATCATTCCATTGCTCGGCGGTGAAATACCAAGACTCCGGATCATCAAGAGGATCGGTCAATCTCTCGTCGCGGTGATGGGTGAGATGCGCGCGGCGATAGAGCTCATAAGGGAGCCAGAGGGAGAGCGGTGGAGTTGCCAGTGCACGATTGATCACACGCGAAGACGTTGGGTGACCATGAAGAATTTCATGCTGCAGTGACGAGTGCCATGCCAGAGTGATTGAACCAAATATTATTGTGAAAAGGGAGGGCAGCGCCGCGCTCCAAAAAGTGACCGCTAGCCAGGCAGCATAAATGGCGATGATCAGGCCTAGTGTCGGCCACTCGATCCTAAAACCACTCTGCTGCCGTTCTTCCTTATCGAACGCCATGCCTACCCCGGTTACGTTACCCATGTTCCACGGACGATTTTGTTTCGTCTTTCTTAGAGTCTTCAGCCCGTCGGCGTCAATTCCGACATAGAGGGTCGGTTTTTGATCGGTCTTTTCGTTCAGCCCATGGGAGCTTTGCCGGGAGAAAGGATGACGGGACGGCCGACGCGCTCTAAGGATTGCGACAAAGCCAATGAGCCTGAGTGAGAAAGCCATGACG
>VGCJ01000170.1 GCA_016870035.1 Alphaproteobacteria bacterium
GCGCTTCATTCTTGTGCCTTCGCTCGGCATCTCTTTGGTCACGGGCTTCTTGGCCATGCTGGTGCACCGCCAATATCAGCAAAAGCGTTGGGCTTGGGCTAAAGCGCTTTTGGGGCTTTCAATGTTTGAAGCCACACTTGCTGTGACACAAAGCAAGGCGGTCGCAGCCGCTGAGTTTGCCGCGCGCATTGCGCGGGGCGAAAATGTCATTGAAACGCAGCGCCTCTTAGCTGAGGCGATCCACAACGAATGGAATGTGCTTTACGCCATCCTCGCTCTCTCTCTCGCACAAACCGCGCTTGGCATTTGGCGACCCAAATTGCAGATGAAGAACGCTGCGACGTAAACATCATGGTCTTGCGCCGAAGTTAATTAATGCATTTCCAAAAAAATTGTATCCAGTCGTTTCCACGATTAGTTTTTGACGGATCATATGAAGATCTTTAAGTGTAAATCAAATTGAAACTTCGTGTCCAAAAATCGATAATGAAGATATTGAAATTATGAGTTCTAACCGCCCCCTCGATCATCTCGTTCTTGCAGTTCACGATCTTGATGCGGCGGGGGCGTTTTATGAGCGTCTCGGCTTTCTGGTGGGTGCGCGCAATCGCCATCCTTGGGGTACGGAAAATCGAATCATGCAATTTGATGGCGCGTTTTTGGAATTGATCACTGTGGGTGAGCGTGCTGAAATCGCGCCACATCATCAAGGCGTCTTTTCTTTCGGCGCATTCGTGCGCGATTATCTCAAAGCGCGCGAAGGCTTTGTGATGCTGGTGCTTGCGTCATCTGACGTGCGCGCGGACAAAGTCGCGTTTGACAAAGCGGGCATTGGCGGCTTTGCGCCTTTTTATTTTGCACGCAATGCGAAAAAGCCCGATGGGTCGGAAGTCGAAGTCTCATTCTCACTCGCCTTTGCGCGTGATCCGCTCGCACCTCACTGCGGCTTCTTTGTGTGCGAGCAGCATCGACCGGAGAATTTTTGGAACAAGGCGATGCAGGCTCATCCTAATGGAGCATCGGCTTTAGCGGGTGTGACCATGGTCGCCGCAGACCCTGCCGATCATGCCGAATTTTTGAGTGCCTTTACCGGCATCCGCGCATTCTCGGCCACCTCCGCCGGCTTGCGCTTTGAAACGCCGCGCGGCATAGTTGAGTGTCTGTCTAACGCAGCTTTTGCCTTTGATTTTGGCATCGCCGTGCCGAGCGAGGGGCCGCGGCTTTCGGCCTTCACAATTGGCGTCAAAGATCTCGCATCGTTTGAGGCGCGTTTGAAGGCGGAGGCCGTCGCGTATCTCTCGCATCCAAACGCGCTGATTATTCCGCCGCATAATGTCTTTGGCGTGGTTCTCCGTTTTGTGGCCGCTTGATCGCCGCTTTCCCGATCATGAAGGGCGTTGTATACGCGCCTGATGAGCACAGATGTTTCAACCGATTCCGGCCTCGCCGCAGATCGCGGCCTCGCCCATGTTACTTTCAGCCAATCGCGCCCTTTTGTTCTGATCGCAGGTCCTTGCGCCATAGAGAGCCGTGCCCACGCGCTTGAGATGGCCTCGGGCTTGAAAGCGATTACGACCAAGCTCGGTATTCCCTTCGTTTTCAAGACGTCTTTTGACAAAGCCAATCGAACATCCGCTTCAGGCCTGCGCGGCATCGGCTTGTCGCAGGCGATGGAAGTCTTTGCCGAGATTAAATCGAGCCTCGCACTTCCGGTTTTGACCGATATTCACGAGAGAGATCAGTGTAAGATCGTTGCAGAAACCGTTGATATAATTCAGATTCCAGCTTTTCTTTGCCGTCAAACTGATC
>VGCJ01000171.1 GCA_016870035.1 Alphaproteobacteria bacterium
TGAACGCGTGCGCTCTCAACATCACGGATTTCCATGATTGAACGCGCCAATTCTGTCTCTTGCGCTTGCTTCAACTTCGCGACTTCAACAGAGCGGCTGGTGCCGAGTGGCATCTGACCAAGAAGATCGTAACCGGAGCTCGAGGCTTTTGGAAGACCGGCAGACGCCAAGAGCATTTTCGCGCGATAAAAATCTGCACGCGGCACAGTCATCTGACCGGTTGTACCGTCAAGCTTTGCCTTGATGCCTTTTTCGGTGAGTGTTTGAAGAACGGTGGCTTTGTCGCTCTCTTCAAGTTGCGGAAATAGCACGACATAAGCGGGCTCACGTAGAACGGTAATCGCAAGAAGGCCGACGGCAATCACGGCGGCCACCAGTATCATCGGCATGGAACGGACGACGGCGGGCTGACGCAAGAAATTACGGAATGCGTTGATCCCTTGACTCACGCGCGTAGCAACCGGTACGGTTTGCGTTACTGTCACAACATTCACGTCGGTCATACTGCGTATCCCTGTCTTACTTTAACTTAGTTCCATATCCGTGCCATTAGACCGGCATCGTTGTAATATCTTTATAAGCACTCAAAAGCTTATTGCGCACTTGAACCGTCGCTTCAAATGCGAGCGATGATTTTTCACGCGCGAGCATTACTTTAGTGACATCCACTTCATCGCCTGCTGCATAGGCTTTCATCGCGGTGTCCGATTCATTTTGTGCTTTCGCCACTTCGCCAATTGCGTTGGTCAACTGATTGGCAAAATCGTTATTGCCTGAATTCTCGAAGGGGCGAAGTTTTGGTTGGGCCTTTGAGAGAATATCATTTGAAAGGCCAATAGGGCTAATCTGAACCATCGTCGGTTTTCCTTCTTTCAGCGGCGCATTCATCGTGCAGCCACGCGTTTTCTTTTGGCGTCAAAATCTTTGACATTGGCGATGTGCTCATGCATATCGATCATGAGATGATCGGCTTCGATTGGTGTGCCGCCTGACAATACGAGCGCACGTTGAAGAACATTTTCAAGCTCGCGCACATTGCCCGGCCAATCATAGGCCTCGAGCTTGTCAATGGCTTCATCAGTCATTTCAGGAATTGTTGGGAAGCCGCCGGTGTGTTTGGCGAGAAGCGAAATCGAGATCGGAAGAATATCGCCAGGGCGATCAGCAAGCGATTGGGTCGCTAAGGGAAATACGTTCAAACGATAATAAAGATCTTCCCGGAAGCGGCCGGCTTTGACTTCATCCATCATATAACGATTTGATGTCGCAATCACGCGTACATCGATCGCAACTGATTTTGAGCCACCGAGCGGCGTGACTTCTTTTTCCTGTAACACGCGCAAGAATTTAGCTTGCAGATGCGGTGCCATTTCTGAGACTTCGTCGAGGAGCAATGTGCCGCCATCGGCTGCGCGGAAAATGCCTTTGTTCGGAGTATGTGCGCCGGTGAAAGCACCTTTTTCATAACCGAAGAGAAGGGCTTCAAGCATTGTGTCGGGAACGGCGGCACAATTGACGGCGATGAAAGGCTCACGGGCACGCTTTGAAGCACGGTGAAGAAATTTCGAAACGACTTCTTTGCCAGTGCCGGTTGGTCCTACAAGCATCACGGTGACATTGCTTGCTGCCACGCGGCGTGCGAGGCGCAGAAGATTAAACGTTTGCGAATCACCGGCTGCTACAGCTTGTTCATCATCAAGGAAACGCGCAGCCACTTCAGCCGCATAACGCCATCCTTGTTTTGAAGGCGCCAAACGCAGCACGGAACCGTTGAACTCACCC
>VGCJ01000172.1 GCA_016870035.1 Alphaproteobacteria bacterium
TGACACATCCACCGCATTGTCCGAAGACAGAGCAGAAGGCTTTCACACGATGAGGCGATGGTGTTTCCAAATCGAAACTGTTTTCAGAATTCATTCTGAACACGTCGCCCGGAATGCTACGCGCGATGAAGACGGGTCCGTTTTCCCTATCAGCGACGCCGTCCCCTTTCGCACCAAGGCGATTGATTGTGATAAGCGCACTCATGAATGATGCTCGGCGGCTACAAGATATTCGAGATTGCCGTCACCTCCGGCAATCGGCGACGGGATTACGCCCTTAATTGACCAACCTTTTTCAATAATCGCATTCGTGACACGATCAATTGCGGCTTGTCGATCCGCGTCCTCACGCACAAGACCTTTTTTCAACGCAGCACGACCGACTTCAAATTGTGGTTTGATCAAAGCAATCAAAAAAGCATTCGGCGCGGCAAGCGACAAAATTTTTGGAATGATTAGCGTGAGCGAAATAAAACTCACATCGACAACAATCAAAGATAGCGCATCATCAAAATCATCGCACGTCAAAACCCTTGCGTCACAACCTTCACGAAGATGAATACAAGTGTTATTGCGTAATGAGTCATGAAATTGATCATGCCCTACATCAACCGCGTGAACAAAGCGGGCATTGCACTTCAATAAGCAATCGGTAAAGCCACCAGTCGATGAGCCTATATCAAGGCAAATACAATTATTCGGATCAATTTCAAAATGATCAAGCGCCGCTGCAAACTTCACACCACCGCACGAGACATAAGGATGTTCTGATTCCGCTTCGATTTTGGAGGTTGCTTCAATTAAGCGCGAGGCTTTTGTCAGTGCTTCGCCATTCACACGCACGGGTCCAGCGGCAATCGCAGCTTGCGCGCGCGCCCGGCTTTCATAAAAGCCGTATTCAACGAGGTAAAGATCAGCGCGTTTGTCGTGGCTCATAAGCCCGCTTTACTCGAAGCGGTGCGCCTCTGTCTATGCCTGTCACTCTGGCAGTGGAATGAATTCATGCTCGCCCGGCACGGACGAAAATTTGCCTGAGCGCCATTCGGCTTTCGCCTGCTCGATACGCTCCTTGCGTGAGGAGACAAAATTCCACCATATATTACGCGGTCCATCCATAGGTTCGCCGCCCAGAAGCATAATGCGCGCTTGGCTTGTCGCCAAAATCGAAATGCGGACACCCGGTTTGAAAATCAACAAGCGACCGGGTCCAAACACATCCCCCGCAATATCGATTTCACCCGATACAACATAGACCGCGCGCTCATCATAGGCTGGATCAAGCGGCAGAATGGCGCTCGGTGCGAGCACCGCTTCCGCATAGAAAATATCCCATGGAAATTTTGTTGGCGCCGTCTCTCCATAAAGCGAGCCCATGAAAAGACGCACGCGGTTCCCTTCGCCTGCAATGCGCGGCAATTTGGAGTCATCGACATGATCAAAAGCCGGATCCATTTCTTCATGGGCCTTGGGGAGCGCAACCCATGTCTGAGTTCCAAAAAGGCGCGACGTTGAAGCGCGTGTTTCCACACCTGTTCGCTCGGAGTGAACAATACCACTACCAGACGTCATCACATTCACAGCGCCCGGTTTGATTTCCTGCACAACGCCAATTGAATCGCGATGTATCAATGATCCATCAATGATCCATCAAAGAGATAAGTTACCGTTGAGAGTCCGATATGCAGATGCGGACTAATATCAATGCCTTGGCCGAGCAAAAATTCTGCAGGCCCCATCTCATCAAAAAAG
>VGCJ01000173.1 GCA_016870035.1 Alphaproteobacteria bacterium
CTCTCGTAACGCGTCGGCTACCGTCAAACGGGGCGCCGTATTTGGGGGAGTAGCTCAGTTGGTTAGAGCGTCGGCCTGTCACGCCGAAGGTCGCGGGTTCAAGTCCCGTCTCTCTCGCCAC
Organism: Alphaproteobacteria bacterium; assembly: GCA_016870035.1. Lineage (GTDB taxonomy): Bacteria > Pseudomonadota > Alphaproteobacteria > Rhizobiales > Beijerinckiaceae > CAIUPE01. The sequence goes on from VGCJ01000173.1 coordinate 122, forward strand.
GCGCAGGACCTGTCCGTTTAAGGGCAGGGGGAGAGTGACGCCGGGTCCTTCCGTTGCGATCATCGCGTAGCCGCCTGTTAGCCGGTCTTAGCGTCCTTTATGCGGGGCGTGGTTCGGGTTGTTGGTCTGGTGCACTTTTTTGATCGGGTGCGCTTTCGTTTCGGAAGTTATTTTCAATGATTGAGGCCGGGTTTCTCTTCGCGATAGGCGCTGCCTTCGCAGCCGCCGTTTTCACATTTTTTGTGATCCCTGTGATGATGCCTTTTTTACGCCGTCACGCGCTCGCGTCTGTAAATGTTCGTTCCAGCCATAAGGTTCCCACGCCACAAGGCGCTGGTATTCCGATGACGGTTGCTATTGTTGGTGTCTTTGCGGTGGCGATTATTTTCACTCCTTTTCTTGCTGGAATTGATCGCACAATTCTCGCAGCTCTGGCGGCTGGTGCTGCTCTGATTTCAGTGCTTGGATTTTTTGACGATGTGAAGCCGCTTCCGATTTTGCCTCGCATTGGTGGGCAGATCGCATTGATCGGTTTGATGCTCTATGTAACGCCGTATTATGTCGCGCTGTTCGAAGGCACACTGCCTTTGTGGGTGGAGCGTTTGATTGCCGGTGTGGCGCTTTTTTGGATGATCAATCTCACAAATTTCATGGATGGGCTTGATTGGTTGACGGTGGCGCAATTTATCCCCGTTGCCACGATCCTGATTATTCTTTCTGTTTTCGCGATGCCGACACCGCTTGTCGCCATGATCATGGCGCCGGTGCTTGGCGGGCTCATTGGCTTTGCGCCTTACAACAAGCCGATTGCAAAATTATTCTTGGGCGATACCGGCAGTCTCGTAATCGGTCTTGTGGGCGGCTATGCGCTTTATCGCGTTGCGACAGATATCAGTTTCTTCGCGGCCGTGATCATTCCGCTTTATGCGGTGGCTGATACATCAATCACGGTTATTCGTCGGTTGGTTCGCGGCGAGAAAATTTGGACGCCGCATCGCAGCCACTTCTTCCAACGCGCCACCACAATGGGGTGGAGCGTGAAGCAGATTGTGGTCGTCGTTTTCGGCCTGAACATTTTTCTTGCTTTGTGTGGCTGGATGGCAGCGCATGCGACGTCAAACACGGTGACGATGATTTCGTTTATGGTCGCACTTGGTGCGGTGCTTGTGACACTTCGTGCCTTTACGCGCACCCCCTCTGAAGTTTTGGCACCGTCAAGCCTCTAAGCTTTGAAAGTTAAATGAGGCGATCGTCATGACCACCGGGATAGGCGGAATTGGCATGCCAGTGATGGGCGTGAGCAACGATCTTAGCGATCTTGCCACTCGCCTCGACGAGATTGAGGCGACGGGCCTCACCTTCGTAGAAGTGCCGCTTTATGATCTTGATTGCGTAATTGCAGGACGTGTTTATCGCCTCTAACTTCAAGCGGTATAAAAGATCACATCATTGCGAAGACTTACGTATACCGCGCATTGTCCACATCCAATCAATTTCTTCGATGATGTGTTTCGTTTGCCTCGGCATTTCGATGTTTTGAAAGCCTCAATGGTTGCAGCGGCTGAACTCGGTGCTATTCATTATGTCGTTCAC
>VGCJ01000174.1 GCA_016870035.1 Alphaproteobacteria bacterium
AGCTTGTCCGAACCGGCTTTGACGAGCGTATTCCACCCGGCGTGAAGCATGGCCGCGAACAGAACGGTGGCAAAGATATGGATCTCCAAAGACCCGCCCTCCTTGAACCGGGCTGCACACGCAATCGTTTTATGACACTTTTATGACAAAACCAAAATCCGGCGGGCCCGCTTTCGCTACTGGCGCGAGGCATGGAAATTGCCTAGTTACTGCAATGTATGGTTTGAGATCGTTAGGCACACACTCATGAATAGCACTCGCTGGACCCTCGCAATCGCCGCGGCCGTCGCGCTGGTCTTCTTTACAGTGCTCGTCCTCATCCCCTTTATGACGACGACGCTCTCGGATGGCGTTGCCTCCTATAGCCAAGGCAATTTTGCCAAGGCCTATATGGAATTAAGGCCCCTCGCCGATGATGGCGAACCCACCGCACAATATATGATGGGCGAAATGTTCCGCATGGGTCAGGGCGTCAAGAAAGAAGAAGTGGCGGCGGTCAAATGGTACAAAAAAGCGGCTGAGGGCGGTTCCCCCGAAGGCCAATATGCACTCGGTATGTGTTATGCCACCGGTGTCGGCACCGAGGTGGATATGATTGGTGCCTATCAATGGCTGAGCATCGCCATCATCCGGCTTGCCTCCTGGCAAAATGAGCGACGGACTTTAGCGGCCGAAACCCGTACTAAATTATTGACCGTGATGGACCAATCCGACGTCGAAAAGGCGAAAGCTCTTGTCCTAACATGGGATCGGAAATTCGGCGGAAGCTAAGTGACCGAAACGGATTAGGCTGACGCACCAGGTCCGCAATAAAGCCGGTAAAGCAGACCAATCAACTCAGACACGTTCGGGGTCGCGAGCGAATAGAAAATCGTCTGCGATTCGCGCCGCGTCTTGACAAGGCCGTCTTCCCGCAAACGGGCAAGATGCTGCGATAAAGCCGATTGGCTAAGACCCACGCCTCCCTGCAGCGTTGTGACAGATTTTTCGCCCTGATATAGTTGGCATAAAATCATCAAACGATACCGATTGGCCATCGCCTTCAAAAAAGCCTCGGCTTCGGCGGCGCGGGGGGCGAGTTCTTCAAGCTGCATAGAGCGAGACCGGATCGTTTTGTTACGGGACTTGTTAAATTAGTAAACTCTAATATATAGAGAGGGCAAGTTGCCTACCTTCCGACCATGCAACTTAACCTAGAGAAGAATCGATGTCTTCTTATTCTCGTGATTGGCCACAATGGATTCGCGAACTTTCCGCAGGGTTACGCAATCTCCGCTCAGGCGCTCCAGATGTGATGAAAGGATTTTCATCAATCGCTCAAGCGGCCCTTCAACCAAGCGCCCTTGATGCCAAGACCAAAGAATTGATCGCACTGGCGATCGGCATTGCGGTACGTTGCGATGATTGCATCGCCTTACATGTCAAAGCCGCAATTGATCATGGCGCAACACGCGAAGAAGTGCTCGAGACGCTCGGTATGGCCATCTCTATGGGAGCTGGACCCTCTGCGATGTATGAAAGTCATGCACTTGAAGCCTTCACGCAATTCAGCGCCACGAAAACTGCCGCTTAAGTTTCAATCAAGGAGTCATGAATAATGTCAATTGCAGCTTTGATCTCTCGCTTACTTGGTTCATCAAGCACTCCCGCCATCGAGCATGATGATATGCAAAAGGCGGTTGAAAGTGGTGAATGTCATATC
>VGCJ01000175.1 GCA_016870035.1 Alphaproteobacteria bacterium
AGTTCTGCGAGCGCGGCCCGCGAACCATTCATTTTCCAATTGCCGACGACGAGGGGGCGATTTGCTTGCGACATTTCAGGAACTTTCTCGATAATTTGACCGATTCACGCGGAGAAAGGCATAAATTCGAGTAAAAAGAAACCCTAAAGCCACTGTTTTGCTTGCATCTTTCCTATAAACAGGCTTTGCCAATCAGCACCCAATTGCGGGGCGCGCCAAGCCTTCATAAGATGGCGGTGAACCGCTTGCGTTGAGAGTGAAAACTAAGAGATACAGGAATTGACATCATGATGGACGGGCTACGCAAAGCGGGAAAAAGCTGGATCGGCCGGATCATCCTTACAATCATGTTTGGATTCCTGATTTTCAGTTTTGCGCTTTGGGGAATTGGCGACATCTTTCGCGGTTATGGCATTAGAAGCATAGCGAAAGTGGGCGGTACTGAAATTGACGCCCAGTCCTATAAGCAAGCCTTCCTAACCGAATTACAAACGCTGTCCCGCCGCTACGGTCAAAACATCACCGCTGACCGCGCCATCGCCTTTGGTCTTGACCGGCAGGTTCTGCAACGCATGATCTCAAATGCTGCGCTTGATGATCGCGCCCATTCGATGAAACTTGGTCTCTCCGATACGGCGATCGCCAATGCGCTTTTAAGTGATCCAAATTTTATTGGTCAAGATGGCAAATTTGATCGCGCACGTTTCAATGAAGTGTTGAGAGCGTCTGGCTACTCCGAAGCCGGCTTTATCTCAGAACAACGTGCGCTTAATTTGCGTCAACACATTATCCAAGGGCTTTCAGGGGTAGCAACGCCTCCATCGCTCATCACCGATGCCATGAGCCGCTTTACGACTGAAGAGCGCAATATCTCCTATTTTGTGATTTCAAAAACCCAAGTGGGTGAGAGCGCTATTCCCGATGATGAAGTGCTCGCCAAGTTTTTTGAAGAAAACAAAGCTAATTTCAAAGCCCCTGAATATCGTAAATTTGTTTTCGCCTCTTTAGATGCCGCGAAGCTTGCCGATCCCGCAAGCATTCTCGATGCTGATGTGAAAGCGCGCTATGATGCGGATCGCGAAGTAATCTACACAACACAAGAAAAACGCGCGGTTCGACAGATCATCTTTAACAGTGAAGATGAAGCCAAGGCAGCAGCTGCAAAGCTTTCAGCCGGTTCGTCATTTGATGATCTTGTTGCTGAACGTAAATTCACGGCGACTGATACAGATCTAGGTTCAATCGAAAAACGGGCCATCGCCGATAAAGCGGTCGCCGAGGCCGCTTTCGCTCTTGAGAAAGGCAAAGCAAGCGATGTAATAAAGGGGCAATTCGGTTATGTAATTGTCACAGTTAGCGACATCATCCCCGCATCAACGCAGAGCTTGGAAACCGTCGCCGACAGCATCAAAATCAAATTGGTAACTGAGAAAGCAAAAGCCTCTATCCGCGATCTTCATGATAAAATCGAGGATCAACGCGCAGCCGCCAAGCCGCTCACCGAGATCGCAAACGAGAACGGCCTCACTCTGGTAACTATTGACGCAGCAGACCGTTTAGGTCTTTCGAATGATGGTACATCCCTCCCCGCTCTTGATGGCCAAAATCAACTCATCAGTGCCGTGTTTGCGTCTGTTGTCGGCGTTGATATTGAAGCAATCACCCTTCGGACGG
>VGCJ01000176.1 GCA_016870035.1 Alphaproteobacteria bacterium
GCGCGCAACGACGAAGGACGAAATCAACGCGGCGATCAAGGCCGCAGCGGATGACCCTTTGAAGGGAATTCTCGGTTACACAACCGCGCCAAATGTCTCAATCGATTTCAATCATGATCCACATTCGTCAATATTCCATATGGACCAGACCAAGGTGATGGACGGTACGCTCTGCTCGATCCTCACTTGGTATGATAATGAATGGGGCTTCTCGAACCGCATGTCGGATACGGCTGTGGCGATGGGCAAGCTTCTCTAAGGATTAAAAAATATGACTCTCTTCCGTACGCTCGACGACGCATCAGTTTCCGGCAAGCGCGTGCTTGTCCGTGTTGATCTCAACGTGCCGATGGAAGAGGGTCGTGTGACCGACGCAACTCGCATTGACCGCATTCTGCCGACGATCCGCGAGATCGCGGATAAAGGCGGCAAGGTGATTTTGCTCGCGCATTTCGGTCGCCCGAAAGGGGTTGATCCGAAAAGGTCGTTAAAGCCTGTGGCTGCAGAACTCGCTAAGCGTCTCGGTCGACCTGTCGGCTTTGCGGATGATTGCATCGGCGATTCGGCGAAGCGCGTCGTCGAAGCGATGAAGAATGGCGATATTATTTGTCTCGAGAATACGCGATTCCATAAGGAAGAAGAAAAGAACGAGTCGGATTTTGTCAAAGCGCTTGCAGCGAATGGCGATGTCTATGTGAATGATGCCTTCTCTGCAGCGCATCGGGCACATGCGTCTACCGAAGGTTTGGCGAAAGTGTTGTCGGCTTATGCCGGCCGTACAATGCAGGCTGAAATCGAAGCGCTTGCTAAAGCGCTCGAGCAGCCTGTGCGTCCGGTGCTTGCTGTTGTTGGTGGTGCAAAAGTCTCGACCAAGCTTGAGCTGCTCGGCAATCTTGTGAAGAAAGTGAACATCCTCGTCATTGGCGGTGGTATGGCGAATACGTTTCTAGCCGCTAAAGGCAAGGCTGTCGGCAAATCGCTTTGCGAAAAAGATTTGCTTGATACGGCGCGCAACGTGCTGAACACAGCGAAAGCCTCCGGTTGCGAAATCGTATTGCCGGTTGATGCGACGGTAGCATCAGAATTCAAAGCACATGCGGCCAACAAAGTTGTCTCCGTTGATGCGGTCGGTAGCGACGACATGATCCTCGATATTGGTCCGCAATCGATCAAGACCGTTGCCGCAAAGCTTGCAACGGCAAAGACACTCGTCTGGAACGGCCCCTTCGGCGCGTTTGAACTCGAGCCTTTTGACACAGGCACGAATGCGGTTGCTAGAGAAGCCGCGCGCCTCACAAAGGCCGGCGCGTTGCTTTCGGTCGCGGGCGGTGGTGATACGGTCGCCGCGCTCAATCATGCAGGCGCCGCAGATGATTTTACCTATGTTTCAACGGCAGGCGGCGCGTTCCTCGAATGGCTTGAAGGCAAGCCATTGCCCGGCGTTGATGCGTTGAGACGCTCATAAACACAAAGTGATTTGTAAGTCGTCGAAAAGATAAAAGGGGATTTAGGATTATGGCACGCATCACAATGAGACAAATGCTCGATCACGCGGCTGAACACGGCTATGGCGTGCCTGCATTCAACATCAACAATATGGAACAGGCGAATGCGATCCTTGCGGCCGCGGCGGAAACTGACGCGCCGGTGATTTTGCAAGC
>VGCJ01000177.1 GCA_016870035.1 Alphaproteobacteria bacterium
AGTGTGGCTTCAAACATTGAAAGTCCCAAAAGCGCTTTAGCCCAAGCCCAACGCTTTTGCTGATATTGGCGGTGCACCAGCATGGCCAAGAAGCCCGTGACCAAAGAGATGCCGAGCGAAGGCACAAGAATGAAGCGCGCGATTTGCGAAATCGTCTCGCGCGAGGTTGCGTACTCCGCTACCGTCGCCTGTGGCGCATGCCAGAGAATGAGCATGTGACCGAGCAGTGCGCCGATCAGCCCGCAAGACGAGAGAATATGTAAAAATTTGACGCTTTGTCTCATGGCGATGTTTACGGGCGCGCTTACCCGAAGGATCACCGGACGGCATATACGCTCGAAGTTTTTAACCCCTGCGATCCATCCTGATAATCAGGCGCTCGACCTCTTCGTGGCTGTCTTCAAGCATCGCCGAGAGAATATGCGCAGCTTAAAGAGGGAGTTCGCCCTTATCGAACGAAACATGGTCGCGAAGGCAGATCATTACGACAGCAAGCGTGAGGCTCAGCGTTTCAAGTGCCGCGTGGAAACTGTTCGGCTCGTTGAAATTGAGTTTCTGCATTCACCCCTCCGTTCACCGGTCGCGCGTGTGAGAAACACGGACACGAGAATGAAAACGACACCGGTGCGGCGCACTGGTGAAAGTCCTCAAAACGAAAACGACTCCAGCGTAAGACATTGGAGTCGGGGTGCTAAGAAAGCCACTCAACTATAGCCGCAGCGCTTTTAGCCTTGCAGCCTGGACATTACGCCGCCACCCCGACGTGGTGGCGTCAGGGCAGTTTGGTGTCGGCAGATACACTGCCGTGTTAAGTGCAGTTTCTTAGGCCCCGAGTCATACACACACACGACCTCAGGGCAACTCTAACAACCCTGCGACAAAGATCAACCATTACGCCCGGAGCCATCCGCGCGGTAACGGGGAAGGTAAAGGTAAAGGCGAGTTGATGATGCGCGTTTAAGCTGAAAGAGAGGGTTTTAGTAAAATTCGACTTACTCCATCATAGCGAGCAAATGCGAAGCAATAACTATTGAATCACACCAACCGCGCCTGCTCAACCGCCGCCGCGATGAAGCTTGCAAATAGAGGATGCGGCTCAAAGGGGCGTGATTTCAATTCAGGGTGATATTGCACGCCGATGAACCAGGGATGATCCGGATATTCGACGGTTTCGGGCAGTAACCCATCTGGCGAGACGCCCGCGAATTTCATGCCCTTTTCTTCAAGCCTTTTGCGATAGGCCATATTCACTTCGTAACGATGGCGATGACGTTCTGAAATATCGCTTGAACCATAAATCTCGGCGATATGACTGCCCTCTTCGAGCCGCGCGCGGAAGGCACCCAAACGCATCGTGCCCCCGAGATCACCACCCGCTTCGCGGATTTTCAATTCATTGCCCTGCATCCATTCGGTCATCAAACCAACAAGCGGCTCTTTGCAGGGGCCAAACTCGGTCGAGTTCGCGTCTTTAATACCGGCGAGATTACGCGCGGCTTCAATCACCGCCATTTGCATGCCGAAGCAAATACCGAAATAAGGAACTTTTCGTTCACGTGCGAAACGCGCGGCGTTGATTTTACCTTCAGCACCACGTTGGCCGAAACCGCCGGGCACAAGA